>NZ_CALMGQ010000165.1 GCF_937863595.1 uncultured Cytophaga sp.
GGCGTTGAAGTAACGACTGCAAAAGTTCGTCGTGAGCGTATGGGTCACATCGAATTAGTTGTGCCTGTAGCACACATCTGGTATTTCCGTTCATTACCAAACAAGATCGGTTATATGTTAGGTTTACCTACAAAAAAACTTGATCAAATTATTTATTACGAACGTTACGTTGTTATTCAATCAGGTGTTAAATCTGAAGATGGTATCAACTATTTAGATTTCTTAACAGAAGATGAATATCTAGATATCTTAGATAAACTTCCTCGTGAGAATCAATTATTAGACGATAAAGATCCAAATAAATTCATCGCTAAGATGGGTGCAGATGCGTTAGAAACACTTCTTTCTCGTTTGAACTTAGATGAATTATCATACAGCTTACGTCACGCAGCAGCAAACGATACTTCTCAACAACGTAAGGCGGAAGCTTTAAAGCGTTTGAAAGTTGTTGAAGCTTTCCGTGATGCTAAATCTCGTATCGAAAACAAACCAGAGTGGATGATTATCCGCATGGTTCCTGTAATTCCACCAGAATTACGTCCATTAGTTCCTTTGGATGGTGGTCGTTTCGCTACTTCAGATTTAAATGATTTATACAGACGTGTTATTATTCGTAACAACCGTTTGAAAAGATTGATTGAAATTAAAGCTCCAGAAGTAATCTTACGTAACGAAAAACGTATGCTTCAGGAAGCGGTAGATTCATTGTTCGATAACTCTCGTAAGATTAATGCAGTTCGTGCAGAAGGAAACAGAGCATTGAAATCATTGTCTGATATGTTGAAAGGTAAGCAAGGACGTTTCCGTCAAAACTTACTTGGTAAACGTGTTGATTACTCTGGCCGTTCTGTAATTGTTGTAGGACCTGAATTGAAACTACACGAATGCGGACTTCCGAAAGATATGGCAGCTGAATTATTCAAGCCGTTTATTATTCGTAAGTTAATCGAACGTGGTATTGTAAAAACAGTTAAATCTGCTAAGAAAATAGTGGATCGTAAAGATCCAGTAGTTTGGGATATTCTTGAAAACGTATTGAAAGGTCACCCGATCCTTCTTAACCGTGCTCCTACACTTCACCGTTTAGGTATTCAAGCATTCCAACCAAAATTAATTGAAGGTAAAGCAATTCAGTTACACCCATTAGTGTGTACTGCCTTCAACGCCGATTTTGATGGTGACCAGATGGCGGTTCACGTTCCACTAGGACATGAAGCTATTCTTGAAGCATCTTTATTGATGATTGCATCTCATAACATCCTTAACCCTGCGAATGGTGCTCCTATTACAGTACCTTCACAAGACATGGTTTTGGGTCTTTATTATGTAACAAAAGGCCGTAAATCAACTCCTGAACATCCTATCATGGGTGAAGGTATGAAGTTTTATGGCGCTGAAGAAGTTGTGATTGCTATCAACGAAGGTCGTTTATCACAACATGCGCATATTCAAGTTAAAGGTAAAGTACGTTCTGAAGATGGCGAATTAGTTGAACAAATGATCGAAACCGTTGCTGGTAGAGTATTGTTCAACTTAGTAATGCCTGAAGAAGTAGGTTTTGTAAACGAACTTTTAACGAAGAAAAAATTACAGTTAATCATTGGTACGGTATTCAAAATTGCTGGTATGTCTAAAACTGCGAAGTTCTTAGATGATATCAAGCAAATAGGATTCCAAATGGCCTTCAGAGGTGGTCTTTCTATTGGTTTGGATAACATTGGTATCCCAGCAGATAAGCACATATTGATTGATCGTGCTAAAAAAGAAGTAGATGCTGTTTGGAGTAACTACTTAATGGGTCTTATCACAGATAACGAACGTTACAATCAGGTTATTGATATCTGGACGCGCGTTAACTCTGAGATTACAGATACATTGATGCAACAATTAGAAGCAGATCAACAAGGCTTCAACCCAATCTATATGATGATGCACTCCGGTGCGCGTGGTTCTCGTGAACAGATTCGTCAATTAGGTGGTATGAGAGGTTTGATGGCTAAGCCTCAAAAGAACTTACAAGGTTCAATTGGTGAAATCATTGAAAACCCAATCTTATCTAACTTCAAAGAAGGTCTAGATGTTATTGAGTACTTTATCTCTACACACGGTGCTCGTAAAGGTCTTGCCGATACAGCACTTAAAACAGCAGATGCTGGTTACTTAACACGTCGTTTGGTAGATGTTGCACAAGATGCAATTATCAACGAGCAAGATTGTGGTACATTAAGAGGTCTTACGGTTTCAGCGTTAAAAGATAACGATGATATTGTTGAACCATTAACAGAACGTATCCTTGGTAGAGTAAGTGTTCACGATGTATTCCATATAATTTCTAATGAATTATTGGTTTCTTCAGGAGAAGAAATTACGGAAGAAATTGCTAGAACGATAGATGAGTCAGGTATTGAAGCTGTGGAAATCAGATCGGTATTGACGTGTGAATCAAGAAGAGGATGTTGTGCTAAATGTTATGGAAGAAACTTAACAACCGGAAGAATGGTTAGTATAGGTGAATCTGTAGGTGTTATTGCAGCTCAGTCCATTGGTGAACCAGGTACTCAGTTAACACTTCGTACATTCCACGTAGGTGGTACCGCATCCAACATTACTGTTGATGCAAAAATTAAAGCTAAGTTTGATGGCGTAGTTGCTTTTGATGATTTAAAAGTAATTCAATCTACAAATTTAGAAGGCGAGAAAGTTACAGTAGTAATGGGCCGTTCAGGTGAAATTCGTATCGTTGAGCCAGTATCTGGCAAAACGTTATTGAGTAATCACGTTCCATACGGTGCATTCTTAGTAGTTAAAGACGGCGATAAAGTTACAAAAGGACAAGAGCTATGTTTCTGGGATCCATATAACGCAGTTATCTTATCTGAATTTGAAGGTACGATTCAATTTGATTCAATCGAAGAAGGTGTTACTTTCCGCGAAGAATCAGATGAACAAACTGGACACAGAGAAAAAGTTATTGTTGATACAAAAGACAAAACTAAAAACCCTGCAATCATTGTAAATCCTAAAAAAGGTGATCCGAAAGAATATTCTATTCCAGTTGGAGCCCATTTAGCAATCGAAGATGGACAAGCTGTTAAACCAGGTCAGGTATTAGTTAAGATTCCTCGTTCTGTCGGTAAAACAAGAGATATTACGGGTGGTCTTCCTCGAGTAACGGAATTGTTTGAAGCGCGTAACCCTTCTAACCCTGCAGTTGTAAGTGAAATTGATGGTATCGTTACATATGGTACTATTAAGAGAGGTAATAGAGAAATCTTTATTGAATCTAAAGATGGCGTTAAGAAAAGATACATGGTACCTTTGTCTAAACACATCCTTGTTCAGGACAATGATTTCATCCGTTCAGGTAACCCGTTGACAGATGGTGCAATTACGCCATCAAATATTTTGTCAATCAAAGGACCGACTGCAGTTCAAGAATATCTTGTAAATGAAATTCAAGAAGTATACCGTCTGCAAGGTGTAAAAATCAATGATAAACACATTGAGATAATTGTAAGACAGATGATGCAAAAGGTTCAGATTATTGAAGCTGGTGATACATCTTTCTTAACAAACCAAGCAGTGGATCGTTTCAAATTCAGAGAAGAAAACGATACGATCTTAGATAAAAAAGTTGTTGTAGAATGCGGTGACTCAGAAAAACTAAGACCAGGTATGATCATTACAGCGCGTCAATTGAGAGATGAAAACTCTAGCTTGAAGCGTAAAGATCAACGTTTGGTTGCAGTTAGAGATGCTGAACCTGCTGTTTCTATGCCAACGTTACAAGGTATTACACAAGCTTCATTAGATACAGAAAGCTTTATTTCTGCAGCATCATTCCAAGAAACTACAAAAGTTTTAAGTGAAGCAGCAGTAAGAGGTAAAATGGATTTCTTAAAAGGCTTGAAAGAAAACGTAATCGTAGGTCACTTAATTCCTGCTGGTACTGGTCAACGAGTATTCAATGACATTATTGTAGGTTCAAAAGAAGAATACGATAGTTTGATTGCTTCTAAAGAAGCCTTCAATGCTGCTCGCAAAGGCGAGTTACAACAAAGTTAATTGTATATTAAAAAAATATATAAGGGCATTGGTTCTGTAACCTTTGCCCTTGTTTTTTCTTAAAGCGACAATAGAAATGGCAGTCAAAAATAATCCAACTGAGGAAATGATGCAGAATCAATTAAACATTGAATTGCCCGAAGAAATGGCAGAAGGTGTTTATGCTAATTTAGCAATGATTGCACATTCAAACAGTGAGTTTGTATTAGATTTTATTCGTATGATGCCTGGCGTACCTAAAGCACGTGTTAAATCACGTGTAGTAATTACTCCAGAACATGCGAAACGCTTGTTACAGGCATTGACCGATAATATCGTAAAATACGAAGAATCGTTTGGTGCAATAAAAGATCAAGAAGAATTTCCTCGTTTTCCAATGAATTTTGGAGGAACAATGGGAGAGGCTTAGCCCTTAATTTGGCTAATTGAGCATAAAATAATAAAGAAAAACATATTTGGTGATAATATGTGGATGAATTTCGAAAAAAATAATATCCACAATTTGCAGAATAGCCAAATATGCGTACCTTTGCAGTCCGATAAATTGAGAATAGTTAAATACTTAGGATAAATGCCTACTATACAACAATTAGTAAGAAAAGGAAGAGAACAACTTGTATTCAAGTCAAAATCTCCTGCTCTAGATTCCTGCCCACAAAGAAGGGGCGTATGTACACGAGTGTACACTACAACACCAAAGAAACCAAACTCTGCAATGCGTAAAGTTGCGAGGGTGCGTTTAACAAACTCTAAAGAGGTGAATGCTTATATCCCTGGAGAAGGTCACAACCTTCAAGAACACAGTATTGTGTTGATCCGTGGTGGTAGAGTAAAAGATCTTCCAGGTGTTCGTTATCACATCGTTCGTGGAGCTTTAGACACAGCTGGCGTAAGCGGTAGAAAACAAAGTAGATCTAAATACGGTGCTAAGAGACCGAAACCAGGCCAAGTTGCCGCTGCCCCTGCTAAATCTAAAGGCAAGAAAAAATAATTAGAATATGAGAAAGGCGAAACCAAAGAAGAGATATCTTCTTCCTGATCCTAAATTTAGCGACACAACTGTAACTAAATTTGTTAACAGCTTAATGTATGATGGCAAGAAAAGCACAGCATACACTATTTTTTATGATGCAGTTGCATTAGTTGAAAAGAAAACTTCTGAGAACGGCTTAGAAATTTGGAAAAAAGCATTAAACAACGTTAGTCCTCAAGTTGAGGTTCGCTCTCGTCGTGTAGGTGGTTCTACATTCCAAGTACCAACTGAAGTTCGTCCAGATAGAAAAATGGCTTTGGGAATGAAATGGTTAATTAACTATGCTCGTTCTCGTGGTGAAAAGACTATGACAGATAAATTGGCTGGTGAAATTATCTCTGCTTCAAAGGGCGAAGGCGCTGCAGTTAAAAAGAGAGATGATGTACATAGAATGGCTGAAGCAAACAAAGCATTCTCACATTTCAGATTCTAATTTCTGCAAAACAATAATATGGCTCGCGATTTAAAACTCACACGAAATATTGGTATTGCCGCTCACATTGATGCTGGTAAAACAACAACTACAGAGCGTATCCTTTTCTATTCTGGCGTAAGTCACAAATTAGGAGAGGTACACGAAGGTGGCGCAACAATGGACTGGATGGCGCAGGAGCAGGAAAGAGGTATTACTATTACTTCTGCTGCAACTACAGTTGGCTGGAAATATAAAGACAAACAATATCACGTTAACATTATTGATACACCAGGTCACGTTGATTTTACTGTTGAAGTAAATAGGTCATTACGTGTACTTGATGGATTGGTATTTTTATTTAGTGCGGTTGATGGTGTTGAACCTCAATCTGAAACAAACTGGCGTTTAGCAAACAACTATAAAGTTGCTAGATTAGGTTTTGTTAATAAAATGGACCGTTCTGGTGCCGATTTCTTAAACGTGTGTAAGCAAGTTAAAGAAATGTTGGGTAGTAACGCTGTTCCTTTGCAATTGCCAATTGGTTCTGAAGATACTTTCAAAGGTGTTGTTGACTTAGTTAGTAATAAGGCAATGGTTTGGAATGAAGCAGATAAAGGTATGACCTTTACTGAAATTCCAATTCCAGAAGATATGCTTGAAGATACCTTAAAGTATAGAGAAAACTTATTGGAAGCAGTAGCCGACTATGATGAGTCATTAATGGAGAAATTCTTTGATGATCCTAATTCAATTTCGGAAACTGAAATATTAAACGCTTTGCGTAAAGCAGTTTTAGATATGAAGATTGTACCCATGTTATGTGGATCTTCATTCAAAAACAAAGGTGTTCAAACAATGCTTGATTATGTAATGGAGTTATTACCATCTCCATTAGATAAAGATGATATCGTTGGGATTAATCCTGATACTGAGAAAGAAGTTACGCGTAAGCCATCTGAAAGTGAACCTTTCTGTGGATTAGCTTTCAAAATTGCAACAGATCCATTTGTAGGTCGTTTGTGTTTTGTAAGATCGTATTCTGGAATATTAGAATCAGGCTCATACGTTTACAATACGCGTTCTGGAAACAAAGAGAGAATTTCTCGTATCTTCCAAATGCATGCAAATAAGCAAAATCAAATCGACAGTTTACAATGTGGAGATATCGGAGCTGTAGTAGGCTTTAAAGATATCAAAACAGGAGATACACTGTGCGATGAAAAAAATAAAATTGTTCTTGAATCCATGGACTTCCCAGAACCAGTAATTGGTTATGCTATTGAGCCAAAAACTCAAGTAGATGCGGATAAAATGGGTATCGCTATTGCTAAATTGGTAGAAGAAGATCCTACCTTGCATGTGCATACAGACCAAGAAACAGGCCAAACAATTTTGAGAGGTATGGGTGAATTGCACCTTGAAATTATCATTGACCGTATGCGTCGTGAATTCAAGGTTGAAATTAACCAAGGCGCTCCTCAGGTTGCTTACAAAGAAGCATTAACGAAAAGCACAGAACATCGCGAAGTTTTCAAAAAACAATCAGGTGGTCGTGGTAAGTTTGCAGATATCGTATTCGAATTATCTCCTCGTGAAGATGAGAAATTAGGATTAGAATTCGAAAATAAAATTGTGGGTGGTGTTATTCCTAAAGAATTTATACCATCTATTCAAAAAGGTTTTGAAGAAGCTATGAAGAATGGCGTAGTAGCTGGTTTCCCTGTGGAATCAATGAAAGTACGTTTATTCCATGGTTCATTCCACGATGTCGATTCAGATGCATTGTCATTCGAATTAGCAGCAAGACAAGGTTTCAAAGAAGCATCTAAAAATGCAGGTGCTAAAATCATGGAACCAATCATGTCTGTAGAAGTTGTTACTCCGGAAGAATATACAGGCCCTGTTACAGGTGACTTGAATAGAAGAAGAGGAATGATGAAAGGTATGGATACTAAGATGGGTGCTCAAGTAATCAAAGCAGCTGTTCCATTGTCTGAACTATTCGGTTATGTTACAGATTTGAGAACAATCACTTCTGGTCGCGCAACTGCTTCATTGACATTCTCTCATTATGAATTCGTTCCTGCAAACCTTGCAGAAACTATAGTAGCTAAAGTTAAAGGTACTGCTGTAAGCAAATAATATCATGAATCAAAAAATTAGAATTAAACTTAAATCTTACGATCACAACTTAGTAGATAAATCTTCTGAGAGAATTGTAAGAGCTGTAAAAGCAACTGGCGCTATCGTAAGTGGCCCAATCCCTTTGCCTACAGAAAAGGAAATCTTCACTGTTTTGAGATCTCCACACGTTAACAAAAAATCAAGAGATCAGTATCAACTTTGTACGTATAAAAGACTTGTTGATATTTACTCAACAAGTTCTAAAACAGTTGACGCTCTAATGAAATTAGAGTTGCCAAGTGGAGTTGACGTAGAAATTAAAGTTTGATAAGGTCAATCTTTTGGAAATAATAAAATGTAATTCGAAAGAATTACATTTCTTTTCTACCAAGGGCTCTATTTCGATAAAATAAACACAAAGTAATTTTGCTTACATTTATTTTTTCGTATCTTTGCAGTCCCTTTTTAGCGAAGGGTTAAGAAAATAAATTATATTCTCCGTAAAATATTAGGGTGATGTCCGGTATTATAGGTAAAAAAGTAGGGATGACAAGTGTGTACGATGCAGCAGGAAATTATATTTCTTGTACTGTGATCGAAGCTGCTCCTTGCGTTATCACACAAATCAAAACTGTAGAATCAGACGGTTATAAAGCTGTACAGTTAGCATTTGATGATAAAAAAGAAAAGAGCACTACAAAGCCTCTTTTAGGTCATTTTAAAAAGGCAGGTGTTTCTCCAAAAAGAAAACTTGTAGAATTTAAAGGATTTGAAAATGAATTGACATTAGGTCAATCAGTAGCAGCACAAGACATATTTATTGAAGGTGACTTCGTAGATGTAGTTGGAACTGCAAAAGGTAGAGGTTTTCAAGGTGTTGTAAAAAGACATGGTTTTGCTGGTGTTGGTGGTCAAACACACGGTCAACACAACAGAGCTCGCCATGCTGGTTCAATTGGTGCTTGCTCATTTCCTGCTCGTGTATTTAAAGGTACACGTATGGCTGGTAGAATGGGGAATAACAGAGTAAAAATTCAAAATTTACAAATTTTGAAACTTTATCCTGAACATAACTTGCTAGTTGTTAGCGGTTCAGTACCTGGTTCCAAAAATTCTTACGTTTTAATTGAGAAGTAATCATGGAACTATCCTTATTTAGTATTAAAGGTAAAGATACTGGGAAGAAAGTAATTCTTTCTGACGAGATCTTCGCAGTGGAGCCTAACAACCACGCAATATATTTAGATGTGAAACAATATCTTGCTCACCAAAGACAAGGTACTCACAAAGCTAAAGAACGTGCTGAAGTTTCATTCTCTACTAGAAAGCTTAAAAAGCAAAAAGGTACAGGTGGTGCGAGAGCAGGTAGTCGTAGATCACCTATTTTTGTAGGTGGTGGTACTATCTTCGGTCCAAGACCAAGAACATATGGTTTCAAAGTAAACAAAAAAGTTAAAGATTTAGCACGTAAGTCTGCATTCAGCCATAAACTGAAAGAAAGCAACGTGACTGTTCTTGAAAACTTCACTTTGAATGCCCCAAAAACTAAAGATTATTTAGCAATTCTTAAAGATCTTTCTTTCGATACGAAAAAGACTTTATTAGTGATAGCTGATATCGATAAAAATGTAATCCTTTCAAGCAGAAACTTGAAAAAAGCGAAAGTTGTTTGTGTAGACCAAATCAATACATATGATTTAGTTAATGCAGAGAAAGTAGTTATTTCTGAAGGATCTGTTGCGAAAATTGAAGCATTACTCAACTAATTAGAGTCATGAGTATTTTAAAGAAACCCCTTATTACCGAAAAGGTGTCTGCACAGAATGAAAATGGAGTATACGGCTTTGTTGTAGATAAAAATGCAAACAAAGTTGCCATTAAACAAGCAGTTGAAAAAATGTACGGCGTCAATGTTGAAGAAGTAAGAACCATGATCGCTCCTGGGAAAAAGAAAACGCGCTATAGCAAAGGTTCTTTTTTAACTGGAAAGACATCTTCATTCAAAAAGGCAATCGTAAAAGTTAAAGACGGAGAAATCATCGATTTCTACAGTAATCTATAATCATTAAGGTTCAATCATGCCACTGAAAAAATTCAGACCGATTACACCTGGTACAAGATTTAGAGTTGGTGCATCGTATGCCGATGTAACTACATCTACTCCTGAAAAGTCACTTGTAACTTCTATTAAGAAGTCAGGTGGACGTAACAGCCAAGGTAAGATGACTATGCGCTACATTGGTGGTGGTCATAAGCAACAATATCGTATTATCGATTTCAAAAGAGATAAACACGCTATTCCTGCAGTAGTTAAAACTATCGAGTACGATCCAAATCGTACAGCTCGTATTGCATTAGTGTCATACGCAGATGGTGAAAAAAGATATATAATTGCTCCAACAGGATTAACAGTAGGAATGACCTTATTATCAGGTCCAGGTACTGCTCCAGAAGTTGGGAATGCACTTCCTCTATCTGATATACCTTTAGGTACTGTAGTTCACAATATCGAACTTAAGCCAGGTAAAGGTGCTGCAATGTCTCGAAGCGCTGGAACGTATGCTCAATTAGTAGCACGTGAAGGAAAATACGCAACTCTTAAATTGCCATCAGGCGAAATGAGAATGGTTCTTGTAGTTTGCTATGCAACTATAGGTACAGTTTCAAATGCGGACCACATGAACCTTACAAAAGGTAAAGCTGGTGCGAACAGATGGGCTGGTAGAAGACCAAGAGTAAGAGGTGTTGCTATGAACCCTGTCGATCACCCTATGGGTGGTGGTGAAGGTCGTTCATCAGGAGGTCATCCAAGATCTAGAAAAGGCTTATACGCTAAAGGTGGAAAAACTAGAAGCGCTACTAAGTACTCTAAGAATATGATTGTAAAAAAGAGAGTTAACAAAAGATTGGGTAAATAATGTCACGTTCGCTCAAAAAAGGCCCCTACATAGATTTCCGTCTTGAAAATAAAGTTCAGGCGTTGAATGATTCAGTTAAGAAAACTGTTATCAAGACTTGGTCAAGAAGATCAATGATATCTCCAGATTTCGTTGGACATACATTCGCTGTACACAACGGAAATAAATTCATCCCAGTTTTTGTAACAGAAAATATGGTTGGACATAAATTTGGTGAATTTTCACCAACGAGGACATTCAAAGGTCACGCTGCAAAAGGTAAGAAATAATTAAGTCATTCATTTGACAAAGTATTCCAATGGAAACGACAGTTAAAATAAAAAAATCGGTTCTCAAAAGACAGAGGATAGCAGCAGCCAAAGAAGCTGCAGCTAAAGGAGCAGTTAAGGCACACCTTAAGAACGTTCCAACTTCTACTAGAAAAATGAGACTCGTTGCTGACCTAATTAGAGGGCAGCGTGTAACCTTATCATTAGGTATTTTAAAATACCAAGCGAAATTAGGTGCTAGAAAATTAGAAAAATTAGTACTTGGTTCAGTTGCTGATTGGCAAGCGAAGAACTCTGAAATAAGAGTTGAAGATGCTGATTTATATATTCGTGAAATTTTTGTAGATGGTGGTCGAATGCTTAAGAGACTTCGCACTGCACCACAAGGAAGAGCGTATAGAGTTCGTAAAAGATCAAACCACATTACAATTGTGATTGATTCTTTAAAAGAACTACCTTCTGCACCAGCTGCAGTTGTTGAAGAAAAAGAAGTTGTTGCTGCTACTGCTAAAAAGCCAAAAGCTGTTGCTAAAAAAGCAACTGCTGAAAAAAGCAAAGCTAAAACTAAAGCGAATTAATTACCATGGGACAAAAAGTTAATCCGATAGGTTTCCGTTTAGGAATTGTTAAAGGTTGGGATTCTAACTGGTACGGAGGCAAAACATTTGCTGAAAAATTAGTTGAAGACGAACAAATACGTAAGTATGTTCTAGCTCGTATTCCTAAAGGCGGAATCTCTAAAATAATCATCGAAAGAACGATTAAAAGAGTAACCCTTACAATTAATACTGCAAGACCTGGTGTTGTAATCGGTAAAGGTGGTGCTGAAGTAGATAAAATTAAAGAAGAGTTAAAGAAAATTACAGGTAAAGATGTTTTAATAAATATCTTTGAAATAAAAAGACCTGAAATGGAAGCTCTTTTAGTAGCTGAGTCTATTGCGCAACAATTAAAAGCTAGAATTTCTTACCGTCGTGCTATGAAGCAAGCAATTGCTGGTACAATGCGTGTTGGAGCTCTAGGTATCAAAATAAAATTATCTGGTCGTTTAGGTGGTGCTGAAATGGCACGTACCGATCAATATAAAGAAGGACGTATTCCTCTACATACATTGCGTGCAGATATCGATTATGCAATCGGTGAAGCATTAACTGTATACGGCAAAATCGGAATCAAGGTATGGATCTTTAAGGGTGAAGTATATGGTAAAAGAGATTTGTCACCAAATGTAGGCAACACTACTTCAGGTCCAAATTCTTCTAACAACGATAATGCTTCTCCAAACCAAGGCGCTAGAAGAAAAAGAGGCGGCGAAGGTAATAGAAAAAAGTCTAACAAATAGAACAGAGATTCTGTCTGTATATAAAATAACGTCATGTTACAGCCAAAACGTACAAAATATAGAAAGCAGCAAAAGGGAAGAGTAACTGGAGTTGCTACCCGTGGTCATAGAATTGCTTTCGGCTCTTTTGCAATAAAGTCTTTAGAAGGTGGTTGGTTAACAGCTCGCCAAATTGAAGCAGCACGTATCGCAATGACACGTGCAATGAAAAGAGAAGGCCAAGTTTGGATAAGAGTATTTCCAGACAAACCAATTACCCAAAAACCTGCAGAGGTTCGTATGGGTAAAGGTAAAGGTGCTCCTGAATATTGGGTTGCTTGTATCAAACCAGGTACAATCTTATTCGAATCAGGTGGAATAACCTTAGAAACGGCACAAGAATCTTTGCGTTTGGCTGCGCAAAAGTTGCCTTTCAAAACTAAATTTATAGTTAGACCCGATTACGTAGCATCATAATATGAAAACTGCTGAAATAAAAGGTTTATCGGTAGAAGATTTAAAGCAACGTATCGTTGCCGAAAAAGAGAACTTGCACAAGCTTAAATTTGCACATGCGATTTCCCCAATTGAGAACCCGATGAAAATAAGTCATACTCGTAAGCTAATAGCTAAATTGAGTACTGAACTTACTGCAAAAGTTAAATAAGTTAAGGTCGAAAGATTAAATCTACCGAACTATAATGGAAGAAGTTCTAAGAAACGCCAGAAAAGAAAGAACTGGCAAAGTAGTGAGTAATAAGATGAATAAATCTATTACGATAGCTGTTGAACGTAAAGTAAAACACGCGAAGTATGGAAAATTTATCCATAAGACTACGAAATTAATGGCTCACGATGAAAATCAAGAGTGCGGTATTGGTGATACAGTGCGCATCATGGAAACAAGACCATTGAGTAAATTGAAACGTTGGAGACTTGTAGAAGTCATTGAAAAAGCTAAGTAATCATGGTACAACAAGAATCAAGACTAACCGTAGCAGACAACAGTGGTGCTAAAGAAGTATTAGTAATTCGTGTACTAGGTGGTACAGGTAAGAGATATGCTTCTATAGGCGATAAGGTTGTGGTGACTGTAAAGTCAGCAATTTCTTCAGGTAATATGAAGAAAGGTACGGTTTCTAAAGCCGTGGTGGTACGCACCAAAAAAGAAATTAAGCGTGCGGATGGTTCATACATCCGTTTCTCTGATAACGCTGCCGTTTTATTGAACAATAATGACGAACCAAGAGGTACTCGTATCTTTGGACCAGTTGCGCGCGAATTGAGAGACAAGCAATTTATGAAAATCGTTTCATTAGCCCCTGAAGTTCTTTAATTCTTATGGCAAGCAACAAACAAGTTAAACTACATGTTAAAACGAAAGATAACGTTATCGTTATCTCTGGTGATGACAAAGGAAAAACTGGAACAGTTATTTCTGTAGATAAAGAAAATAAAAAAGCTATTGTTGAAGGTATCAATATTGTTACTAAACACAATAAGCCTACAGCAAATGTACCAAACGGTGGCATTGTTAAAAAGGAAGCTCCTATTCATATTAGCAAGCTTATGCATGTTGATCCGAAATCAGGTAAAGCAACAAGAATTGGCCGCAAAGAAGATAAAAACGGCAAAATGGTTAGATACGCTAAAAAGTCAGGGGAGGTAATCAAGTAATGGCTAATCCTAGATTAAAAGATAAATATCTTAAAGATATTGTTGGAGAATTGAAAACGAAGTTTCAATATTCTTCAGTTATGCAAGTTCCTAAGATTACTAAAATTGTAATCAATAAAGGTATCGGTGCAGCAGTTGCAGATAAAAAATTAGTTGACGTTGGAGTGGATGAACTTACAATGATCACTGGTCAAAAAGCTGTAGCTACCAAATCCAAATTGGATGTTTCTAACTTCAAACTTAGAGCTAACATGCCAATCGGTGCAAAGGTAACTCTAAGAGGAAATCATATGTATGAATTTCTTGATCGTTTAACATCTGTGGCTTTACCACGTGTTAGAGATTTCAAAGGAATCAATGACAAAGGATTTGATGGACGTGGAAATTACACACTTGGTGTAAAAGAACAAATCATCTTCCCTGAAATCAGCATTGATAAAATCAATAAAATTACTGGTATGGACATCACTATTGTGACTACTGCTAAGACTGACGAAGAAAGTTTTGAACTTCTGAAAGCATTCGGTATGCCGTTTGCTTCTCTGAAAAAATAATTATAGACCATGGCTAAAGAATCGGTAAAAGCTAGAGAAAGAAAAAAACAAGCATGTGTAGACAAATATGCTGTTAAAAGAAAAGCTCTAAAAGAAGCAGGTGATTATGTTGGATTAGACAAATTACCTAAAAATGCTTCTCCAGTACGTTTACACAATCGTTGTAAATTGACAGGTCGTCCAAGAGGTTATATGAGAAAATTCGGTATCAACCGTGTTACTTTCAGAGAACTTGCAGCAAATGGTAAAATACCAGGCATTACAAGAGCCAGTTGGTAATTTATTTCAAAATACTTTATTATTAAAAAATAATATTGTACCTTTGCAGGCCCTTTTAGGGCTTTTAATTTCTTATTAAGTTGTTAGAATTGTTAAAAATATGGATCCAATAGCCGATTACCTTACAAAAATCAGAAACGCGATAAAAGCAAAACATCGTGTTGTTGAGGTTCCTGCTTCAAATGTAAAGAAGGAGATAACCAAGGTACTTTTTGATAAAGGGTATATTCAAAGTTATAAATTTGAAGATAGCGCTGTTCAAGGCACTATTAAAATAGCTTTAAAATATAATGCTCTTACAAAAGAGTCTGCAATCGTTAAATTAGAACGCATTAGCAAACCTGGTTTGAGAAAATACACACACGCGGAAACAATGCCACGTGTTTTAAATGGTCTTGGTGTTGCAATCATATCTACCTCTAAAGGTATTATGAGCAGCAAAGAAGCTAAGAATCTAAATATAGGCGGAGAAGTTCTTTGCTTTGTTTATTAATTAAATATTCGGACGAAATAGTATGTCACGTATTGGTAAATTACCTGTAACTCTTCCGGAAAAAGTAGAACTTTCAGTTTCTCCATCAAACCTTGTAACTGTTAAAGGCCCTAAAGGTACTTTAACTCAACAAGTTGATGTTGATATTAAAGTTTCCGTAGAAGATGGAAAGGTTGTAGTTGCTAGACCTACAGAGCAAAAAAGACACAAAGCATTACATGGTTTGTATCGCTCTTTAATTAGCAACATGATTGTTGGAGTAAGTCAAGGTTACAAAATTGATCTTGAATTAGTTGGTGTTGGTTACAAAGCAACAGCTGCTAACAATGTCTTAGAATTAAGTTTAGGATTCTCTCACGGAATTTTCTTTAAGTTACCTTCAGAACTTACTGTTTCTGCATTAACAGAAAAGGGAAAGAACCCAGTTGTTACGTTAGAGTGTATCGATAAGCAGTTAATTGGACAAGTATCTGCTAAAATCAGATCTCTAAGAAAAATCGAGCCTTACAAAGGTAAAGGTGTTCGATTCAAAGGTGAAGTTGTACGAAGAAAAGCTGGTAAAACAGCATCTAAATAATTAAGATATGGCAACTAAGAAAGATCTTAGAAGGCTCAGAATTAAAAGAGGTATTAGAAATAAAATTTCTGGTACTGCTGAGAAACCAAGATTGTCTGTATTCAGAAGTAATACAGGTATCTTCGCTCAATTAATTGATGATATAAGTGGAGCTACTCTTGCAAGTTGCTCTTCAACAGAGTTTAAATCTAGCAAAGGTACAAAGTGCGACATTTCAACAATGGTTGGGAAAGCAATAGCAGAAAAAGCATCAGCAAAAGGTATTAAAAATATCGTTTTTGATAGAGGTGGTTTTTTGTATCATGGTCGTGTTAAGTCATTGGCTGAAGGTGCAAGAGAAGGTGGTTTAGCATTCTAATTCAATAAAAGAAAAAATATTATGTCTCAAGTCAACGTTAAAACGGTTAAAGCTAGCGAAATAGAGCTTAAAGAGCATGTTGTTGCTATAAACCGTGTTGCTAAAGTAGTAAAAGGTGGACGTCGTTTCAGTTTTTCTGCAATAGTTGTAGTAGGAGATGGAAATGGTGTTGTTGGTCATGGTTTAGGTAAAGCAAATGAAGTTACAGATGCAATTACTAAAGCAATTGATGACGCTAAAAAGAATCTTATTAAAGTACCTATTATCAACGGTACACTGCCCCATCAAATGGAAGGCAAATATAGTGGAGGATTCGTATTAATTAAACCCGCAGCTCCAGGTACTGGTGTTCTTGCAGGTGGTGCGATGCGTGCTGTATTTGAAAGTGCAGGAGTAAAAGATGTATTAGCTAAGTCTAAAGGATCTTCAAATCCACATAATGTGGTTAAAGCAACAATCGACGCATTAGTTAAAATGAGAGCTCCTCATAAAGTAGCTATGCAAAGAGGTGTTACTATGAGTAAAGTATTTAATGGTTAATTTAATATAATCATGGCAAAAGTTAAGATTACTCAAGTTGTAAGTGCAATTAAAAAATCTCAAAATCAAAAACGTGTATTACAATCGTTAGGTTTAGGTAAAATTAATTCTACAGTAGAGCAAGAACTTACACCTTCAATTAAAGGAATGCTTAATAAAGTGAATCATTTAGTAGTTGTTAGCGAGTAAGTATTATGAAATTACATACATTAAGACCTGCAAAAGGTGCAGTAAAGTCTTCAAAACGTATCGGTAGAGGTACTGGTTCTGGTAGAGGTGGTACTTCTACAAAAGGACATAAAGGAGCAAAATCTAGATCTGGTTATTCTTCAAAAATAGGTTTTGAAGGTGGTCAAATGCCTTTACAACGTCGTTTACCTAAATTTGGTTTTAAACCTTTGAACAAAATATCGTTTAAGCCAATTAATTTAGATGAATTAGTTGAATTAATTGAAAGAACTGGTGCTTCTGTAGTTGATTTTGCTTTGATGAACCAAAATGGTTTGATTGGAAACAAAGACAAAGTTAAAATCCTTGCAAGAGGAGAAGGAGAACTTAAATCAATTAAAGCTGAAATTATTGCTCACGCCTTTTCTACATCAGCTTCTGAAGCTATTGTAAAAGCAGGAGGTAAAGTTACCCTTATAGGATAATGAAGCGTTTCATTTCTACTTTTAAAAATATATTCTCAATAGAAGAACTCCGTACGAGAATCTTCACTACAATCATGTTCCTAGTTATGTTTCGACTAGGTTCTTTTGTTGTTTTACCCGGTGTTGACCCGAGTAAAATAACAGATGCAAGTAGTTCGGAAGGAATATTAGGTGTTATTAATACCTTCTCAGGAGGTGCTTTTAACAACGTTTCTGTATTTGGCTTGGGTATCATGCCATATATATCAGCTTCTATTGTTTTACAATTATTAACTTTTGCTGTTCCTCATTTTCAACGTCTTCAAAAAGATGGTGAATCTGGAAGAAATAAAATTAATCAGTATACAAGAATTCTTACAATTTTCATTACTGTAGCTCAGTCAATAGGCTATTTAGCTGCTACATTAAATGAATCTATGTTCTATGAAGGTATGGATAATCCTTTCATGAATATTGTTAGGATCATCACTCTAATTTCAGGAACTATGTTCTGTATGTGGTTAGGTGAACGTATAACTGAAAAAGGTATAGGTAATGGTATTTCGATGTTGATTATGATTGGTATTGTTTCAAGATTACCTTTCGCATTATCCGCTGAAATAAGTTCAAAAGGATTATCTGGTGGGCTACCATTATTGATTGAATTTGCAGCATTGTTTGGTGTAATTATGTTAGTTGTACTTGTACAACAAGCAACAAGAAGAATACCAATCCAATACACAAAACAAATAGCTGGTGGTAAACAAGTTATTGGACAACGCCAATATTTACCTCTTAAGTTGATAGCTGCTGGTGTTATGCCAATAATATTTGCTCAATCAGTTATGTTCCTTCCTGCAATTTTAGGATCTTCATTTCCTGATTCAGAATTTGCAAGTACAATTGGAGCAACAATGAGTGACTTTACATCTTGGCAGTACAATGTTGTTTTTGCAACGATGATTATTCTATTTACTTATTTCTATACAGCGATTACGGTCAATCCGAATACGATTGCTGAAGACTTAAGAAGAAATGGAGGATTTATACCAAGTGTTAAACCTGGTGCAGCAACGTCTGAATTTATTGATGACGTATTGACAAAAATTACATTGCCAGGTTCTATATTTCTTGCTGTATTAGCAATCTTACCTGCTTTTGCTAGCATGACAGGTATTGAAAGAGAATTTGCATATTTCTATGGTGGTACCTCTTTATTAATTATGATTGGTGTTGTATTAGACACCTTGCAACAAATCGAAAGTTTCTTATTAATGAAACATTACGATGGAATGATGCAAACGGGTCGTGTTAAGGGAAGATTGGATAGTACTGCAGTTATTTAACAATAATGTCAGTTATTCATTATAAATCTAATGAAGAGCTTGAAATTATACGTGAAAGCGGTATAATTCTTGGAAAAGCTCACGCAGAAATTGCGAAAATTATTAGACCAGGAATTAAAACGAATGAATTAGATAAGATAGCTTATCAATTCATTGCTGATAACGGAGGGCTTCCTTCTTTTAAAGGCTATAATGGTTTTCCTGCTACGCTTTGTATTTCGGTGAATGAAGTTGTCGTTCATGGTTTCCCTAGCGAATATGAATTACAAGACGGAGATATAATTTCTGTTGATTGCGGTGTTAAGTATAAAGGATTTCACAGTGACTCTGCTTATACTTATCCTGTAGGAAATGTAAAAGAAGAAGTGTTAAAACTGCTTCGTATTACAAAAGAAAGTTTATATAAAGGTATTGAACAAGCTGTTGTTGGCAATAGAATTGGTGACATCGGTTATGCAGTACAAACGTTCGTTGAAAATGAAGGTTACACTGTAGTGAGAGAATTAGTAGGTCATGGATTGGGTAAAAGCCTTCATGAAAAGCCTGAAGTTCCTAATTATGGTAATCGTGGTAAAGGGTTGAAACTAGAAGAAAATCTAGTTATAGCAATAGAACCCATGATAAACCTTGGAAAGAAAAATGTTGTTCAGGAAAATGATGGTTGGACCATACGAACTTCTGATCGATTACCTTCTGCACATTTCGAACATACGGTAGCTATAAAAAAGGGAAAACCAGAAATTTTGACTACCTTTGAATTCATTGAAAAAATAATTAATATTTAATACTTCGCATGTCGAAACAATCGTCCATTGAACAAGATGGCAAAATCTTAGAAGCACTTTCCAACGCAATGTTTCGCGTAGAGTTAGGCAATGGCCATCAAGTTATTGCACATATTTCTGGAAAAATGCGAATGAATTATATAAAAATATTACCAGGAGACAAAGTAAGAATGGAAATGTCTCCATATGATTTGACTAAAGGAAGAATCGTATTTCGTTACAAATAATAATAATTTAACTTATAAAACAATAAGACGATGAAAGTAAAAACATCGATCAAAAAGAGAAGTGTAGATTGCAAAGTTGTCAGAAGACACGGCAAACTTCTAGTTATCAATAAGAAGAACCCAAGGTTCAAACAAAGACAAGGTTAATAATAATTGAATAATACTATGGCAAGGATTTCTGGTGTTGATATTCCCGATAACAAAAGAGGTGAAGTTTCTTTAACTTACATCTATGGAATTGGTCGTAACTCAGCTCAAAGTATTTTGACGAAAGCCGGCGTAAGCTGGGATAAGAAAGTTAATGAGTGGAATGATGAAGAAGCGAATGCAATTCGTGCGATCATTGGTTCTGAACATAAAACTGAAGGTGCTCTTAAGTCTGAAGTGCAATTAAGCATTAAACGTTTGATGGATATCGGCTGTTACAGAGGCCTTCGTCACAGAAAAGGTTTACCAGTACGTGGTCAACGTACTAAAAACAATTGCCGTACTCGTAAGGGTAAGCGCAAAACTGTTGCTAACAAAAAGAAAGCAACTAAATAGTAATTAATTACTGAAACTGATATTTAATTCAGAATATGGCTCAACAATCAACAGCCGCGAAAAGAAAAGATAAGGCTAAAAAAAGAATCGTAGTTATCGAACCAACAGGACAGGTTCATATCAGAGCTTCTTTCAATAACATTATCATTTCTGTTACCAACAGTACAGGTCAAGTTATATCTTGGGCTTCTGCAGGTAAAATGGGATTCCGCGGATCTAAAAAGAATACTCCTTACGCTGCTCAAGTTGCAGCGCAAAACTGTGCTCAAGTTGCCTTTGAAGGCGGAATGAGAAAGTGTGAAGTTTTTGTAAAAGGACCAGGCTCAGGTAGAGAGTCTGCAATTCGCACCATTCAAAATGCTGGTATCGAAGTGTTAATGATTAAAGACGTTACACCTATGCCACATAACGGATGCAGACCTCCTAAAAAGAGAAGAGTCTAATTATTTAAGTGAACATTAATAATTAATTAACAAGAAATGGCACGTTATACTGGCCCTAGGTCTAGAATTTCAAGACGATTCGGTGAGCCTGTGATGGGGGATAGTAAAGCTCTTCAAAAGAAGAATTACGCTCCCGGAATGCACGGAAGAAATAAAAAAAGAAAGCAATCTGAATATTCTATTCAGTTGAAAGAAAAGCAAAAGGCTAAATATACTTATGGTGTATTAGAAAGACAATTTGCTAAAACTTTTGACACTGCTGCAAGAAAACAAGGTATCACTGGTGAAAACCTTTTGAAAATGCTTGAATCTCGTTTAGATAACACAGTGTACCGTTTAGGTATTGCTTCATCTAGAAGAGCTGCTCGTCAACTTGTATCTCACAAACATATTGTTGTTAATGGAGAAATCGTTAACATTCCTTCATACCAATTGAAGCCAGGTGATCAGTTAGGCGTTCGTGAGAAATCAAAATCTCTTGAATCAATTACTGAAAGTCTTTCTACTCAATCTGCTAAGAAATTTACTTGGTTGGAATGGGATCTATCAAGTATGTTAGGTAAATTTGTAACTTACCCTCAACGTGATGAAATTCCTGAAAATATCCAGGAACAACTGATTGTCGAGTTGTACTCTAAATAATTAAATACACATAATCTAAAATATATTTATGTCTATTCTTTCTTTTCAAATGCCAGAAAAAGTGGTTATGGAAAAAGCAGACGATTTTCACGGTCTGTTTGAATTCAAACCTCTTGAAAAAGGATATGGTGTAACTATCGGTAATGCTTTAAGAAGAATTTTATTGTCTTCACTTGAAGGTTATGCGATCACTGGAATTAAAGTTCCAGGTGTGTTACATGAGTTCTCTACAATTCCTGGCGTAAGGGAAGATGTAACTGAGATTATCTTGAACCTTAAACAAGTTCGTTTCAAAAAGATTTCTGACGTGAACGAAAATAAAATCGTTGTTAGTATCAAGAAACAAGCTTCTTTCAAGGCTGGAGATATTGCTAAGTTTACTTCTGCTTATCAAATATTAAACCCTGAATTATTAATCTGCAATGTAGATTCTAATTCCAACTTTGATATCGAGTTAACGCTTGAAAAAGGTCGTGGTTACTTGCCTGCAGAGGAAAACAAACCAGCAGAACAAATCTTTGGTTATATTCCAATCGATGCAATTTTTACACCAATTAAAAATGTAAAATACAGCGTTGAGAATACAAGAGTAGAACAAAGAACGGATTACGAAAAACTTATTCTTGAAATATTAACGGACGGATCTATACATCCTGAAGATGCATTGAAAGGTGCTGCTAATATTTTAATAAAACACTTCATGTTATTCTCAGATCAAACAATGACGTTTGAGGCTGTTAAAGCTGAAGAAGAAGAGACAGTAGATGAAGAATTCTTACACATGAGAAAACTTCTTAAAACTTCTCTAGCTGATCTAGACTTGTCTGTACGTGCTTACAACTGTTTAAAGGCTGCTGATATCAAAACATTGGGAGAGCTTGCTACTCTTGATATTTCTGACATGATGAAGTTCCGCAACTTTGGTAAGAAGTCTCTTAACGAGTTAGAGCAGTTAATTATTGATAAAAACTTAACCTTTGGAATGGATACGGCTAAGTATAAACTTGACGAGGATTAATCGCAATGAGACACGGTAAAAAAGACAATCACCTAGGCAGAACAAGTACTCACAGAAGAGCATTATTATCAAACATGGCTTCTTCTTTGATTGTTCATAAAAGAATTTCTACTACAGTTGCTAAGGCTAAAGAACTTAGAAAGTACGTAGAACCTTTGATTACGAAAGCGAAAGCAGATTCTACACACAGTAGAAGAACGGTTTTCTCTTATCTACAAAATAAAGATTCAGTTAAAGAATTATTTGACAATGTTGTTGAGAAAATCGCAGCAAGACCAGGTGGTTACACTAGAATTTTAAAAACTGGTGCGCGTTTAGGCGATAACGCTGATATGTGCATTATTGAATTAGTTGATTATAACGAAACTTACGTTAAAACTACGGAAGTTAAAGCTGCAAAAAGAACGCGTCGTTCTACTGCTGCTAAAAAAGATGAATCTACTGAATCAACAGATACTGAACCAAAAGCATAATGCTTTCAAAGCAACAATGTTTTACTATATCTTAAATAAAAAAGGATTCGACTTTTGTTGAATCCTTTTTTATTTTGTTTAAATTCAAACATTCAAAATTACAATGAAAGTCCAAGAACAAAAAGAAGCTTATTTAATGCTAGAAGACGGTACCTGGTATAAAGGTATCGCTGTTGGTAAAATTGGTACTACTTCAGGTGAGATTTGTTTTAATACGGGGATGACAGGCTATCAAGAGATCTATACGGATCCATCTTATTTTGGTCAAATCATTGTCAATACTACAAGTCACATCGGCAATTACGGTGTTAAAGAAGACGAACAAGAATCTGCTGGTGTAAAATTCAGTGGCTTGGTTTGTAGAAATTTCTCCGATATGTTTTCAAGATATGACGGCGACAGCTCGCTTCAAGCATATTTCGAAAAGAATGGCATTGTTGGGATCAGCGATATTGATACGCGTGAATTAGTTCGACACATACGTTCTACAGGAGCGACAATGAATGCCGTAATTTCTTCTGAAATTTTAGATATTGAAAAATTAAAAGAAGCAGTTAAAAATGTACCTTCTATGAAAGGACTTGAATTGTCAAGTATCGTTTCTACAAAAGAAAGTTATTTTTTAGGTGAACCAACTGCAACATATAAGGTTGCTGTTTTAGATTTAGGTGTAAAAACAAGTATACTGAAAAATCTAACAACTAGAGACTGCTATTTAAAAGTATTCCCAGCAAAGACAACGTATGCAGAAATGAAAGCGTGGTCTCCCAACGGTTACTTTATCTCTAATGGACCTGGAGACCCTGCTGTTACGAGCTATGCAATTGATACCGTAAAAAGTATTTTAGCTGAAGACAAGCCCATGTTTGGAATCTGTTTAGGCCACCAGCTTTTAGCTGAGGCGAATGGAATACCAACTTATAAAATGCCAAATGGACATAGAGGTTTGAACCATCCTGTTAAAAATTTAATTTCAGGATTGTCTGAAGTTACTTCTCAAAACCATGGTTTTGCAGTAGATGCGAATTCAATACCTAAAGATAGCAATGTTGAGATAACGCATATTAATTTAAATGACAATACTGTTGAAGGTATTCGTTTGAAGAATAAAAATGCTTTCTCCGTACAATATCACCCTGAGTCTTCTCCGGGCCCACATGATTCGATCTATTTATTCGATCAATTTGTAGCAAATTTAAAATAGAATATTAATAAATTAAATAAAAAAGATGAGCTTAATAGAAGAAATTGTTGCACGTCAAATCTTTGACTCAAGAGGAAATCCTACTATCGAAGTAGATGTAATTACTGAAAATGGTTTAATTGGTAGAGCAGCAGTTCCATCTGGCGCATCTACTGGTAAGCACGAAGCAGTTGAATTAAGAGATAATGATAAATCTATTTACATGGGCAAAAGCGTTTTAAAAGCGGTTTCTAATGTAAATGATATTATTGCTCCTGAATTAATTGGATCTCATGTATTTGAGCAAAACCTAATTGATCGTTTAATGATTGATTTAGACGGCACTACAAACAAAGGTAAATTAGGAGCTAATGCAATCTTAGGTGTTTCTTTGGCGTTGGCTAAAGCAGCAGCTCAAGAAGCTGGCTTACCTCTTTATAGATATGTTGGTGGTGTTAGTGCTAACACATTACCTGTACCAATGATGAACATCATCAATGGTGGTTCACATGCAGATAACTCTATCGATTTTCAAGAGTTTATGATTATGCCTACTGGTGCAAAATCATTCACTGAAGCAATGCGTATGGGTTCTGAAATTTTCCATACTCTTGCAAAAGTATTGAAATCAAAAGGAATGTCTACAAACGTAGGTGATGAAGGTGGTTTCGCTCCAAATATTTCTTCTAACGAAGAAGCATTGAAAACAGTAATACAAGCGATCGAACAAGCTGGTTACAGACCAGGCGAAGATGTTATGATTGCATTTGATGCTGCAGCTTCTGAATTTTATGATTCTGAAACAAAATTATATCACCTTAAAAAATCAACGGGCGAAAAATTAACATCTTCTCAAATGGTTTCATTCTGGGCAGATTTAGTTAAGCGTTATCCAATCGTATCGATTGAAGATGGTCTAGATGAAGACGATTGGTCTGGTTGGGCTGAATTGACTAAATCAGTTGGTGATAAAGTACAATTGGTTGGTGATGATTTGTTTGTAACAAACGTTAGTCGTTTACAACAAGGAATTGATCAAGGCATTGCGAATTCAATCCTTGTAAAGGTAAATCAAATTGGCTCATTAACAGAAACAATTTCTGCTGTTAATTTAGCTAAGAGAAATGCATATACTTCAGTAATGTCTCACCGTTCTGGTGAAACAGAAGACAATACAATTGCTGATTTGGCTGTTGCATTAAACTGTGGTCAAATCAAAACGGGATCTTGTTCTCGTTCTGATCGTATGGCAAAATACAATCAGTTACTTCGTATCGAAGAGGAATTGGGCGAGTCTGCTTATTTCCCTGGTAAAAATATGCGTAAGTAATATTACTAGCAATATTACTAAAGGTCTCGCTATTGGCGAGACCTTTTTTTTTGTAAATTGCAGTATGAAGATACTTGAAAGGATACAAACGTTGCCACCTATCTTTAGGAATTTTTTCTTCCTGTTCTCTATGGTATTTATTATTTGGATGATTTTTTTTGATTCGAATGATTTGATCAGTCAATATAAAATGAACAAACAGCTCAACGATCTTGAAAGTGAGCGCGACTATTACGAACAAAAAATTGTAGAAGTTAAAGCAGAAGAAGATGCTTTAATAAAAGACAAAGATAAATTAGAAAAGTTTGCTCGAGAGCATTACTTAATGAAGAAGCCTACAGAGGATATCTACATCCTTGTTGAAGAAAAATAAAATCAAAAATCTTAGTTATACCAATATGTCTATTTAATAGATATAAAAAATATTCATGAATAAATATACCCGTTATACAACAATACTTTGGACGCTTTTTATCGGCAGTCTATATACATTGTTTCTTTGGTCGTTACTGATACGTGTGAATTATCTCGGAGCATTTGGAGACATGCCGGATTTGGTAAAGCTAGAAAACCCAAAAAACGAATTGGCCTCTGAAGTGTATTCTTCTGATGGCGTTTTGTTAGGAAAATATTTTAGAGAAAACAGAAGCCCAGTTACCTATTCCGAAATTTCTCCTAATGTAATAAATGCATTAATTACCACAGAAGATATTCGTTTTAGAGATCATGCGGGCATTGATTTAAAAGGTGTTATGGCAATACCTTTTTATTTGATTCAAGGAGATCAGCGGGGATCTAGTACTATTACACAACAATTAGCGAAGAATTTATTTAAAACGCGTGGCATTCAAAAGAAAGGTATACTTGGTTATATTCCTGGATTTAATATTGTGATTGCAAAAGTGAAAGAATGGCAGTTGGCAATAACCTTGGAAAAGACCTATACAAAAAATGAAATCTTAGCCTTATACTTAAATACCGTAGATTTTGGAAGCAATTCATTTGGAATAAAAGTTGCTGCTAAAACATTTTTTCAAACGAGTCAAGACAGCTTGAGTATTTCACAAGCCGCAATGCTTATAGGTTTGCTTAAAGCTCCAACAAGTTATAGTCCCATTTTAAATCCAGAGAATGCACTCAACAGAAGAAATACTGTTTTAGAACTGTTATTTGATAATAAGTACATCACCAATCTTCAGTTTAATACGTTGAAAATCCAACCTGTAAAATTAGATTATGAAGTTGAAAAACATTCGGATGGTTCTGCTACGTATTTTAGAACAATGGTTAGCAAATACTTACAAGAATGGTGCAAAAAAAACAATAAAGATTTGTACGGTGATGGTTTGAAAATTTATACAACTATTGATTCTCGTATGCAAAATCATGCAGAAACATCCGTTAAGGAACACATGACTGTATTGCAGCGCAAGTTCAATAAACATTGGGAAGGAGAAAATCCATGGCGCTATCAAAACAAACAGGAAATCCCAAATTTTATAGAAGATATTGCGAAGAAGACAGATCGCTATAAAGCCTTAGAAAAGAAATTTGGCAAAGGATCTGACTCTATTATGATTGTTTATAAAACTCCTGTAAAAATGGCTGTATTCAGTTGGCAAGGAGACATTGATACCATAATGAGTCCGTTTGATTCAATCGCTTATTACAAACATTTTTTACATACAGGTTTCATGACGATGGATCCGTATTCTGGACACATTAAAACTTGGGTTGGCGGAATTGATTACAAACATTTTCAATACGATCATGTGCAACAAAGCAAACGTCAGCCGGGCTCTTCATTCAAGCCATTTGTATATGCAACAGCCATTGCAGAAGGAATTTCACCGTGTACGTTAATTCCTGACCTACCAATTACATTTAAATATCAAGAGGATGGAAAAGAAATTGTTTGGACACCTCGCAACGCGGATTGGGTATATTCAGGAGATTCGTTGAACTTAAGAAGAGGTATGGCGCGGTCTATAAATACGATTGCTGCCCGTTTAACAAATATGGTTGGTGTGGAGCCAATCATACAGATGGCTCATAAATTGGGTATTGAAAGTGCTTTAAAGCCTGTTCCTTCTATTTGTTTAGGGTCAAGTGATGTGAATGTATATGAAATGGTTGGGGCTTACAGTACCTTTTTAAATAAAGGAGTGTGGACAGAACCTATTTTTATAGAACGAATAGAAGACAATAGCGGCAATGTTATTTTTGAAGCCATTCCAAAGAGAAGAGACGCAATAAGCGAAGATGTTGCTGCAGTTATGGTGTACATGTTAAAGGGTGGTACAGAAGAAGGCGGAGGCACGTCTCAAGCATTGTTTCAATATGATATTTTTAAAGGAAATGAATTGGGTGGAAAAACCGGAACATCATCGAACTATTCGGATGGCTGGTATATGGGTATATCAACACACCTGGTTGGTGGTGTATGGGTCGGCGGTGAAGACCGCAGCATCCACTTTAGAACATCAGCAACAGGAGAAGGCTCAAAGACAGCCTTGCCAATATTTGGCTTATTTATGGAGAAGGTATATGCAGATACATCCTTAGATATTAAAGAAGGAAGATTTAAAATGCCTTCGAAACTGAGTATAAATATTAATTGTCCGCGTAGACCAGATCGAGTAGTGGTAGATAGTTTGGCAATTTCTGAGGAAGAAGATTTACTTCCTTCAGAAGAAATAGTCGAATAACTGACTTTTTATGTTACACAACAATTCGTTTTTAATATTTCAAATAATTTATAAACTATGGATGCATCTCCAATCATAAAAATAAAACCATTGGGTTTTCCATGGGAAACCTTGGATCCGTTTATTTTTTGTGTGCATCATAGAGATGAATTTCCAATCGGAAATGATGCAATGGGGCCTGCAGTATCCTTAGCTGGCAGAAACATAGGTCAAGATTTTTCTGGCAGAGACAAATGGAATATGTACCATGGTCAGACAATGCCTGGCTTTCCATATCACCCACATAGAGGCTTTGAAACTGTTACGGCAGTAAAAGCAGGCGTTGTAGACCACACAGACTCATTGGGTGCTGCTGGTCGCTTTAGTGCAGGGGATGTGCAATGGATGACAGCTGGTAAAGGAGTTCTGCATTCAGAAATGTTTCCATTATTGCATACGGACAAACCCAATCCGATGGAGTTGTTTCAGATTTGGTTGAATCTTCCCAAGAGAAGTAAATTTGTGCAGCCACATTTTAAAATGCTTTGGAAGGAACACATTCCTGTATTAAAAGAAATAGATAGCAATGGCCGTACGATAGAAGTGAATGTGATTGCAGGCGATTTAAAAGCAATACATGCATTAGCGCCAACACCAGATTCATGGGCGGCTGATTCAAATAATCATGTATCTATACTTACCATTAAATTGGATGCACAAGCTATATGGACATTGCCAAAGACAGAGGCTGGTGTCAATAGAATGTTATATTTTTATAAAGGTGGGTCAATGAAAGTTGCGTCCGCGGATGTAGCGGCATATCGCGCGGTACAATTAAAATCAGAGTTTGATGTAACGTTGGCAGCAGGAGATGAAGCGTGTTATTTGCTGCTGTTACAGGGTAAGCCAATGAATGAGCCAGTTGTGCAACATGGACCGTTTGTTATGAATACCGAAGCAGAAATAAGAGAAGCATTTGCAGAATATCAAAAAACACAATTTGGTGGCTGGCCTTGGCCAAATCATGAACAAGCACATGCACGAGAACGTGGGCGTTTTGCATTGCATGCGGATGGTAGGGAAGAGAATATGTAATAGTTTATTATACTTTTTAAAATATTTTTTCGTTTGTCTTTTATTGGTTACGTATTTTAATAATTAATTTATTCAGTATTAATTTTAAATCCATTTTTACAACCATTTTAATAGTGTTGATTTTTGTATCCGTAAACGGCCAGTCAATAAATAAAACGGTTATTCGGAATAACGACTTTGCTTTTGAATTATTTAAACAAACGTTTAAAAAAGATACAAGTGTTTGTCTTTCTCCTTACAGTATATCATTTACACTATCCATGGCTTACGCAGGTGCCCGAAATAAAACAGCCGCTCACTTGAGTTCTGTATTACATTATGATTTAAACCAGCAGAAATCAAATGAAGCATTTGCAGAAATTCAACGACAATTAAATTTATTTAAAGGAGATACTTCTATTAAACTTGCGATGGCAAATGCCATTTGGGAAAAAGAAAACGAACATGTGTATCCTGAATACATTGAACAACTAAATAAATATTATAATGCTCAGGTATATCCAATAACAAATGCAAAAGCTGTAAATGATTGGGTGAAAATTAAAACCAATAATAAGATTGATCATATTATCTCAGAAGAGGCCTTAAAGCAAGCCTAAGTAATATTAACGAATGCTATTTATTTTAAAGGGGATTGGCTTCATGAATTTGATGAGAAAAATACAAGAAAGGATACATTTAATTTAAGTAGAAATCGAAAATCTATAGTAGATATGATGTTTCAAAAAAACAAATTTAATTATTATCAGGATGAATATAGTCAAGTTTTAGAAATGCCTTACAAAGGCAATGAACTATCAATGATAATTGTATTGCCTAAGCCAGGATATTCACTTTCAGAATTAATGGACAATATGAACGCACAGACATTTGGTTATTACAAACCGGGTTTAGAAGAGAAAACGGTCAATCTTTTTTTACCAAAATTTAATTTTACATCAGAGTTTGAATTAACGACTGAATTAAAACAACTGGGCTTAATTGATCCATTTATTGGTAGTGCAGATTTTTCTGGGATAGCTCCAAAGGGGTTGTTCATTTCAAATGTTATACATAAAACATTTATTGAGGTAAATGAAAAAGGCAGTGAAGCAGCTGCAGCTACCGCAGTAGTAATAATCAGGAGTGTCCCCCCTCGAACAATAGACTTTAATGCCAATAAACCTTTTTTGTTTTTTATTGTTGATAAACAAACCGAAACAATACTCTTTATGGGCAGCGTTGTAAACCCTGCAGAAGTAAATGGAAAGAGTGTTAAAGTGTATACAGGACCTAGAAAAAGTGACGGCGACAGGCCTCCATCTCTAGGTTTTAAGGTCGTGGTTAAGATGCTATTCTAAAAAAAATGGTTTCACGTCGTTGTCGTTAAACATAGTAAACGTGAAACCAAATAAATTTATAACGCAGACAACGCAAATACATACATTCGTAAATCTTTCACCTTTCTATTTCCTTCTTCACTCCATTCAACACCGTAATTTTCTTGGGTATTGAGTAAAACAGTTTTTCCTTTTTTAGTTGAAACAGAAGCACCGATTTTTTTAGAATAGAAATTTATCAGTTCTGTTTTCAAAGCAACCAGACTGCTATCGTTTTTAGGATAAACAAAAATTTCTACAGAGCTTAATGCATCCTTATTAAACGTATACATAATATCTCCGTATTCCGTAGCGCTTAAATTAATGTTGTAGGTAATCGTTGAAGCATCTTGCTCAATTTTTTCTAAGGTAGAATCCATTGCTTGGGATTTTGTGATGCCCAATTTTTTACCTCTGAAAACACCCGAATCAGAAACCATTAATATTTTGAAGGATGAAGAATACCCTGCAAGTGGATCAATCATTGGGTCTGATACCGTTAGTGTATCAACCAAAACGATGTTTGTGTTTTCGTTGTAACTATCACACGAAAAAAATAAAGGGACAAATAAGGTACAAGCTAGTAGGCGAAAGATATGTTTCATGTTTTTATTTATTTTCTTTAATGGCTAATTGTCCGCAGGCAGCATCAATGTCTTTACCGCGGCTTCTTCTAATATTAACGATAATTCCTTTGTCAGTCAATATCTTTTTGAATTGTTCTAATTTATCAACAGATGTATTTACGAAATCTGCTTCTTCAATTGGATTGTATTCAATGATATTAATTTTGCAGGGAATGTTTTTTGCGAAGGTGTATAATTCTTTTGCATCTTGGGCGGTATCATTTACCCCATCAAAAACAATGTATTCAAAGGTTACAGAAGACCCCGTTTCTTTGCAGAAGTGTAATAAAGACTCCTTCAATACTTTTAAATTGTTGGTCTCGTTGATGGGCATGATGGTGTTGCGCTTCTCGTCATTTGCTGCATGCAGCGATAATGCCAACCGGAACTTCACTTTCTCATCGCCCAATTTGGTGATCATTTTAGCAATACCAGCAGTTGAAAGTGTAATGCGTTTCGAAGCAATATGTAGACCATCTTCTGCCGTTACTTTTTCTAAGCCTTTTACCACATTGGTGTAATTGAGCAAAGGTTCGCCCATGCCCATGAGTACAATATTGGAAAGCGGCAACTGATAATGTTCTTCTGCAGTTTCTTTTATCAATACCACCTGGTCGTATATTTCATATGGCTCTAGATTGCGTTTGCGATCCATGTAGCCAGTAGCGCAAAACTTGCACGTTAAAGAGCAGCCCACTTGCGAAGAGATACAAGCTGTCATTCGATCATCTGCAGGAATTAAAACACCTTCAACCAAATAGCCGTCGTGTAATTTAAAACCAAACTTTATTGTACCATCGTTACTCACTTGTTTTTGTGAAATGGTAATGGGGTTGATGGTGAAGTTGCTTTCTAATAACGCGCGCGTTTCCTTAGAAAGATTGGTCATGCTTTCGAACGAACGTGCAGAGCGTTTCCATAACCATTCGTATACTTGTTTGGAACGGAAGGCCTTTTCACCATTGGCTACGAAAAAACCGTTAAGCTCTTCCGCATTTAAACTTCGGATACACTTTTTTTTGATTTCTGTGGTAGAGGTTTGCATTGTACAAAGGTACAACATTCAAAGCATTAATATACTTGACCTCTTAGATGAACAAATCAAAAATATGTATGAAATATTGTCATTTGTCAAGCGAATAATTATATTGAAACAAGAACAATTGACAGTTGAAGATGCTGAATTTCTGATAAATAGAGACAAAATGGCCGTTTTGAAGAATGGAGAATAATTGGATTGTCGTTTGTTGAATAATATAAAGGAGGAAAAAAAATATGAATTTAAATAATTATACGATTAAAGGGCAGGAAGCATTTCAAAAAGCAATGGAAATTGCTGCTGCCAATGAACAGCAATCTATTGAGTCTGTTCATTTATTGAAAGGAATTATCATTGCAGATGAAAACGTTGTTCCTTTTTTATTTAAAAAAAACAACATAAATCCAGTAACATTCCATCAAACATTGGATGCCGTAATTAAGACATATGGTAAAGTTACTGGTGGTAGTCCGTATTTATCAAACGATGCTACGCAAGTATTGAATAAAGCTACCGCCTTGGCTAAAGAGTTTGGTGACGAATTTATTTCAATCGAACACATGTTGCTTGCTTTGGTTTCAGGTAAAGATAAAGCCGCAACTTTATTAAAGGATGCAGGCCTTACTGAAAAGGGTTTGCGTACTGCTATACAAGAGTTGAGAGGTGGAAGTAAAGTAACTGATCAGAATGCAGAAGGAAAATACCGTTCACTTGAAAAATATTCTAAAAACTTAAATGATTTAGCACGCTCTGGTAAAATAGATCCGGTTATTGGTCGTGATGAAGAAATAAGAAGGGTGCTACAAATCCTTTCGAGACGTACAAAAAATAATCCAATCTTATTGGGTGAGCCAGGAGTTGGTAAAACCGCCATTGCTGAAGGCCTTGCACAGCGTATCGTTTCGGGTGATGTACCAGAAAATTTAAAAAGCAAACAATTGATATCCTTGGATATGGGTTTGTTGGTTGCGGGTGCAAAATATAAAGGTGAATTTGAAGAACGTTTAAAATCGGTAATCAAAGAAGTTACTGATTCGGATGGAGAAATCATTTTATTCATTGATGAGATTCATACCTTAATTGGTGCTGGAGGTGGAGAAGGTGCGATGGATGCGGCGAACTTATTGAAACCTGCGCTTGCACGTGGAGAACTGCATGCAATTGGTGCAACAACATTAAAAGAATATCAAAAATACATTGAAAAAGATAAAGCGCTGGAACGTCGTTTTCAAGCGGTAATTGTAGACGAGCCCAATACGCAAGATGCAATTTCAATTCTTCGTGGAATTAAAGAAAAGTACGAAGTACATCACGGTATACGCATACAAGACGATGCAATCATTGCAGCAGTTGAACTTTCTCAACGTTATATTAGCGATCGTTACTTACCAGATAAGGCAATCGATTTGATGGATGAAGCATCTGCGAAATTGCGTATTGAATTGGATTCGATGCCGCAAGAGTTGGATGAAATACTTCGTAGAATTATGCAATTAGAAATTGAACGCGAAGCGATTCGTAGAGAAAACAATAAAGAAAAAGAAACGCTTCTTTCGCGGGAGCTTGCTGAATTAGGAGAGCAGAAAAGCCAGATGATGGCGAAATGGCAAGAAGAAAAACGTGTGATTGATGGTTTGAAACAAGCGAAGGAAGACATCGATCGTTATAAGATGGAAGCGGATCAAGCCGAGCGTAATGGCGACTACGGAAAGGTTGCAGAAATTCGTTATGGTAAAATTCAAGAGGCAGAAAAGCATCTGGAAGAATTCAGTGCGCAGTTACAAGAACTGAAAAAAACCTTAGGCTCTTCTATGTTGAAGGAAGAAGTTACACCTGAAGATATCGCAGAGGTGGTAGCAAAATGGACGGGTATACCTGTTTCAAAAATGTTGCAAAGCGAGCGCGAAAAATTATTGCATTTAGAAGAAGAGTTGGGTAAGCGTGTAGCCGGACAAGCTGAAGCGATAGAAGCGATCTCCGATGCCGTAAGACGGAGTAGAGCCGGTTTGCAAGATCCGAAGCGTCCGATTGGTTCGTTTATTTTCTTAGGAACTACAGGTGTAGGTAAAACCGAATTGGCAAAAGCATTGGCTGACTATTTATTCAACGACGACAATGCTATGGTGCGTATTGATATGTCGGAGTATCAAGAGAGCCATGCGGTAAGTCGCTTGGTTGGTGCACCTCCAGGATATGTAGGGTATGACGAAGGTGGACAATTAACTGAAGCCGTTCGACGTAAACCGTATTCTGTAATTTTATTGGATGAAATTGAAAAGGCCCATCCGGATGTGTTTAATGTACTCTTACAAGTATTGGATGAAGGTCGATTGACAGATAATAAAGGCCGTGTAGCGAACTTTAAAAATGCCATCATCATCATGACATCCAATATGGGTGCGCATATCATTCAGGAGAACTTCGATAAGTTAACTGCAGCAAACGAAGATGAAGTAGTTGAAGAAACAAAAAATCAAGTTGTTGATTTACTCCGTAAAACCATTCGTCCGGAGTTTTTAAATCGGGTAGATGAAATCATCATGTTTAGACCACTTACTCGAAAAGAGATTCGTAAAATTGTTGGCATCCAATTTAGTTTGATTCAAAAACGATTGGATGAAAACGGAATTAAAATCGAAGCAAGTTCTGAAGTATTAGATAAATTAGGTGAATTGGGATTTGATCCACAGTTCGGTGCACGTCCCTTGAAACGAGTGATGCAACGATTAATTTTAAATGAATTATCGAAAGAAATTCTTTCTGGAAGCATTCAAAAAGAAAGCGTTGTAGGCATAACGTTGGATGATAAAGGCGATTTACAGTTTCTGAATTTGGATAAAGTTTCTTTGTAAGTCGAAGGCTCAATGCTAAAGGCTTAAAGCTTTTTTTACATATAATAATGAGAGTCGTTGGTTTAATTACCAACGACTTTTTAAAAATAGTCATCAATAGATACACATGTAAAAAATAAGTATTCACGAATTTTCAAGTGAACTAAAGGCTTTACTTAAGATAAATAAAAAATATGTATCCAAAATATTTGACACCAAGCGAATTTGAAGTTTTTAAAATTGGAGAACAAATTTTTGAAGTTCCTAAATGTATCTTAAAATTCGAAAAATGGGATGGCGAACCTGTAAAAGAAACTTTTGGAGGGAAAGTAATTATTAAGATTAATGAAAAACCCATGTTTGCTGAATTAGCAATCATGCAATATTTTATAGCAGATGGCTGGGAATCTCGTTGGATTGAGACGTATGGGAAAAGTAAAATGGAACCGATTTGTTTATCTGAATGGGTAGATGATAAATATAAAAATCAGATTCACAATCCAATTACAAATGGCTCTATTCAAACATTATTAAATAGTATAGCAACGGCAAATGGAAATTCATTTTCTGGATGCTGGGATGTAATAGGTTGGAAGAACGATAAAATAATATTTGCAGAATCAAAAAGAACAAAAAAAGACAGCGTTCGTTCGACACAAAATAATTGGTTAATGGCTGGATTAAAAAGCGGGTTATCACTCAATAACTTTTTAATTGTACAGTGGGACTTTTGAAAAGTGGGATATGATAACAATTACTTCCCCTTTTAAGATTTATCGTTAAAATAAATCTTAAAAATAACCTATTTAATTTCAGCTAAAAGCGTTCCGCTTTTAGCCTAAATCAAAAAAAGAGACCCTATTAAGAGTCTCTTCTTCTATTTTTTTAAGAACAGCAACTAAACGATGTTCGCGGGGTTTGCTGTTTTTCTATATACAAAATCACCACCACAGATGTTGCGGCGAACGAATCTGCCTGGAACATCTGAGTTTAATAATTTATTGTAGATGTTGCTTGGCACATCAAAGAACTCATACACGCTACCATCAGAATATTTTACTTCCAATACACGTGCTTTGTAGCGATAATCGAGCATGCTTGCATTTGTGATGGTATGCATGAATTCTTCCTTAAACGATTCAACTGTTTCAGGAGCAATGCTCATCAAGAAATTATATGCTTCGATAAAGTCTTTACTTTTTTCTTCGGCTTCTAACTTTGCTGTTTCATTGTCGTTGAATTTATCCGGATGCCATTCTTTCATGAATGTTCGGTAAATGGTTTTTAATTCCTTTAGTTCAACGGTTTTATCTACGCCTAATAGTTTTCTATAATCGGCAACTTTTTTCATATTAATTCTTTTCCAATCTGTTATTCTTTACAAATATAACCATAAAGTATAAAGAAAAGGACCTTTTGAACTTATAAAAGAAGAAAAGTCCAATTCTTCGATCAAAAAATAACAAAAATAGGTAAGTAATTTAAGAAACCATGAACTGTAAGTCGACTGTAAACGTATAAATTACAAGTATACTTAGGTATAATTAAGTAGTAGAATGTAATTTAATTATAAAATTATGAAACCAGAAACCATACGCATGTTATCAAGATTGATCTTGACACTTGCAGCTGTTTACAATATATTTTGGGGGATATTGATTTTAATACAGCCTACTGTAATTTTATTTGATGATACCAATTCCATATTTGTCACCATTGTATTGCAATGTGTTGGCATGCTTGTAGGGGTTTATGGTATTGCCTATTACTTTGCTTCGTTGGATCCTGCACGTTACTGGCCACTAGTATTGGTTGGTTTAATCGGTAAAATCTTAGGGCCAATTGGAGCGTTAAATTATATTTTTTCCGGACAATTAGATCCAGATTTTTTCTGGGTAAATGTGTTTAATGATATCATATGGATTTACCCATTTAGCTGGATTTTGTATCATGTATATAAGAAGAATCTGCCATATAATGGAGGAGAAGAAGAGGACGATGATGATGATGATGATGATATTATGTAAACATTCGTTTTACATAATAAAAAAACACCACGATCTAAGTGGTGTTTTTTTATGCTACATACTTTTAATAAGTACATCCAACTCATCTGTGCTGTCTGGAGTGTCTGATATTTCTGTCACATCAATAATTAAATTAAACGTTTTTTCTTTTTTATCGAATGTGTTAAGTCGCGCATAGCACATCCGACCTTTGGTATTTACAAACAAAACTATATTTTCAGAATTGGGATTTAGAGTAATTTCTTTAGCGAAGCTCCATACTGAGTTTAAGTTTTTATCAATCATATAAGTTGTTGTCGACTCATAGTATTCACCCGTTACACTATTTCTGAATCTTGGAGTAATAATCATTATTTCAGGTAATACATATAATCGATCACAGTTCCATAGGCCAAGTTTGTTGATCGCCAAACGTCTAAGAATTACATCTTGTTGTTTATGTTTTTTTACATCATTTTTAATTTTTTCAACTTTTTTTTCATCCATAGGACGGTTATTATAATATGAAAAATATATTTCTTCGTTTATTTCGCACATAGCATCTTTGCCCGCAACTTTCATATAGGCATTAAATTTTGTGTGCTTGAATTCAAATGAAATTAAATACATATTCAGTGGCGACTCCCTTTGTATGATTGATGCCTTTATAAATGTGTCACTCTCAAATGCGGATGTTACTTGCTTTTCTTCTCTGGTACTACATCCCACCCAAACGCTTTCTTTATACATGTTGAGTTCGGGGAATTGATCCGTTGAAACAGTAAAATTAAAATTGTTGTTTTTATAACTACAATCAGGTCTTACGAGTGTGATTGTTTTTCCATCAATGACACGTTTGTTGGCTTCTATTGCAATCCATTCGACATTTATTGCTGCAGACGCTGCCGCTAATTGATTTGCATTTACTTTCTTCGAAGGAAGTGTTGAATTAGATTCGTTATTTGAAATAGGCAATGAATCTGTTGTTTGAACCCATTCATTTATAATCGGATCGAAATAATACAAGTTGAAATTTGCATCTCGATTTTTTGAAGGAACCTGTACCTGAATATCTTTGCCTGTTGCAAGTGATAGTTCTTCATTATTAAATGTTGCTGAAATCGAAAACATTCCCGCTGATTCCATTTGAATGTAATCCTTTTGTTTTTTGTATTGCATACGAATACCTGACACCAGAATATCTGCGGGATTATGATATTCGGAAATAGCAATTTGCACTTCCCCTTTAGGATTTAAGCCATCTTTTTTAACAAATGCATTTGCAGGAATTGAAAATAGTATTCCTTTTTTTGAAGTAAGGATGTTTTCTTTTAAAGGGTTTATTAAAAAAACTTTCTTATTACCTGATATATTTGAGATAACAGAATCTGAATTTTTTTTTTGTTCTAAATGAGCGGTAGTGCTTAATTGTTCTCTATTCTTTTTGGTCTCGCATGAGCACATAAAGCTACAAACACTTATAAGGGATAATAAAAGATCGTTTTTCATACTCATCGCAGTACTTGTTTGATGTAGTATCCTAATGCAATTTTTTTTAAAAGATACAGTGCTTAAAATATTAAAAATGAGTATGCTATTGGGGAATGTTCAATTGTAAGAGGTCGCAAAACAGACGATACAGTCCATGTTTGCGAGGTATTAATGAAATTTTGCATATTAAGTATGTGTTAACAGCAATCCTATATCATAACAGTTATATAATAGCTACATAATTTCTTCAGAATCTACGCATCGTACTTTTGATGTAAACAAAAAAACTAATTGTTATGAAAAAAGGTTTACAGAGCATACTTGTTTGCTTTGGCGTTTTGCTTACTGCTCAAGTAGAAGTAGCAGCGCAAGTTGTCAAGCTCCAAGATTATGTGAATAATAATTCGGCGCTAATTGGGACATTTCAAAATATAAATTACCATGAAGCAGGTTTCTCAGGCCTTTACCCAATAGCAGGTACTAATGGTTCAGAATTTTGGACTGTTTCTGATAGAGGAGTAAATGTAGATGCTGCAAATGCGAACCCTGCCGCTTGTCATCCTACTTATGACAAGATTTATGGATTTGCAAACTATGCACCTAAAATTCATAGAATTCGCGTGCATGGTGACTCTATTCAAATTTTGCAAACAATATCAATGAAGCGTCCAAATGGAACAGGCGCTACGGGTTTGTTAAATCCTACAGGTTTTGGTAGTACAAGTGTTGAGCAAGCTTCCACTGATACTGTAAAAAATTGTACAAATTTTAATGCGAAGATTGCACCTAAAGATATTTGGGGTATAGATTCAGAAGGTATCGTAGTTGATAAACAAGGAAATTTTTGGATTTGCGAAGAAGGTGGTCCAACAATTTGGAAGTTGAATTCAAATGGTGTTGTCGTAAACCGATTCACTCCTTATGGAAATTTAGTGGGTAAGGAAGCGCAAGACATTGCGATTGATACCGTATTTAAATATCGTAAAAATAATCGTGGTTTTGAAGGTATATCCATTACACCAAGTGGTAAAATTTATGCCATGATACAAAGCCCATTATTAAATCCGTCAAAATCAGTTGGGGAGGCTACTCAAGTTCATCGCTTGTTAGAAATTGATCCAGCTACAAATACAACAAAAATGTTTGTGTATTTGAATGAAGGTATTATTGGAACCGGCGGAGATCAAATCCGTTTGAAAGATTGGAAGTTAAGTGATATGGCTGCTATCAGTGATACTACTTTTTTAGTTATTGAAGCGGCATTAAGAGGAGCAACGGATAAAAAAAATATTTATAAAATAAATATTAAAGATGCTACTCCAGTAACAAATGCATTGTATGGTGGTAAAACAGTTGAAGCGTTAGTAAATCTTGCTGGTTTGACTACAAATAATATTGTTCCCGTTAAAAAAACACTTTTCTTAGACTTATTTACAGTAGGTTGGGATCATACATTAGAGAAAGCAGAAGGCTTAGCGATTATCAACGACAGTACAATTGCAATTTGTAACGACAATGATTATGGACAATATTCACCTGATGAAGATGGCGTAGCAACTGCTTTAAATATTAAGTCTCATTTGGTTACATATAGATTAAAAGGCGCAAATAAATTAAACAATTACAAAACACTTGTACCTTATTTGGCACAAGGAAAGACTGGCGTAAGTACTTCTCAGACTCCGTACCTATTACCAGCTATTCCAGGAGTTGAGTTTACTTCCATCTTAAGTGTGAAAGATGATGTGAATGGTTATAAAATGGTTGGTATACCAGATGGTCTTGGAGCATATGACAACAACGATGGTACATTTACGTTGTTGATGAATCATGAATTAGGCGCGGATAAAGGAGTAGCACGTGCGCATGGTGTTATGGGTGCATTTGTATCGAAGTGGGTAATTGATAAATCAACATTGTCTGTAGAGAGTGGTTCAGATTTAGTGAACACTGTTAAACTATGGAACGGAACTGGTTATACAACATACAATACAGCAAGCCCTCAGCCTACACCATTTAATAGATTTTGTTCAGCAGATTTAGCTGCACCGACAGCATATTATAATAGCGTAACACAATTGGGTACGCAGGATCGTATTTTTATGAACGGTGAAGAAGGTGGCGAAGGCCGTGCAATTGCTCATATTGCAACAGGTGCAGAAGCAGGTGTCGCATATGAACTTCCCGCATTAGGTAAATTTTCATGGGAAAATTCAGTTGCAAGTCCTATTGAAGGCAACAAAACAGTTGTTGGCGGTATGGATGATGGTAACGGTGGTCAGGTTTATTTCTATGTTGGAACAAAAACCAATACAGGTTCCGTAATTGATAAAGCAGGTTTAACAAACGGTAAATTGTTTGGTGTTGCAGTAGCTGATTTGAAAATGGAAACAAGTGCTGGCGTACCTACTGCAAAAACAGCATTTACGTTAAAAGATTTGGGAGATGTTAAAGCATTATCGTTGACACAATTAAACGATAATAGTGTTGCTGCAGACGTAACAACATTCTTACGTCCGGAAGATGGTGCATGGGATCCAAAGAGTCCGAATGATTTTTACTTTGCAACAACGAATTCTATTACATCACCAAGCCGTTTATGGAAGTTAGCGTTTACAGATGCATCAAATCCTGAACTTGGCGGAACAATCACAGCAGTTCTTGATGGAACAGAAGGTCAGAAAATGTTAGACAACATTACTATTGACAATTATGGTCATGTATTAATGGTTGAAGATGTTGGTGGTAATGCACATATTGGCAAAATGTGGCAGTACACAATTGCTACAGATGCAATGAAAGTCATTGCTTACCATGATAGCACAAGATTCATGAATGGAGGTGTAAACTTCTTAACACAAGATGAAGAAGCATCAGGTGTTATAGATATGGAAGCGATCTTAGGTAAAGGCATGTTCTTAACAGTTGATCAAACACACTATGGTATTGCAGGTGAATTTGTAGAAGGTGGTCAGTTGTTGGCTTTCAAAAATCCAGACACTAAAAATAGCAGCAACATTGTATCTAGTGGAAATACTGGTGCTAGCACAACACAAAATCCGTATTTATTACCAGCTTTTCCAGGAATGGAATTTACTTCAATCCTAAGTGTGAAAGATGATGTGAATGGTTATAAAATGGTTGGTATACCAGATGGTCTTGGAGCATATGACAACAACGATGGTACATTTACGTTGTTGATGAATCATGAATTAGGCGCGGATAAAGGAGTAGCACGTGCGCATGGTGTTATGGGTGCATTTGTATCGAAGTGGGTAATTGATAAATCAACATTGTCTGTAGAGAGTGGTTCAGATTTAGTGAACACTGTTAAACTATGGAACGGAACTGGTTATACAACATACAATACAGCAAGCCCTCAGCCTACACCATTTAATAGATTTTGTTCAGCAGATTTAGCTGCACCGACAGCATATTATAATAGCGTAACACAATTGGGTACGCAGGATCGTATTTTTATGAACGGTGAAGAAGGTGGCGAAGGCCGTGCAATTGCTCATATTGCAACAGGTGCAGAAGCAGGTGTCGCATATGAACTTCCCGCATTAGGTAAATTTTCATGGGAAAATTCAGTTGCAAGTCCTATTGAAGGCAACAAAACAGTTGTTGGCGGTATGGATGATGGTAACGGTGGTCAGGTTTATTTCTATGTTGGAACAAAAACCAATACAGGTTCCGTAATTGATAAAGCAGGTTTAACAAACGGTAAATTGTTTGGTGTTGCAGTAGCTGATTTGAAAATGGAAACAAGTGCTGGCGTACCTACTGCAAAAACAGCATTTACGTTAAAAGATTTGGGAGATGTTAAAGCATTATCGTTGACACAATTAAACGATAATAGTGTTGCTGCAGACGTAACAACATTCTTACGTCCGGAAGATGGTGCATGGGATCCAAAGAGTCCGAATGATTTTTACTTTGCAACAACGAATTCTATTACATCACCAAGCCGTTTATGGAAGTTAGCGTTTACAGATGCATCAAATCCTGAACTTGGCGGAACAATCACAGCAGTTCTTGATGGAACAGAAGGTCAGAAAATGTTAGACAACATTACTATTGACAATTATGGTCATGTATTAATGGTTGAAGATGTTGGTGGTAATGCACATATTGGCAAAATGTGGCAGTACACAATTGCTACAGATGCAATGAAAGTCATTGCTTACCATGATAGCACAAGATTCATGAATGGAGGTGTAAACTTCTTAACACAAGATGAAGAAGCATCAGGTGTTATAGATATGGAAGCGATCTTAGGAAGAGGAATGTTCTTAACTGTTGTTCAAGCACATTACGGAATAGCGGGTGAATTTGTAGAAGGCGGACAATTATTAGCGTTCACAAACTTCGATACGAAATATCCTTTGGTTGTTGACCCACCGACAGGAGTAGACATTTCTGAATCGTTGGTTTCAATAATTAAACTATACCCAAATCCTACAAATGATGTTGCAACAATTTCGTTGATACTTGATAATAATGTGCAGGTAACTGTTGCAGTTTACGATGTCCAAGGAAGGGTAGTATTACCAATAGTTATAGAGCATTTAGAAAGTGGAGAGCAACATATTTTGTTAAATACTTCTTCATTAAGTAATGGAACATACTTGGTAGATATAACAACAGAATCCTATTCTAAAAAATTAAGAATCGTTGTAATGCATTAATATTTTTTTTAATTGTTGAAACGGGTTACGTATTAAAACGTAACCCGTTTATTTGTTTTCGGAATATAAATTAAAATGAAAAAAAATATAACATTAATTATACTCGTAACTACATTAATTGTATCTATTGCGTTTATATTTAAACCAGATTCAAATGATGTCGCAGATTATCAAACACTCTATTCTAATAGAATAAAAGAGTTTAAACAAAAACAAATAGGATTGGTTTCATTAATCGATGAATGCGATTTGTCTAATGAAGAACAACTTGAAAAAATAAAAATTAAGATACAGCAAACACGGGTTCAATTAAAAGGAATTGATTTTTGGCTGCGTTATTTAGAACCTATTTCGTATAAAAAAATTAATGGTCCATTACCTGTAGAGTGGGAGACCGAAGTATTTGAAAAGCATGAAGCTCCTTATAAAAGAGAAGCCGCTGGATTAACCTTAGCATATTTATATATAGAGGAGGACGAAATTGACAAAATAGAACTGAAACGGTTGATACAGGAATCTGTTGAGGCAACGGATGTATATCTTGCTGATTCTATTACAAAACAATTGGATAGCTACCACCATTTTTATTTGTGCAATCGATTGTATCTGCTGAATTTGGCAGCAATTTATACAACAGGTTTTGAGTGTCCCGATACTGAACTGGTGCTGCCAGAATTATTAAGCATGTTGAAAGATGTTCAACATATGTATGGATCATATAATAAACGTTTTCCTTCTGCAACGTTGAATGATGAATATTTGAATCTGTATAAAAAGACAATTGAATTTGTATTTAATCAATCGAGCGAAATAAATGCGTTCGACCATTTTACATTTATTCAGCAGTACGTAAACCCACTTTATGTATTGAATCAAAAAATGATTCTTGAATATAAAGTTTCTAGTAAAAGTATGGTGGATTATTCTTTGAATAAGAATAGTACATCTATTTTTGATAAAGATTTGTATTACGCTCAAAATGCAAAAGGTGTTTTTTCTCGAGTAAGCGATACTGTAGTATTAAAGGAGATAAATGATCTGGGTAAACTGTTATTTTATGACCCCATCTTATCAGGCAATAATATGCGCAGCTGTGCTTCCTGTCATTTGCCTACACAATATTTTACAGATACTATAAACCAAACAGCTCTACAATTTAATCGTGTAGATCGTTTACCGAGAAATACACCTTCCCTTCTGAATGTTCGTCAAAATCATTTATTGATGTTAGATGGTGCACATAGTACAATGCAGAATCAAGCGAAGGGTGTAATGGTAAACCCTGTGGAAATGGGAAGTACAGAACTTGAAGCATTGCAGAAAGTATTGAACTGTAAAGAATACACTACGCGTTTTACAAAGTTATTGAAATATACGCCTCAGGAAAAAGAAATTACTGTTGATCATCTTACAGCGGCGCTCACAATATATTACACAAAATTTAGTAACAGCTATGCACCATTTGATGAAGCGATGATTGAAAAGAAACCTATAGATCCAATGGTGCAGGAAGGATTTAATTTATTTATGGGCAAAGCACAATGTGCTACCTGTCATTTTGTTCCTCAATTTAATGGTGTAAAACCACCCTATGTGAATTCTGAATTTGAAGTGATTGGCGTTCCTAAAGATAACTTATTTACAGCCTTAAGTACCGACAATGGCCGTTCATCGATTTATCCTTCGGATGAAATGAAGAATGCATTTCGGACAGGGTCTATTCGTAATGCTTCGTATACAAAGCCTTATATGCACAATGGTGTTTTTAACAACTTGACAGAAGTAATAGAATTTTATAATAATGGGGGTGGTGTTGGCAGAGGCTTGACTGTTTTAAATCAAACGTTGAGTTCTGATTCCTTGCAATTAACACCGCTTGAAATCAAAAAAATTGTTGTATTTATCGAAGCATTAAATGAAAAAATTACATTTGAAAATCCTCCTGTACATTTACCAGTTTCAAAAGACAAAATGCTGCTGGAGCGTAAAGTTGGAGGAATATATTAAGTAATAAGTAATAAGTAATAAGTAATAAGTAATAAGTAATAAGTAATAAGTTGTCAATGCCTATATAGGGTTGACCGTTTTAGTAGACTTAAATAATAATTA
>NZ_CALMGQ010000166.1 GCF_937863595.1 uncultured Cytophaga sp.
GCCGAAGTCCTTCAGCTCTGTTATGGTTTAAGACTTTGTTTAAATCAAAATCAAATGCTCCGGCTGTAAATTTTCCGAAATAAACATTTTGACCCAGGTTTAATGCTTTTTGAATGATTAGTGGATTTAATCCGTTTAAAAAATAATTGTAAGTATTTTTGTCTTCAATTGTTGCTGGTTCCATCCGAATTTGGTTCCAATAATTGGTATCCTTTTCTATGGATTTTTCTTGGTAGGATAGAATACGTTCGTCAAAATCTTCTTTTACAAAATGTTTATTTGTTTGATAATAATGATACCACGTATTTGATTGAATAATAGGGGACAAACCGCCAATTTTTTCAGTACCTCTTAAATAAATGGTTTGTCTTTCGGGAAACAATTCGTCTTCAATTGTTTTATATTGCACCGCAACTTCTGTAAGTCCTTTTCGAGCAAATGCAGGCGATACCAATACATAACGAACAGAAAAATCGTTGGCGTGTATGAGCATAATTCCTTTTAGCGCACTGAAATTTTTTCGCGCTTTTGGAACAAATGCGATGGAATAATATTTTCCATCAGACAAGTAAAGCGTGTCAATTATTTGATAGTTATAGCGGTTAATGCTATGGCTTTGCGCAAGTGGACTGATATATTTTTTGCTTGAAATATCAATAAAATTATCATAAATGTTAACATGCTGAAGATGTGTTCCTAGTAAAGCAACACCCGGGATACGCACACCAGAAGTCATTAACGCATCAATTTTTTCAAGTTGATTTTGTGTGTTTAAAATTTTTCGAGTGGCACTACTTTCTAAGATATATAAATGTTGTTCTCCGGAGATATTCTCATCTCTGAGCAATCCATTTTTGTCAATTTTTTTAAGAATTTCAGATACTTTGTTGTAGTTACCAACGTCAATAGTAAGTTTATTATAGGTTTGATATTGAATCTGATTTCGCTTATTGATATTATTTTCGCTAGCTAAATTTATAGTGTTTTTAATGATCGTTAATACGTCTGCGTCTGAATCCGGCAAATTCGGGAACAATAAATATCTATTTAGCTTCACTAAAAGAGAATCACCTGGTACTTTCAATTCTGTAATTTCAATTGAAACAGGGCGATGTAAAAACCGATTAAAAGTTATTATACTTCCAGCTGCAGGATAGGGTATACTAAATGATCCATCTATACCACTGATGAATTCACTCCCTGAAGGATGTATGGTAATATGTACAAATGGAAGCGATTGATTGCTAAATGTTTCACGGATTTTTCCGTGCAAGGTATCCATTTGCGCAAAACAAGTTGTATTACATACAAGGAGCATTATTAAAAATACTCCTATAGATTTGATATGTAATGAAACGATTCGATGCACAACCAAAAATACAAGAATTATTGGCTCAATAAAAATTGTAGTCGTTTAATTGACTTTTGATTGTTTGGTTCAAATATAGTACTATAAAGACTTTCCTTTTCTCTCAGTGTTAAGTGCCAACTTAATGCAGCCCGTTCACTAAAAGGTTTCTTATTTGATTTTTTTTCCTCATTCGATAAAAACGTATTCGATCTTGGAATATATTCAAACTCAACTACATCTAAAGGTGCATTTAACCAAGAGGAAGCATATTCTAGTAAGTTGTCGTTATTGAAATCTTGATATTCACTCCAGTTATTATATAAGCTTCCGATAGGGGAAACGATATTTTGAAATACGGATCCTGTGTTTCCTTTTTCGATTTCTTGATTTTTTTGAGAATCTCGAATGTTAACGAAAATTACTCCACTTGTATTCATGCTAATCCATTCCTTGAAAACGTATAAAAAAGTCGTAGCATCTTTCACTCCAAAATTATCAGACAAACCAGCATCCATTATTTCCATTGCAGGCTCACTTGGCAAATCAACATTGGGTGTAATATAAGGGAAGGTAGCACTCATTCTAAGTGCACTCATAAAGTGTAAATCATTCGCTTCTTGTGATTCAAAAAACTTTTTAAACTCAACACCTTTTATTTTTTCACTGAAAATGGAATCTGTTGAGCCTACACCTTTTGTAGTCATATAGGCTACATTTATTGGAGAAATATATAATTTTCGACCATCATTAATAATTGTTGGCGAAAGCATTAACATGGGTATTTTCGCATCTTCTTCCGGCTTTTTATAGTCAGAAATACGCTTATACATTACATATTCTGTATTTTCGTGCATTTTTTGTTCAAATGCATAGCCTCTGTCTTTATAATATTCATGGTTGCCGTCAGTAAATTTTTGAAACCTAAAAAATAGGTCATTTACCACCATACTAAATACAACAGGGTTTAGTACATCTTTAGATATATTATTTAAATATTTAAAGTTATTGGCACTTTTAATTTTGCCTTCGGATTCCATTAATTTTAATTCTCTAAAATAACTTGCACCAATAATACCACCCGATGCGCCTGTTATTAAACGCGTCTGTTTCATTAATGCTCCGTTTGTAACACTATCTGTATACTGTAAGGTACGTAGGGTCCATACTGCTGCACGCTGTCCGCCACCACTAGTACAAATAAAAATCATTTTTGGTTTTATACTATCTGGAAATTGGCTTCTCCAATTATCTAAAATTTTAAGTGTTTGTTTTTTGTCTGCTTTATAGGTTTGTGCATTACTCAATGCTTTCAAGCGTTCTAAGGAAAACACTGCTGATTTTTTATTATAATTAATTCCAAATACTTGATAGGTGGATTGTATAAATTCTTCCTTTATTAAGAAATTTAAAACGACCAAAATGATAACAATGGAAGTAATTGCCCAGCCTCTTAACCAATAAGAGAATGCTCCAGTAAACATAACGATGATTGAAAAAAACAAAATTCCACTTGCTGCTGCGGGTATTTGAAATAAAGGGTTGTCTCTAAATAAACCTAGACTGATGATAACAGTTATAAGACAAATTTCAACAATAACAGCATTTAAATGGTTTTGATCAAAAATCATCATCATCATGGATCTATCTAAATGATCATGATCTGGCGTTTTGGCCACTTTTAGCCCCATTGTAAAAAAAGAGGTGATGTGATATTTATTTTTAAGTTTTTTTGAGTGGAAATCCTTTAACACATTTACACGATTGATGGGATTTCTCTTCAATGTTTTATCTACCGATTGAGCAAGTTCTTTGAATATATCTTTGTTGGTTCTGCTGAAATACAAAAACATAATCAATATAGTAGTAAGTTGTCCTGTAAGTAATCCTGCAACTTGACAAAAGACCTCCCAAATGGTTTTTATATTGTAATTATTTTGAAAGTAAATAATGTTAATTACATATACACCCGTAAATAAAATAGGGATGATGCTATTATTTAAACAAAAAGTTGAAAAAGGTTTTGGGGTAGCTCCTAAAAAAGGGAATTTATAACTATCCAATATGTAAATTGTTATATGGAATGACGTGATAAATATCCCTAAAGCAATTCCAATAATGAAAAAGCTCTTGAAATTTGTTACATAAAGATATTCAGGGTCTAAAAATAAATAAGGTATGCCTATTAAATCTCCAAATGTTCGAGTGACACAACCTAGTAGTATCAACCAAATTAAAAGAAGAATTTGATTTTTTTTAATATTATTTAAAACAAGCTGAACCGCAAAAGAGTAGTACACTTTTTGTATCCAATCCCCAGATGGGTTCTTAGGCAAATTCATTTACGAATATAGGTTTTATCGTTGGTAAGATATTATTTCAATATTACGGATTTGTTTTAATCTATTCTAACGTCATTTAGCTTGGATAAGATACACGGTTTTCTCCGTTTAAATGATTAAATTTGTAAAAGAAGAAATTAGTAGATGGAAAACATTCGGAATTTTTGCATCATTGCACATATTGACCATGGTAAAAGTACCTTGGCAGACAGATTATTAGAGTTTACAAGTACGGTTGGTAACCGCAAAATGCAAGCTCAGGTTTTGGATGATATGGACTTAGAACGTGAACGCGGTATCACGATTAAAAGTCATGCCATTCAAATGAATTATACTTTTGAAGGTCAAAAATATATATTAAATTTAATTGATACACCTGGTCACGTAGATTTTTCTTACGAAGTTTCTAGATCCATTGCTGCTTGTGAAGGAGCATTATTGATTGTTGATGCTGCACAAGGTATTGAAGCGCAAACTATTTCAAATCTGTATTTAGCATTAGAGAATGATCTTACAATCATTCCGGTAATGAATAAGATTGATTTGCCAGGTGCTATGCCTGAGGAAGTTAAAGATCAGGTTGTAGAATTATTAGGATGCGATCGCGACGAAATTATTCCTGCAAGTGGTAAAGAAGGTATCGGTATATTTGAAATTCTTGCGGCTATTATTCAGCGCATTCCGCCACCAAAAGGTGATCCTAAAGCTCCATTACAAGCATTAATATTTGACTCTCAATTCAATTCGTTTAGAGGAATTGAAGTTATGTTCCGTATTTTCAACGGTACAATTAAAAAAGGTGATAAAGTTAAATTTATAAATATTGGCAAAGAATATCATGCCGATGAAATTGGTGTATTAAAACTTCAGCAAGAACCGCAGCTAGAATTAGGTGCAGGGAATGTTGGTTACATCATCTCTGGTATTAAAGAAGCCAAAGATGTTAAAGTAGGCGATACCATTACACATGTTGTAAATCCAGGTAAAGCAATTCAAGGCTTTGCAGAGGTAAAACCAATGGTTTTTGCTGGTATTTATCCAGTTGAGACAAGTGAGTTTGAAGAGTTGCGTGCAGCCATGGAAAAGCTTCAGTTAAACGATGCATCTTTGGTTTGGGAACCAGAAACTTCAGTGGCTCTTGGTTTTGGATTTCGCTGCGGTTTCTTAGGCATGCTCCACATGGAAATTGTGCAAGAGCGATTGGAACGCGAATTTGATATGACTGTTATTACAACGGTACCTTCTGTTCAGTTTAAAGCATACTTAACAAAAGATCAGGAGATGGTTGTTGTGAATGCACCTTCTGACATGCCAGAACCAACTACTTTAGATTATATTGAAGAGCCATTTATAAAAGCACAAATTATTACGAAGGCCGATTATGTTGGTCCAGTTATTTCTTTGTGTATGGATAAACGTGGACTGATTACCAATCAAACATATTTAACATCCGACCGTGTTGAATTGACATTTGAATTGCCCTTGGCGGAGATTGTATTTGATTTCTTTGATAAATTGAAAACAATTTCCAAAGGATATGCATCTTTGGACTATGAATTGATTGGTTTTAGAGAATCCAATGTTATAAAATTAGATATCATGTTGAATGGAGAGAAGGTTGATGCCTTGTCTGCTATTGTTCACCGTGATAAAGCATATGATTGGGGCAAACGTTTGTGTGAGAAATTAAAAGAACTCATACCCATGCAAATGTTTGAGATTGCGGTACAAGCGGCAATCGGACAGAAAATTATTGCTCGTGAGACTGTGAAAGCAATGCGTAAAAACGTATTGGCGAAATGTTATGGTGGTGATATCTCCCGTAAAAGAAAGTTATTAGATAAACAGAAAAAAGGTAAGAAACGCATGCGCCAAGTAGGTAATGTGGAGATTCCTCAGTCTGCATTTATGGCGATTTTGAAATTAGATCAATAGAGAAAAGACGAAGGCTTAACGCGAAAAGCTTAATGCTTTTTCGCTGTTACGTTTCTTTTTAAAACGCTGATTTGAATAAAAAAATAATTAAAAATATGAGCTATTCGCCTTAGGCCTTTAGCTTTAAGCCTTAAGCTTTAAATATGCAATTATTAGACGGTAAAATTACTTCAGATCAGATAAAAAATGAGCTGAAGAACAAAGTTGAAACAATAAAAAACAAAGGTGGTAAAATCCCTCATTTAGCGGCTGTATTAGTAGGTGATAGCGGTGCTGCTGTTACGTATGTAAATGCAAAAGTAAAGGCATGCGAGTTTGTCGGTTTTAAATCTACCTTGGTCAAACTTCCTGAAACAATAAGTGAAGCGGACTTGCTAGCTAAAGTTGCTGAACTAAATGCAGATAAAGACATCGATGGTTATATTGTTCAATTACCATTACCAAAGCATATCGATGAACAAAAAGTTACTGAAGCTATTTCTCCAGATAAAGATGTAGATGGTTTTCATCCAACAAGTTTGGGTAAAATGGTATTAAATTTACCAACATATTTGCCCGCAACACCTTACGGTATTATGCAATTATTAGAACGTAATGGCATTGAAACAGCTGGCAAGCATTGTGTGGTAATGGGTAGAAGTCATATTGTTGGTTCACCAATGAGTATTTTAATGGCGCGCAATACCAACCCGGGCAATGCAACCGTTACGATGGTACATTCGCGTACAAAGAATTTAAAAGAATTAACGCTTCAAGCGGATATATTAATTGTTGCTATCGGTAAACCAGAGTTTGTGACTGCAGATATGGTAAAAGAAGGAGCAGTAGTTGTAGATGTTGGGATACACCGTATTGAGGATGCAACTAAAAAATCGGGTTATCGATTGTTGGGTGATGTAAAATTTGATGAGGTTGCACCCAAAACTTCTTATATCTCTCCGGTTCCAGGTGGCGTGGGTCCAATGACGATCGCATCCTTATTAATGAATACATTACAAGCAGCAGCTTTAAAATAATACCTTGCAAACTTCTACAAACATAGTATCGTTGCCAGTCATGGAGTCTTTCTATACCATTCAAGGGGAAGGACATTATCAGGGTAGGGCGGCCTATTTCATCAGACTTGCTGGCTGTGACGTTGGTTGTCATTGGTGTGACGTGAAAGAATCATGGGATGCAACGTTACATCCTTTACAAACGATTGAACATATTGTTGCAGAGGCGGCAGTATTTGTTGCACGTATTGCTGTAGTTACGGGTGGCGAGCCCTTGATGCACGATTTGACCAACCTTACGGCTCAATTAAAACAAGAAGGTTTTAGAAATCATATTGAAACCAGTGGCGCGCATCCCTTATCTGGAGATTGGGATTGGATTTGTTTGTCACCTAAAAAGTTTAAAGCACCCTTAGATTCTGTGATTGAGGTATGTGATGAGTTGAAAATTATTGTTTTTCATCCAAGCGATTTCGCATTTGCAAAAACATTTTTATCTAAGGTAAAAAAAGAATGTAAGTTGTTTTTGCAACCCGAATGGTCGCGACAAGAAGAAATGTTGCCACAGATTATATCTTTTGTGAAGGAAAATCCTGAATGGGAAATTTCCTTACAGATACATAAGTTTATGAATATACCTTAGAGGTTAGATTCTATTTTTAGATTTATTTTTACACTTTTAGTTATGGCATACGTTGTCCATATAAGTATTAGGGGTACCATAACATTAAATTGTCTTGGGTAGGCACTTACCAAAGAGCTCAGGCCTAAATATATCATTGAAAAAGCTACCAGCAACGTAATTTCAAACGGTAGTTTTCTCCAATTCCAAACCATAACAAATAAGGAATATACCATTGCTAATAAAAGTATTGAGTTTACATAGATTCTTACTAAGGTTGTAGGTGCCTGAAAATAGTAAGAAGCAGGGAATCCAAATAACAATCGACCAATGTTCGAAAACCAATTTTTGGCATATTTTACAGGGCTCCGTTTAATGTTTGCTATTGCCATTGCTTTAAATAACGAATCTGCTTCAATAACCGTTTTCGTTTTATTGATTTTGTCAAAGTCATCTTGGTGATTTTTAGCAATAAACGAAGCATTGCAGAAAGACTTATTGTAGCAATTCGCATCAAAATTATTGTTGTTCCAATCACCAAATTCATCTTCACTTAAAGAAGTCATCCAATACAAAACTTTGCCACCCTCAGTACTTAAATAGAATACTTTGCCCGTTATCGAATAGGTATAAAGTAGATAAGGAGTGATGGTAGAAAACGAAATTAATAAAACGAATAACGTTTTTAAAATAATAGGTTTACGCTTGTTTAAAAAATAATAGATGGTACAAATGACTAATAATAGAACTAATACATATGCAAATATTACTTTTGTTAAAATCAGCAAACCAAAACTTAAGCCTGCAGCTACTATAAATCTATTTGAGACACCTCTTTTATGTTGAATATGTATAATCAGATAACTAAAAATAGATATTAAAAATAGCGTAAGACTCTCCGTTAATATGCAAGGCATCTCTTGAAACGCTAAAAAGTATGCACCCCAACAAATCCCAATTAATAAACTCGTTTTAAATGATTCTGTTATTAGCTGAATGGATTTAAAAACAAATATGATAGATAGATAATGCAATAAAGCATTTAAAAGGGTTATTGAAATTAGAGGTAATTTTAATAAGACAAATGGCATTAAAATTATTGGATATCCTGGTCCATTTATTAGATCAATTTTAGGATAGGCTGGAGAATAAAATCCATTTAATAGATTCTGTGCAAAATTTAAATAACGGGCTTCATCACCAAACATTTCATCTGTATGGAAGTGAATGACAAAAATTATATATAAAAAAAGAAAGGGTATGAAAAGTAAAAAAGGAGACGTTGACTTTAATGTTTGAATACGCATGCTTCAATAAAATTTAACTTATTGACCAATATAGCTACTATTTTCAATATTTTGAAATACTTAAATTTAGCGAGAAGTCAATTTCAATAAGTTTAACTATATTAGATATTCGTTTTAGAAACCTACATATGAATAACTTTAAAATAGTAGCAATCTTATTTTTTATGTATTCAGGAGCGTATTCCTATTCACAAACGCCAACTGCAAACCTGCATACAAAAAATAAAAAATCCATTTCTTCCTTTCACGAAGCTGAGTTATTGCAACAACAACGTAAATGGAATGAAGCCATTTCACTATTGGATGCAGTTATTCAAAAGGATACAGCATTTGTAGAGGCATATTTGAAAGTGGGTACCTTGTACATGACAATGGGAAATAAGACTGCAGCAAGAAGATATTTTAGTAAGGCTTCCGATTTATACCCATCTGTTAAGTCATTTGCAGGAGCTTATTATACAGCGGGTGAACTTAATTATAACGAAGGAGCATATGAAAAAGCAAAACGTTATTTTCAACTTGCAATAAACGTACAATCAACCGATAAAAAAATTGTTGAATTCGCACCACGCTTTATCGAACGTTGTGATTTTGCAATTAATTTAATAAATCATCCTGTTGATTTTAAACCAGTGTTGTTAGGGCCTCCAATTAATACACTATTTTCTCAATCGCATCCGGTACTAACTGCAGATCGTAAAACGATGTATTTTACAACACTTACGGGAATGGCACGTCAAGATAACGAAGATATTGTGATGACAACCAATGTAAATGGTGTTTGGTCTGAACCTAAATCCATTTCTTCCAATATCAATACAACAGCAAATGAAGGTACTTGTTCGATCTCTATGGATGGAAACTCCTTGGTATTTGTTGGATGTGGTAAACCAGATGGTTTAGGTTCTTGCGATATTTATATCTCTAATAAATTAAATGGAGTGTGGTCTACACCTGTTAATCTCGGGCCTGCAATTAATAGTTCTACTTGGGATTCTCACCCAAGTCTTTCAGCCGATGGCAGAACATTGTATTTTGTTTCCGCACGTAAAGGAGGCTTTGGTAAAGAAGATATTTATATTTCACATCTAAATGACAAAGACGAATGGATGCCTGCATTCAATGCTGGTCCATCTATAAATACTCCGGGTACGGAATTTTCCCCCTTTATTCATGCTGATGGAACTACGCTTTATTTTTCATCTAATGGATGGATGGGCTTAGGCGGTTTGGATATTTTTTATACTTCAGGAGCTGATACGAGTTGGGCTATCCCCAAAAATTTAGGGTATCCCTTAAATACGAATTTAAACGATGAGACATTATTTATCACAGTAGACGGCAAGAAAGGGTATTATTCAAGATTTAAAGGGGAATCAATTAATTACAACAGCGGAATATTGATGTATGAATTCGATGTGCCTGATTCTTTCAAACCAGAAAAGACAAGTACGTTTGCACAAGGGCATATCTATGATAAGGTTACTAAAAAAGCGTTGGGAGCTCGTGTAGAGTTGATTGATATTTCCTCTGGCGTTGTAAGTCAATCCATTTTATCTGATAGCATTACAGGTGAGTATACGATTGTAATTACCGAAGGCAAAGAGTATGCTTTATATGTAAACAGAAAACAATACTTATTTGAATCGCTAAATTTTGATTATAAAAAGGAGAAGAGTTTTAATCCGCTAACATTAGATGTTTATCTAACACCAATAAAAGCGGGCTCTCGAGTAACATTAAATAATATTTTCTTTGCGACCAACTCCTACGAATTAGAAGAAAAATCACTCGTTGAATTGAATAAATTAATCAATTTTATAAATATTAATCCCAAGCAACCCATTGAATTATCCGGATATACGGACAATATTGGCTCTACGGAATCTAATATGAAATTATCGATGATGCGAGCAAAAGCAGTGTATGATTATTTAATATCTAAAGGTGTAAAATCAACTTTCATATCTTACAAAGGATATGGCGCAACAAATCCTGTTGCAGATAATACTTCGGAAGAGGGTAGACAAAAAAATAGAAGATTGGAGATTAAAGTTTTATAATAAATAAATTTTCTATAAGATATAAACTATATCGTTTTAAATTATTGACATGTAAAGTCGGTTATAAGGTATTTTTAATATTAGCTGATATAAAACAAAAAAAACAGGACACTTTCACATCCTGTTTTTTTGTTTTATATCTATATAAATATTAATGTTGGAAATCGTACATGTATTTTGATTTCTTTTTCTTTGTTGATTTGCTACTCTTATGTTTTCCAGCAGGCTTACCTGGTGCTGCAGAAGCTGCAATTGCAGACATTGCAAAAACAATAGTTACTATAAATACAATCTTTTTCATAGTTCAATAGGGTTAAGTATTATAAAAATAGAAATATTTTATTATTAAACATAATTTAACCTATTTTATATGTATAATTTATTATAAAATCATCTAATAATGCTATTTATATGTGATTTGTACTATATGTTCAATCACATTATAAGCTATTTTTATATAAAAATATATTTTATAAAACGAACAAGTGGCTTTATATATAATCAATTTTTTGTATTGTTATCCTATATAATGTATATACTCAATTGTACTATCTATGAGCATTTTAATAAGGGGGAACATTATTAATGGGTGCTTTTTTTTTGTGTGTTTTTTATATTAACTTGGACTTATATTAGTGAATAAGATGAAAAAATATTTAATAATCGCCTTACTTTCTGTTTTTATTGGAAACCTATCGGCTCAAGTAATACCAGATAATTACGATAAAAATATAAAAAAAGGGAAAGAACACGTCTCTTTAGAGGAGTATAGACAAGCACTTCCGTATTTTTTAGAAGCATGGAAAGTAGATACAACCGATTATAAATTGGCTTTTAATATTGTTACCTGCTACTTCAATATTAAAAATGAATTAGCTGCATTCCCATACATGGACAATGCAAAGGTGGGCATCAAAGATCCAATTATGCTTTTTTATTATGCACGAATTTTTCACTTACAACATAAATTTGAACTAGCAATTACACTCTATATAGAATACCAACAAACCTTAGATCCTGCAGAACCTGAATACTTTGAAATGCATCAATACATTGCAAATTGTAAAACAGGGATGACCTTAATAAAAAATCCTGTAAAGGTTAAAATCACAAATCTTGGCCCAAAAATAAATTCCGTTTATCCAGATTATGCACCCGTTATTTCAGCAGATGAAACAGAATTGTTTTTTACTTCTCGCAGACCAAATACTACGGGTGGAGGTAAGGATTTAGAAGATGGTATGTATTTCGAAGATATTTATCATTCAGAAAAAATTAAATCAGATGAATGGTCTCAAGCTACAGACATCGGAAATGGCATCAATACAGATTCTCACGATGCCTGTGTTGCATTAGCACCAGATGGTATGGAATTGATATTGTATCGACATTCGGGTACAGATGGAGGCGATTTATATTCAAGTAAACAAAAAGGTGAAACTTGGGAAAAGCCAAAAAGGTTAGGTAGTACTATAAATACCCCTTATTGGGAACCAAGCGCTTCAATTTCTGCGGATGAGCAATCCATCTTTTTTACCAGTAACCGCAAAGGTGGTATCGGTGGAACGGATATTTATATGGTTCGCAGAAAAGATAATGGAGATTATGGTTCTGCTATTTTATTAGGCCCGACCATTAATACTACTAAAGATGAAGATGCACCTTTCATACATGCGGATGGTAAAACGCTCTATTTTAGTTCTAAGGGATTGAAATCTATGGGTGGATATGATATATTTTATTGTACCATTGATTTAGAAACAGGAGAGGTGTTGACTCCACCACAAAATATTGGCTATCCGATTAACACTGCAGATGATGATGTATTCTTTGTATGGTCTGCAGATGGAACTAGAGCCTATTTCTCTTCTATTAGAGAGGGCGGGTATGGTGATAAAGATATTTACATGCTTGAAAGGGATGCTGTGAAAAAAGCACCTACTGTATTGTTTAAAGGACAAATTGTTGCTTGTGAAGATAAACATCCTGTTACTGCTACAATATTTGTTACAGACCTATCTACTCAAAAAATTGTTGGTGTATTTAACTCCAATAGCTTTACCGGAAAATATACGGTTTCTTTGCCTGCAGGTAAAAATTATGGAATTTCAGTAGAAGCTTCTGGATATTTGTTCGAATCTAAAAACATTAATTTTCCACTAGATAATGGGTATATAGAATTGGTAGATACCATTTGTATGAATAAATTAAAAATTAATACTTCTATAATCCTTAGAAACGTATTTTTTGATGTAGATAAAGCGACTTTAAGACCCGAATCTGTTCAAGAATTAGATAAGCTATTTGATATTATGCGTAATAACCCGAATCTGAAGATTGAACTTTCAGGACATACAGATTCAGATGGCAACGATGACCATAACATGACCTTATCTGACAATAGAGCAAAAGCTGTAGTTGATTATTTAATCAATAAAAGCATTAATCCTAAGAGACTTACTTGGAAAGGATATGGTGAAACAAAGCCTGTAGAGCTAAACGATACGCCAGAACATAAGCAAATGAATCGTAGAACGGAAGTAAAGATATTAAGTAACGAATAGGCAATAAGGTGGTCAGTGGAAAGTGAATACTGATTAGTGATATAAAAAAAGGATAGAGTTAATCTCTATCCTTTTTTTATATGTCTTTTACTATTTTCTACCAGACTGGTGTCCACTATTAATAATATGTTTTTGGAGGTTTTACTTTCTTATTCTTCCTTTCAAATTCCAAATTACTGTTTCTTCTTGAAGGTTGAAATTTCTCTAACTCCTCACGTTTGCTTTTATTGGTTTTGAATTGCTCTTTCAACGCTTCATCGCTGTCTGCATTATAAAATATATCACTGTTTTCGAGTGTTGTATTTTGGTTCTTATGTTTTATAACCTTTAGTTTCTTTTCTGATTGTGATGACATCAGTTTTTCCCTACGAGATTTACAAGAAGGAGCTAAAAGAAGTATTATAAAAATCAAACTGCTGAATCTTAACATTTTACTAGTTTTTTGAAAATGGGCTAAGAATATTTAATTTGGATTAAATGTCTCAAATGTATTATCAGAATAAAAGAAGACAATTTTAAGCACTTTTTTATCATTTTGAGCAGATTTTTCTTGTTTTTTTGTGGTATCCGACGATTTTTCAATCTTTTCTTGCTCCATACTTTGTTCCATGTGCGCTGCGGGGATTTTTTCAGTATCTATGGTTGCCACCTTTTTGGCTATTGGAGATATTTCACTTTCAGGTACTTGCACATTAGATTGTTTATAGGGCACTTTTAAGGGATCATCTGCAATTGAATCTGTAACAATGGGTGTTTCCTTTAGCACTGTATTAACCCTCTGAGGAATAATTATAGCGGGTATTTCAGCTGTTATAGGCTTTTGATTCAATTCTTCTATTGAATCAATCGTAGTCGACTGATTACGAGTACTGTATTGTTCTGATGTGAAAGGTTGAATAGGAGCTACATCTCCTTTTATATCGAAAAGATCTAATTGCTTCATTGGTCCAGTTCCCATAATAAGCCAAGTAGGGTTGATGTCTGAAAAATTATTTAATATTTTTTGTATAAAGTCTAGGCTGGGTTTATTCCTGCCAGAAACCAAATGCGACATACTGGAGCGCTGTACGTCTATTTTATCCGCAAATTCTGATGCTGTGAGCTCAAATTCCTTCATAAGGATGAGGACGCGCTCTACTATTGATTCTTCCATATGTAAACTGTAGTTACAAATGTAATACTTTTATTGATGACTTATGTAACTTAATGTGAAATTATTTAATAGTCTGAATATGAAATATTTGTATATGCAGTTTACAATTGTAATTACATATGTAAACTGCATATACAATTGTAAATTACATGTGTAAATAGTTGTTTAATTAACAATAGATAGACTTTATTGAAAGTGTGCTTATAAGGTTTAACTTTAAGGTGTATATATATATTAATTAAAAATCAGTTATTTACGTATAATAACGTTATAATTTAAAAATAAATGGTTTTAAAAAAGGAGTTTACAGAACGCAATCAATATTTAAAGCTAAATTTTTGAAGTATTTACAATTGTTGGATTTAAAATTTGTTAGCCTTTTGCCATCTGAGCCTAAAATGTAGTTTTGGATTCATTGTGTTACTTATATTTCAAACGAATAAGATTTAGACTAAAGGTGTGCAGTTACTCTACATTATTATTTATAATTAACTGTTGCTAAGCTATTTAATTAATTTCTAAAGATTGCATACTTATAATTTGAATATAATTTGTCTTATAATCTCGGTTTAATTAAAGTATAATTGTTTTTATATTTTAAAATCAATCAATTGAAGGTTTATTACTTAAATAGAGCTGCTTTTAAGCAATAATCATTTATGTTTGTCTAATATTTCCTTGATTTATGGCTATAGATAGAGAAAACAACTTTGATTTTTTGAGATTAGTATTTTCATGTGCAGTAATTGTCTCACATTCATTCCCTTTAACGAATAATAATGAGATCTTGTCAGTACTTTCAAATAATCAAATTGACTTTGGTGCACTAGCGGTTGATATTTTTTTTATTATAAGTGGTTATCTGATTTTCAATAGCTTAAAATACAGTCATTCATATGTAAATTATATTTGGAAACGATGTTTACGTATTTTTCCAGCCTTATTTGTGATGCTTATTATTTCATTAGGTATTATACTGATTGTAAGTACAAACCAAAAAACATTTATGCAACGGGATTTTCTTACCTATCTTCCTAATAATTTATCTCTTTACAGAGCTCAATTTGTTGTTAATGGTGTATTTAAAAATAATCCATATCCCAATGCTATAAATGGGAGTTTATGGACCTTATGTTATGAATTTAGTATGTATATTTTCTTGTTATTCTTTTTCCCAATTCGGAATAGAAAAAAGGTATGTTTGATATTGTTAACTGTTTTTTTTATCCTTTTTTACACAGGTAATTTTGTTCATATGAAACTATTGAATCGATGGATTTCTATGCTTGGCCTTGGATCGACAGATATGTATAAATTAGCGCCGTTTTTTATTGCGGGTTCTATATTAAGTTTATTCAATTTGAAAGTGATTAATACTCAATTAGTAAAAATAGTATTGTTTTGTTTATTGATTTTGGCCTTGATTTTTAATGTATATGTTTATGTGGCACACCTGTTAATGCCGCTCTTGATCGTTTTAATCGGGATTTCTTTTGATAAATACACAAACTCTGTAACTCATACACTTGGAGATTTATCGTATGGTATTTACATCTATGGATTTATTATTCAACAAACGTTAATGAATTATTTTATTCTGAATACTTATGAATTAATGCTTTATAGCTTAATTAGCACCTTGATTATTGCCTATTTTTCATGGCATTATGTTGAAAAAACAAGCTTGAAATTTAAAAATCAATTCTAACTGAATCGAAATACTTTCAAATTCCATACGCAGTTCATAATAGAGGCAAATGATACTTACCATAAAAACCGGTATAGAGTTGAATATTGTTGTTTGAAAAAATGCTGATGTTAGGTTGTGAGCGATTACGTTCAGAGTAGAAAAGGAGTAAAAGCATAAAAAAAGTCGTTTAGGATTTTCCCAAACGACTTTTTTATTTCTTTTAAAACCTATTTATCGAACAAGATTTATATATCCTTCTTCTTTTATTTCAATATTTTTCCATGTTAAGGCTTTTACCTTGTAGACATAAATATCGGAACTTTGTAAAGCGCCATTAAAAGTGCCATCCCAGCCTTCGTGCATATTTGAGGTAGTAAATATTAACTGGCCCCAACGATTGAATATCTGGTATTCTAACAGCGTTTTAACACCCCAGCCATTTACGAACACTACATCATTATTCCCATCACCATTAGGTGTAAACATGGTTGGCATTTTTATAAATGTTTCCGGTTTTATTTTAATGTTATATTGATAATTTTGGTCATAACATCCACGTACATCTGTAACATTCAGATTATATTTTATATCATCTAATGGTTGCACAGTAGGATTATTACACGTTAAGCAACTCAAGCCAGTAGGAGGAGTCCAAGTATATTTATAATACGATTGTCCATTAACGGGTAGCGTTATGATATCACCAATCACAATACTTGTATCCAAACCTCTAAGTCCAATGGATTCAATTATAATCGCAGGAACGGTTGTTTTATCAGTACAGCCATTTTTATCCGTTTCTATTACTTGATATTGAACACTGTGCTGTATAGTTGCGATTGGGTTGGTTGATGTCGTACTTGACAATCCGATTGGAGGAGCCCATTTATAGGTACTTGTCGGATCGGGATTCAACACATTTAACGCTACCGTACCTTGACCTTGACAAACCGTGTCGCCAATTGCTTTGGTTTCTGGATTTTTGTAAATAATAATTTTCTTAGCTATTGTATCAACACATCCCAAACTTTGACTTTTTATGGCTAAAGTAACATTGTACGTTCCAGGCTCAGAATAGGCATGATTTGACAGATTTGCTTGCGTCGATGTTTTTCCATCTCCAAAATCCCAATTTGATAAATCCGCACCCATAGACTTATTTGTCAATGCATAAGGACCATCATTAAAACACGTCGTTGTGTCAACTCCATCTAATCTGTTAAAGTCTGCAATAACTTGATAGATTTGAATTGGGATTTGAATTTGAACATCACAACCTTGTGAACTTGTTAAACTTAATTTTGCTATTGTAGCTCCGCTTGGTGGGTGGAAATTATATTGATGATCAACAGGTGCTATATTATCAACTACAATTCCATCTCCAAATGCCCATGTATAAAATACAACATCAATGGTATCTTTTATTTCAAAGTGAATAAATTCTCCTTTACAAATTGCGTGTTTATCAGCAACAAAATTTCCTTCCGGACCATAAATTTTAAAATTTCTGGAAGTTGTATCGGCACATCCATTAGAGGTAGTGACGATATGTTGAACCAAGTAATTGCCTTTTCCATAAGCAAGTACATAGTTTGGTTGAGTTGAAACTTCACCGTTTCCAAAGTTCCAAGAATTGGTGATCGGGTATTTTGAGGTTGATTTATCAGTAAATGTAATACCTCTAGGCGCACACAGAAATTTAACGGTATCAACGTTGGTCGTAAATACAGCTGTTGGGTAGGTCTGTACACTGATTTGTTTTGACGTTTGACCTTTACAACCCGTACTTATTTCTTCATAATTTAAGACTACATTGTACACCTGATCTGTTGTATATAAGACAATATTGTTCGATTGCTGCGTACTTGTAGTAGAATTTCCAAAATCCCAATTATACTTTAAAGAAGAACCACCAATCGTATAATCCGTTGCGCTTAATGATAGGGGTTCGCCCACACAAATTCCAGATTTCGCAATGATCGTGCTTGTTGGTTGATATTGCTTAATGATCATGGAGATTGTATCTCTACAACCAATTTTATCTTGAACAGTCAAAAATATATTATATTCAGAATTTGACTGTGGAGGTGTTGTAAATGTATGTGTTGGGTTTTGAAGCGGGGAAGATGTACCATCTCCAAAATTCCAATTCCAGGCAGTCAACGTAGTATCACCTATAGATAGATCGGTAAACGTAACCTTGCTTGGATTGCAAATGAAAACATCATCTGCTGTGATAGCTGGTTTAATATCAAATACTTTGATTTTGCGAGATACCGTATCTGTACATCCATTTACGTCTGTTACGATGAGTTGTGCTGTGAACACTCCCGCTTTTTTGAACTCAAATTCAGCGATTGGCGAACTTGATTTTACCTCGCGGATTTCACTGTTGGGTATTTTCCAATCATACCCTTTTCGACATTCTGCAAATACATCTACAGACTTGTTTGCATTAAATGTGTATTTGCCATTTAAACAGAATAATGAATCGCTATTGATGTCTGCTTTTAACTTTCTTGCTTTTATAATTACCGTATCTTTTGTAGAGGGGCAACCACTAGACGTTTCTGTTGCTGTTAAAATTACTCTATAATCTCCAGATGTAGTGTAGGTTTTTGTTTCATTTATTGTTGAACCAACGGTTGCATCTCCAAAATCCCAAGTTAAACTGGTTGCGTTGGTATTTACATCTTTAAAATGATAAGTATATGGATTGTTACAAGCTGCGCTATAATCAATCTTTGCAATGGTTCCTTTAACATTTATAAAAGCAGGTTTTTTTATGGTAGTTAAGCATCCATTTGTTTCAACTGTTAAAGAAACATCTTGAGGGCCATATAAATCTGTATACTTCCATGTGAGTTGATCTTCATTATTACAATGGAAAGACCTATTACCTTCAGTAGTAAAATGATAACTTTCAATTACCCCAGCAGAATTGCCTAGGTTTGTAGGCAATACGGTATTAAATGTAACGGGCTCTCCCGGACAAACTTCTGTTTTGCTTGATACAAAATCAAGACCAGTTATTTTATCTCCTACTTCAATGGTTATTGCATAAGATGTGTCTATACAACCTTTCTTAGTAGTTACTATAATTCTATTATCGTAAGTGCCTACTTGGTTAAAAATAACGGTTTCAGAATTATTGTTTGTATTGTTTTTGATGGTGCCATCTCCCAACAACCATTTCCATTTTACTATTGGGTCAAAGGATGTACTTACATCTCTGAATGTTACGCTTAATGGTAGACAACCTCTTGAAACATCTGGCATAATGCGTCCATTTGGTAACCACAGAGTATCATTCGTTGATGTATTTGCTTTACACCCCGTTTTTTTAGATGTTACAATTAGCGCTGTAACTTGGGATTCATGAACATTGATACCATAATATGTTTGGTTTGTAGCACTTTTATAGGTCTTAGAAGGAGTGGCGGCTGTACTTAAAGAACCATCATTAAATGTCCATAAATAATTAACATTTGATTGATTTAATTCCGCTTTGTATTGAACTGTAAGTGGGCTTGAACAAGAATTTTGTGGTGTATGAAGAATGGAAACTGTCACTTCATCTACATAAACTAGTGCTGTTGTTTTATCAGAACATAGTCCATCTGGAGTTGTTACTTGAAGCGTAACGGTGTGCTTGCCTGCTTTTGAAAAAATTACATAAACAGTATCTCTATTTTTATAACCTCTAATTATTGAATTGGCATCAACGGTCCATAATTTATTTCCTATGGAGCTTGTTATAAAACGTGCTGAATCATAAATACAGATTGTATCTTTTGACTTTTTAATGATAGGTATTGGTCTGCCAACGCTTGCTGAACTGCTTGCTGTCGATTGGCAACCCGTTAAATTTGCTGCAAACTTAACGCTAAGTTTAGGTATATATGAACCCACTGTGTAAACTTGGTTCGAAGGAGTTGCCAACGTAGATGTTTTTCCATTGCCCAAATCCCATAAATAACTTAATGGTAGAGTACCAGTTGATGTATTGTTAAACCCAACGTTCAGTGTGGAATTACAGGTAACGGCAATGGCAGGTGTTGTTGTGAAAGATGCGACAGGAGCATCGTATACTTGAACCACATCTTTAAAAAGTCCTCCGCGATCACAGGTTGGGTAATTTGTTTCGATACCAACAGAAATTGAAAAAAGTCCTTTTTGGGTGTATAAATGGGGAACCGTTGCTAAGTTAGGTCCTTGTTCACTTGTACCATCACCATATACCCAGGTGTATTTATTGATGGTTACTTTAGGATCTGTCGTTATATTGCTTTTAATAAGACTATTAAGTGGAAAACATCCTGCATCAACTTGTAAAATATTAATTTCTGCTTTTTTTAATACTTCAATTTTAATGGTTTTTATAACCGGACCATTCACGGATTCTTGAAAAGTTACATTATAAATACCCGGTTTATTAAATAGGTTAGAAGGGTTTTGGTGGTCTGATGTTACGCCATCTTTAAAATCCCAAAAATAAGTAGTAGCCGTTGCTGGAGAGGTAAATGTAACGGTAAGTGGAACACATCCTATCAGAATATCTGCACTTTGACCATAAGCAACCCCTGAAATAAATAATAGGTATAGAAATATTATTTTAAAATATTTTGTCATTTTTATAAAAAGTAATACTAACTTGCACAATAATTTTTATGCAAAACTACTCAATAAAATACATTTAACAATTATAAAAAATATATTTTGATAAAAAATACACTTCTAAATATAGGTTTAATACTATTATTGATATTGAATCATATCAATAGTTCATACGCTTCCACTCAGGCAGATTCCATTAAACCTTTGGTAAAAATCAACAAAGAATTTTTAATTGTTGCACATATCGTTTTGGATTCCAATAAAAATAAAAATATAAGTGAAGCAGCTATTAAATCGGTTATCGAACAACTAAATTCGATCTTTTACCCGATTGGTGCTTCATTTAAGATTTGTGAATTTAAATATATCGAAAACTATAATTACAACGAACTTGTTTCTGGTAAAGTTAGCAAAGAGGAATTAGATCCATTATACAAACTGAGTCATCGGATTAATATGTATTTTGTTGAAATTCCAGATCTTACAGCTTGTGGTTTTGCAAGTGTAGGCGGTATCGCCGACTTTGGGAATATTATAGTTGCAAAAAAATGTTTAGATATTAGGCCAATCTCTCAGCTTTATGGATCTTTTTTTGGATTAAAGAATACATTTGATAAAACAATTCCTGAATTAGTAGATGGAAGCAATTGTGCAACAGCAGGTGATGGTTTTTGTGACACTCCAGCAGACCCCTATGTACGAGGTGATTTTATGAGTAACTATATAAACTTAATTAATTGTAACTTTATCAGTGAAAAAAAAGATGCAAATGGTGAATATTACTATCCCGATTTGGCAAATATCATGAGCGATTATCCGTGTGGATGTTTAACCTTTACGGTACAACAATATAACTCCATGGCAAATTATTACAATTCACATTTAGGTACCTGGTAATTTCTTTTTAATGAAACTTTTATATACACTTTTATTTCTTTCCCTTTTCTATAGTTCTAGTATTGCTCAGGATATACATCTTTCTCAATATTATACTTCAAATCTTTCGTTAAACCCTGCTTACACAGGTAATTTTGATGGAGATGTAAAAGTGGGGTTAAACTCTCGAACGCAATGGGCGCAAATATCTCCAGCAATGAAGACCAACATGATTTCCATAGAAAAGAAAATCTTAACAAAACAGAATGAGTTTGGAGTTGGTATGATTTTAATAAATGATCAGGTGAGTTCATTTTTTTTGAATACCAATAAAATAATGCTTTCCGGAAGTTATCAGAAAAATTATAATGGGCATTTAATTCGATTTGGAATTCAATCGGGTATCGTGATGCGCAATATCAATACCAATGATCAAACATTTCCTAGTCAATGGAATTATCAATTAGGGAGTTACGATCCAACTTCAAATAACAATGAAGGGAGTGTTAAAAATACTTGGCATTATATTGATATCAATGCAGGGCTTGGCTGGTCTCATTTATATGGTAAAGTAAAATTATCTGCAGGCTACGCATTATTTAATGTAAATAGACCAATTGAAGGTTATGGAAGTGCAAACAAAGCAATTCCTTTTAGACATGTTTTTAATACTTCTGCTGTTTATTATATGAATCCCAAGCTTTCTTTGGTTCCGCATATTTTATATATGAATTCTGCAACCGCAACCGATTTTCTTGCAGGAGTAAATGCATATAGAAAGTTTACAGAACGATTAGGCCTTATGGCAGGTGCTGGCTATAGAGGAAGTACGGCAAATTCAGATGCTGCAATTGCTTATGGAGGTATTAGTTACGATCGTTTTGTATTTGGCTTGAGTTGGGATTTCAATGTTTCATCCTTAAGTAAGAATTCACGTTATAAGACAGCTTGGGAAGTATCGCTTACTTATACCACTCCATCAAGAAAGTCGAACAAGGTAACCTTACCTTGTGATCGATATTAATATTTCTTCAATCAAAAAATATTCTTTATATACCTTATGAAATATGTATCATTAAGCATCGTATTCATTCTCTCCATTTTTACTATTTCACTTTTTGCGCAAAACCGAGAAGGCATTGATAAAAATTTGAGTCTCTCCAAAATGAAAGCTCGAGCAAAAATTGCGTATCAAACAGGGGATGTTTATTCCGCACTATTTTATTACGAAGAGGTTGTTAAATTAGATACAACCGATATAAAAACATTATACCTCGTTGCGGATATGTATCGTTTTACACGAAACTATACATTAGGAGCAGTTACCTATGAAAAAGTATTTTTAACATCTCCCACAGAATATCCTTTAGCATTGTACTATCAAGCATTAATGTTGAAAATGTGCGGTAAATACGAAGAGGCGAAAACACACTTTATAGAATTTAAAAAAATATCTACAGACATGGACGATAAAGTTTTAAAAGCAAAACTGAATCGTGAACTAACTGGTTGTGATAGTGGTATGGTGTATCGGGATTTTCCAGAAAATGTAAAAATTAAAAACGTAGGGAACTCTGTTAACTATCCGCATATAGAATTTTCACCCGTTATAATGGATAGTACGCGTCTTGCGTTTGGATCTTTACGAATGGATTCCGTTGAATATTATGATACTAGGGGTGAGCATTATCAAAAACCACCCGTTAGACAATTGTATGAAGCGAAAAAAATAAACGGAGAATGGGTTGAGCAAGGGATGTTAGAAAGCATTAATGATACAACCGTTGACATGGGGAATTTTGTATATTCTCCTTATTCAAAACGTTTTTATTTCACTAAGTGCACGAAGAGCACACAAGGTAAAGTTTCCTGTGAAATTTATTATACAGAAAAAGTCTCTGGTTCGTGGTCTAAACCAAGCAAATTACCTGCTCCTATAAATATCCCAGGATATACAAGTACGCAACCTACCATTGTAATTGATACAGCTTCAACATCTCAAGTTAATGCTACTGCACCAACTTCTAAAAATATGCCTCCTCGTAAAACAGGAAGTACAAGACCTGTTCCAAAACCCAAAGTGAACCAAACAGAATATTTGTATTTTGTTTCGGATAGACCTGAGGGTAAAGGTGGATTAGATATTTGGTATACATCCTATAATGAAACAAAGAACGTATGGAATAAAGCGGTTAATTTTACTGTAGCGAATACTTCAGAAACAGATTGTACGCCATTTTTTCACGTTCCTTCTCAAACATTTTATTATAGTACAGACGGCTTAATAAATGCAGGCGGCTTAGATATTTATAAAATCCAAAAAGACGGAAGAAGATTTTTACGTCCAGAAAATCTATCCTTTCCGATTAATTCTCCTCAAGATGAATTAAGTTTTGTGTTAGCAGACGATGGTAAAAATGGATTTCTTGTATCCAATAGACCAGGAGGAACTCCATTTTTTCATGAAACATGTTGCGATGATATTTATTCACTTGAAATTATTCCAGCTCCGCCATTTGTTTGTGAATTAGACTTGAGCGTACTTACTAAAGATAATAATTGCGTAGGTGAATTGTTAACGATTCAACAAAAGGACACAAAAACAAGTTTGAATAAATCGGATACAATTCGTCTGGCAGATTGTGCGTATAATTTAGCACTTAGTCCCAATACAAATTATGCCATATTTATTCATAAAAAAGGCTTTGTGAATGATACGTTATTTGTAGAAACAAAAGAAATGTGTTCGAGTCCAATCCTAAAAAGAAAACTTGAAGTTATTGCAATTGACACAATTAAAGTAGTTCCATTCATGGATGAAAAACCCGTTATTGGTAAGCCATTTGTTTTAAAGGATATACAATATGCGAGTGATGTATCAGACTTAAATGAAGTATCACAAAAAGTTATAAACGATTTATTGATTCCGTTTTTAATGGAAAATCCTGATGTGAACATAAATGTAAGTTCCCATACAGATGACCTTGGTAGTAATAAGTACAATGAAGATTTATCGGAGCGAAGAGCTTCTAAAGTTAAAAAGTATTTGATTTCAAAAGGGATAGCCGCAAATAGAATTCAAGCGAAAGGCTATGGCGAATATAAACCGCTGGCTTCTAATACAAATCCGGATGGTTCTGTTAATGAAGATGGAAGAAGTATAAATAGAAGAACAGAGTTCTTTATTAGTAAATAATTAGTGGTAAGTGATCAGTAAAAAGTGGTCAGGCATAAAAAAAGTCTATTTTGAGAAACTCAAAATAGACTTTTTTTATGCCTGACCAGAAATTTGTCGTAACAATTGCCACCATCGAAGTGGTAAATTTCTGTAATCAAATTTCATAATGCATACAATAACGACATTGGATTTCGGGTTGATATAAATTTGTTGACGGTACATTCCCAGTGCCATATAATCCCCAAACTCTTTTTCTCCAATATACCAACCGCTGTTGTACCCAATATTCTCACCAAGTGGATTGATGCATGCTGTTGTTGATTTTACCCAGTTGCTATCAATAATTTGTTTCCCATTCCACATACCGTTTTGCATGTATAGTTTTCCGAATTTTGCATAATCTCGTGTGGAACCTCCAAAAAAGCTGAATGCACGGGTATGATGTGTTTGGTAGTCATATCCCCAAACAGAAGAGTCGCAGGTACCGATTTTTGACCAAATTTTTTCTGAAAAATATTGATACAAATCTTTTTTTGTGGCACGTTCAATTAAAATCCCTAATAGCGTGAAATTTGTATTTACATATTCTAGTTTTTCTCCAGGTTTATAATCGAATTCAATTTTAGGTAAGATCTTTTCTATTTTACCATAATTGGTATGTGACAAATGGTTTACATTTTCATGTATACCAGATTTTTGGTTTAACAACTCATTTATTGTTAAGAGGTCGAAATTTTTATGGTAATTTAATTCAGGAATGTAATTTTTTACTAAATCATTTACCGAACCTACATAACCTTCTTCAATAGCTTTACCCAAACAAGCAGAAACAAATGTCTTTGCCACTGAAAAAGTAGGCGAGGGTTGATAGCTTTTTAATTTTTTGTCATTGTATTCAAACACAATGCTGTCATTTTTAATAACCATAAAATGGTAGCATTGTTGTTGTTCCAGAAATTGCTCTAAACGCATTTTAGACAAGGGGGTTTTATATGTCCAGTTGCTTACAAAAATGGTTTTATTTTTTTCAATTTTAGGGAATTCAAAACACGTATCTGCATGTTTTACTACTGCATGTTTAAACCGTTTTATATCTTTTTGATCGGGTACGATATATAAGAAAGCATGAAACGGCAAGCAACTGCTAAAACAAAATACTATAAATATGAAATATTTGAGTAGTCGATTCAAAGGCATTAAGAGATTTAATTCTGTAATTAATTATTTCACTCAAGGAGACAGAGGAAATATATATTCAGAACAGCTTAGGTATATCTATTTGTTCAAAAGACAAGTTACAAGAGTTTTAATAAATATTCATTATGCTTTTTAAGAAAGAATTAATTCGATTCTTATAATTCGCTTTTGATTTTCTTCCTTGAACATTGTGATTTGGAAGTAAATCTGTTGGAACGTGTATATAGTTTATGGAATGTACCTTTTGTTTTTTTTGATTATGAAGTGATTGGAACAATTGGTGGCGCTTAAGGAAATATTAGCCGTAAATAAACAAGAAAATTACTTGTGTTTATATCAGTTAAAATACCTAAATTATATGTGTTCTAAAAATTCAACGAATCTCTGGACACATTATTCATACAGAATTTATTAATATATTCATTGAATAAAAAAAAGATCTCAAATCAACTATGGAAAATAAAAAATTAAATGGTCAAACTGCTATCATTACAGGCAGTGATTCAGGTATAGGAAAAGGAATTGCACTTGCAATGGGAGCAAGCGGTGCAAACGTAGTCGTAAATTATCATTCTAATGAGGCTGCAGCAACAGATGTAGTAAATCAGATTATTCAATTTGGGGCACAAGCAATCGCAATAAAAGCAGATGTAGCTAAAGAAGCAGATGTACAGGAAATGTTTCGTGCAGCTGTAGCGCATTTTGGTACAGTAGATATTTTAGTAAATAATGCTGGCTTGCAACAGGATTCTCCCTTTCAAGATATGACCTTGGATCAATGGAATAGAGTTATTGGCGTCAATCTTACCGGTCAGTTTTTGTGTGCACGTGAAGCTATTCGCGAATTTATCAAAAGAGGGCCAAAGCCAGAAGTTTCTGTAGCCTTAGGTAAAATTATTTGCATCAGTTCTGTTCATGAAGTGATACCTTGGGCTGGCCATGCAAATTATGCTGCATCTAAAGGTGGTATCATGCAATTAATGAAATCGATGGCTCAAGAAGTTGGGAAATTGAAAATTAGAGTAAACAGCATTGGACCAGGTGCAATTAAAACACCCATCAATACAAGCGCATGGGATACACCAGAAGCTGCTGAAAAACTTTTAAAGTTAATTCCTTATGATCGGATTGGCGAACCATCGGATATTGGTAAAGCTGCTGTATGGCTTGCATCCGATGATTCAGATTATGTTCACGGAATTACCTTGTTTGTAGATGGCGGTATGACTTTGTATCCTGGCTTCACAACGAATGGTTGAGTTTTGTAAATTAATGCTTAAATGTTAATGCTATGTAGCTTTCTTGGCGAATTTTGTATTTTTACATAAACATTTGGCTAAAGCAAACTGCAATAAATGCTGTATAGCAAATTATAAAAATATCTATAAGCTTTCATTGTCGTCCAATTTATGGGACGGTTTTAAGATTTAATACGTGTTTTATAAATCCAATCCTTAATTAAACGGCATGACATGCTACGGTGAAAAAAATGACAACAAATAGGTTAGAGGCATTTAGTGATGGGGTAATGGCAATTATTATCACCATTATGGTTTTGGAAATGAAAATCCCTGATTTTGGGGGAATAGAAAGTTTAATACCCATTATTCCCACATTTATTTCGTATGTACTTAGTTTTTTGTACGTCGGTATTTACTGGAATAATCACCATCATTTATGGCAAGCGGTTGAACATGTAAATGGTAAAATATTATGGGCCAATTTACATTTACTCTTTTGGTTGTCTCTTTTTCCAGTAACTACAGCTTGGTTGGGGCACAATCCAGTATCTGAAGTACCAGTAGCATTGTATGGTGTTGTTTTATTTATGGCAAGTGTAGCTTGGTATATTATGGCAAAACTAGTAATTCAAGAAGAAGGTACCGAATCAAAAGTTGCAACTGCTTATAAAAATGATATAAAAACCCGCATATCAATGGGGATTTATGCCTTCGCGATTATATGCGCATTCATATTCCCATTGGCAAGTTGCATAATTTATGCTGTTTTGGCTTTTTTATGGCTCATTCCTGATACCCGAATAGAAAAAACATTACTAACTAAAAAATAATTTTTTATAAGGTACTATAATTTGAAATGTATAATATGACTTAAGATATACCCAGTATCGCTGGCTTAAAGTCATATTAATCTTCTATGCTTTAGTAAATACTAAACTCTCCAGAAAATTGGTTTTTCTTAGTAGCCTTGCTTGCTTTGGCATTAGCTGCATTCAATTCTTTTTGTTTCTTGTTATTTTCTTTTGTTGCTTTTTTTACATTTTTATCGCGATTTTCAATATTTTCACTAGTCAATTCATGTGCTTGTAATTCTAAAAAATTCAGTGATTTTTTTGTTTTTTTAGTGAGTTGATTCGTCTTATCGCTGCGATACGTTTCTTTCGTACACGAGAAGAAAATCAAAATAGAAATTACAAGTATTTGTTTCATGATTACTTAATTAATGTAATACTTCCTTCAATTATATAAGGACCTTTATATGAATCTGTATCTCCTTCATATTTTAATATAAAAGGATAAACACCTACATCCATTTGTTTTCCATTGTAGTATCCATCCCAAAATACTGATTTATCTGTAGATTGAAAAATAATTTCTCCCCACCGACTAAATATGGTCATAGAATAACTACCGATATGATTGTCAAATGTTTGGAAAATATCGTTTATTTGGTCCCCATTAGGCGAAAATGCATTCGAAACAAACAATGTTGGCTTACATTCTTCTATAACATTTGTTTGGGCTTTAATTTTACACATAAATGTATTATATATAAGCACATCGTATGTTCCAGCTTTGGAAATCGAAATGGATTGAGTTGTTTCATTGCTTTGAATCCAATGATACATATATCCAGTACCAGCATTTAAATAAATACTATTTCCATTATCTGAACAAAAGGTATATCGAAGGGGTAATTCTGATGTAGGCAAATCGTGTACGATAATGTTCCCATCTTTGCTTGCAGCACAGCCTTTTAATGTAACTGTTCCGGTATACGTACCTGGTACGTTTGATTGTAAGATCTTATTGGTAGAAATGATTTTTGAATTATACTTCCATGCATAGTTTAATTCTGAAAGTGCATGTGTTGGTATATTATTCGTCATTATATCAAGTGTTGCAAATGAGTCTTTACATATTTCTACATTTTCAATACTGAAATTTGGTACAATCGTACTGACAGTTACAATGCTATCATTATTGGAACAACCTGTTGCAGCTTCTGCTTCAATATAATAGAGTTGAGCAATGGGAGATGCTATTACAAATATGCTGCTACCACTTTGAATGAAACTTTTATTCGAATCGAACCATTTTATTGTTGATGGAATACTGCTGTTTGTAAATAGTTCAATACTATTTCCTTCGCAAGCGGATAATGTATCTGGGCTTACCAATACTGGTTTCGGGTTTACAATTACTTGCACATCTTTACTGCATCCATCTGTTTTATAGGTTAAGGTATATTTACCGGCATCTGTTATTGCAAGATTACTAACAATGGGATCAGATTGAAGGAGGGTATTTTCTTTTTTCCAAATATATAAACTGGTTACATTCGGAACATTCGTAGCATTTGCAACTAAGATCAATTCTTTTTGTAGACAGTAAGGACCACCAGGATTTAAACTCGGCAAGTCATATACATCAACTAAAATCGTATCTGAATTTTTACATTGATATGTATTTATACCTTCAAAAACATAGGTACTATTTGTTGAGACATTTTGTAACGAATTCGTTTTTGAATTTGATGTAATCGTATGAGATGGAAGTAGATACCAACTCGTAGTATTTGCATTACTTGTTCCTGTTATCGTAAGATTTCCACCTTTGCAAATTAGGGTATCTGATCCCGCATGGATATCAGGTAATGCATGAATATTGATTTTCAACATGTCTGTTGAATCTGGACAAACACCTTTTGATGCAGTTAATTTTAGAATAATTTCACTCCTGAGATTTTCATTATTTCCTAATGTGTATTCAGTAGTTAAGGAATTTGTTGAACTAAAAGAACCTGTACCACCTGTCCACAAAAGTTGCGCAGTTTGGTCACCCATTGCCTGTATCGATACTGTTTTAATATCTTCACATATTTGTATTGGATCACCTACTTCAATTTCAACAGGTTTGTTAAATGAAATTGTTAAGGTATCGTCTTCTTGTGCACATACGCGTGAGCCTGTAGATGTAAATATGAGCTGGACGAACTCATTTGAAATATCTGAGGAAGCAGGAGTGTAGTTCGTGTTTGAATTTGTTACCTCCCCAAACAAACCTGAACCTCCGCTCCAAATACCTGTACTCGCATGTGTTAAGAATGCGGAAATGTTAATCGGATTATTTTTTGAACAGATAATTTTGTCTAAGCCCACATCAATAATCGGGGCCATTTCAAAATTTATACGGATGGAATCAATTGCATCTGTGCAAGCTCCCTGAACAATAGAAGCGTTGAGAAATAATTTTACAAATCCTGTTTTTCTTTCTGCAGCAGTGGGTGTATATATAGGATTGAATACATTTCTTGAAGGTGAAAATGAACCCAAACCACCTGTCCAACTACCTTGTACGTTGTTTGCTATTTCTCCTTGTAATTGAAAAAAAGGTATAGTCTCACAAACTAAACTATCATTTAATTGTCCAATAGGATTGCGAATATCTGCATCCATTTGCACATCAATAAGGTCAAAGGTTAAGTTATCGGTTACGATATTTGGGTACCACCATGTATTTATCGTTTCAGATGCAGCGTTATTTCCTCTGTTTTTCCATTTGTGGCAACCAGACATATTTGAACAGCCTGTTAAATTTACTTTTGCATCTATAGCTGTTCCGGCTGTTATGTTGGTATCGTCCCAATACAAACTGGGTTGTGTACCAGCTGGCCGAATGAGTTCAACGATATACCCATCTGGATTTGCTTCTACATCGTAGAGCGGCAAATGGGTTACCCCATTTAAATAATTCACTTGTAAGGGAATGTTTGTAATACTTATAATAACGTTACCTTCTCCGTCTTTGCTATTCCAAGGAATGCAATTGATACCAGCAACAACGGGCGTAATGATTAAAAGATCGGTAGAATTTGGTTGGTAACCCAGCGTTCCGTTTAAATCCAAGACCATTTCAATTTGTCCAGGTTTATTTACGGTAATATTGATACATCTATTTGCAGGGTCGCATCCTGTAACTTTAGTAGGTGCTGTAATTGTACCAAAACTACCAGTAGGATAACACGTTGGATCGGGGTCGTTCAAGAAAATTTTATATTCAGGTAGGGTGAAATCACCCACTTGGCTTGCACGATCTGCTATTACATTTCCAGTATTAGAAAGTCCTGTTGAATTCGCTGTGATGACAGCACCAAAAGGCTGCATTCCATTAAAATCGATAGAAGTTACAATGCTGTCTTTGGAAAAAATATACATTTTGGCTGTGAATGGATTTGTTGTTGCTTTGGTGTTAATATCCCATGAGTACGACCAAATTCGCCCACTTTGTGCTGTATTGGCATTAGCTACTGTTATATCAAAAAAATCAAATATCCGTTGTGCATTTCCAGAATTGTTGAATTCTATGTAATAATCACCTGATAATAAAGAAGTATAGCTTATTGCATTATAGCCAGAAGCACCAACTAATTGTTGAGGACCTGCAACAGCCTGATTATACGTTGAAATAAATCCTTGACCGGAAGTAGATAATGTTTGTGCGGCTACAACAATATTACCACTGGGATCTTTTATTCGAAATGAAACATCATTATCGGATTGTTTAAATCCAACATAGATGATTTCACCCGGATTGCATACGTGTATGTATAATCGATTTAGATTGGGAGCATTATAGGTAGCAAATTTTCTACCCCGATCATTTATTTGTATAAACCCAAAGTCAGTAGATGTGGGCATTAATTGTTTTGTACCCTCTGCTGAACAATATAAGGGGGAAAATGAAATCGTTATTATGGAAATAGATTGCACACATAAAATAACCATCCATTTTATAGAATTGGAGATTATTGAGGACGTGTTGATTTTAAAATGAGTTCCAAATATCATAAAGTACAGGTTATTTTTACCCTTACTTACAATACATGTGGTTTTATAAAAAGTAACGTATTCAATTAAATGCCACAATGTATCTAGTGAACTTCGTTAAAAAAATGTTTTATAAATTTAAAAGGAGTCCAAAAAATTGGACTCCTTTTAAATAATTTATTTTAAACGTATAATTAGTTAATAGAAAGTAATTCTACATCAAATATTAAAGTGGTATTTGGTCCAATTAATTCAGATGCGCCACGTTCGCCATAAGCTAAGTTTGAAGGAACATATAATTGCCATTTTGAACCTGTAGGCATTAATTGTAATGCTTCAATCCAACCTGCAATTACACCATTCACTGGGAATGTAGCAGGCTGTCCGCGTTCTACAGAACTATCAAATACGGTTCCGTTTATTAATGTACCATGATAATGTGTAGTAACTTTGTCGGAAGCACTTGGTTTAGCACCTGAACCTTCAACCAAGACTTTATATTGTAAGCCACTTGGAAGCGTTATTACATCTGGTTTTGTAGCATTCGCTTTTAAAAATGCCGCACCTTCTTCAATGTTTTTAGAATGTTTTTTTGTTTGCATTGCTTGGAAGTAGGTATTCAAAATTTGACCGCCTGCTTCTTCATTAATTTGTAACGTCTTATTGTTGAATACATCTGACAAAGCAGTTGTAATTGCTTCTAAATTTAAATCCTCAAACCCTTGATTCTTAAGGCTTGTTGCAATGTTAACCCCAAGGCTATAACTAACTTGATCTTTTTCTGTTGTATATGTTCCCATGCTATTTTAATAATGTTAGCCTGCAAGTTCCGATTAATAAAGACAAATCCCAAATAGCTAAAGCTCAAATTCCAAAAATCAAATTCCAAACGGCTCAAGACCACAAGCAGCCTATAAATAACACTTCGCAAATAGCTAAAGCTCAAATTAAGAACTTTAAACGAATACCTCGAAAAATAAAATTTAAAAATCCAAAGCCTAAAATCAAAAAAACGATTGATTGTTTAATAAAGTAGCCATAAAATATTCTTTTGAATTTTTAAAGGCTTAAACGGTTGCAGCAATGCAACCATTTAAGCCTTTGTAATTTGTGTTTTGTTATTTTGAATTTCACAAGTGAATTAAACGAAACGTATGAAATATGTTTCGTTTAATTCACTTGTATTGATTTGAGTTTAATGATGCGGATTTTATTCAGAAAACGCATCATTTGATATCCAGCATCCACTTCAAACCAGCGCAAAGAGTTGTTCGGGTTTGTTGGGTTTGCATGATGGTTGTTGTGAAAGGATTCTCCCCAAAAGACAAAATCAATAGGAAGGATATTTTTTGAAGTATTATTCATTTTACAATTTACATAACCAAAACGGTGTGCCCACCAATTCACAGCAGCTCCTTGAAAAGAGCCCATTAAGATTGTGAATGGTAGAAATAAGAACTGCCACCAAGCAGTTGCAAATTCATCATAAATTAAAATATAGATAAATATCCAGATAAAGCGAGCATAGAAGGTGTGGGCATACTTTTCAAAACTTGGCCAGTCAGGTAAGTTTTTAGTAAACGTATCTTTTACTTTTGTTTTACCCGTATATACATTGATATAATTATTTCGGGTATCCCACATCATTAATAGCATGTTAGATGAGTTTGTAGGAGAGTGGGGATCCTCTGGTGTATCCGTATGGGCATGATGCATGCGGTGCATTTTACCGTATGCATTCGCACTTATGTACGAAGAACCTTGGGAAATAAAGCAACCTACATAAAAAACACGTTCCCAAAATTTAGACATGGTGAAAAAACCATGAGCGGCATATCTATGGTGAAATATGGATTGGAAAAATAAGGAAACATACCAATGTATTATAAGGAAGGCGAAGATAATCATACTCTACATCTAAAGGGTGAAATTGATTAAAAGAGTAGAGACTACGTGCCAATTCCCAGGTTGTGAGGATAATCTTTATAAATAAATATAACTGAACGTAAATGGGCTATATTAAAGAAAAATCTTCAAGTAATTTGAATGAATGAATTACTTTCATCTTATAACGTTTAATGAAACAAATAGTTGTGTAATAAAAAAACATGTTTGAATAATTACATTTATATTTGAATAATGACAACGTACAATTTATGAGCAATAAATTAGAACCAATTCAATCAAAAGACTTTTCCAATCAACGTTTGGACGAAACAGAGTATGAAGGTCAACAATTTTCAAATTGCAATTTTACCAATTCTCGCTTAAATGGTGTCGAATTTATTGATTGCAGTTTTGAGAATTGCAACTTCAGTAATGCAACGTTCGATGCAGCATCATTGAAAAACTGTATGTTTCATGAATGCAAACTTTTGGGTGTTTCATTTTCTGCAATACGCGATTTCGGATTTGAAATTCATATGAAGCAATGCAATCTATCCTTTGCTTCTTTTGATAAGAAGAAAGTATATAAAAGTACCTTTCAACATTGTAACATGGAGGGTGTAAATTTCACCCAAGCAGATCTTTCAAAATGTAAACTAGTTCATTGCAACATGTTGGATGCATTGTTTAACAATACCAATTTAAGCGGTGTTGATTTTAGAACAAATACAAATTTTGTCATACATCCAGCTGCAAACAATGTAAAAAAAGCTCATTTTCAATCCCATGATTTATATCGCTTGTTAACAGCATATAATATTTTGATTGATTGATTCAAGTTTAGATAGAACTGATTTTATCTCTTATTATTAAATAAATTAACAAACGTACTTTTTGAAAATCAGTACGTACATACATTTTAATATGGCAACTAAAGCTCCTGCACTTCATAAAATTCTTGTTATACAAACGGCATTTATTGGGGATGCGATTTTAGCAACGGCCTTATTAGAAACCCTTCATGCATCTTTACCTCATGCATCTATTGATTTGTTGGTACGTAAAGGAAATGAATCGCTGTTTTCAAATCATCCATTTTTACATGAAGTATTGATTTGGGATAAGAAGGGAAGTAAGTACAAAAACTTAATGTCATTACTTTCAACCATTCGCACTTCAAAATATGATCTTGTTATAAACTTACAGCGCTTTGGCGCAACAGGTTTACTCACTGCTTTTTCTGGCGCCAAAATGACTGTGGGCTATGATAAGAATCCATTTTCTTTTTTGTTTACGAAAAAGTTTCCGCATCAGTTAGATAAAGGCTTACATGAAGTTGATCGCAACAATACCTTGGTAGATTGGTTTGCATCAAGTATAAAACGTCAACCAAAACTTTATCCATCCGCAGAACAGTACAAAAAAATAGAAGCGTTTGCAGCCCAGCCGTATATATGTGTTGCACCTAATTCGGTGTGGTTTACCAAACAATATCCCGAACATAAATGGATCGAATTTTTGCAAGCAGTACCGAAACACCTGGTCGTTTATTTATTGGGTGCACCTGGCGATGCAGCGAGTTGCGCTCGAATACAAGCGGCTGTACAAACCAATTCACATATTGAAGTGCTTGCAGGAAAATTATCGTTTTTAGAATCGGCTGCTTTAATGGAAAATGCTACGATGAATTATGTAAATGATTCGGCACCGATGCACATCGCATCGTCCATGAATGCGCCGGTAGCTGCAATCTTTTGTTCCACTGTACCGAGCTTTGGCTTTGGTCCACTGTCGGATCAATCATTCAATATTGAGACAACTGAAAAACTAAGTTGCAGACCGTGTGGATTGCATGGTTACAAAGCCTGTCCGGAAGGGCATTTTAAATGCGCCGAAGGGATTGAGAAGGAGCAGCTGTTGAGCTTAGTTGCGAGGCTCTAGTTACTAGGTACTAGACGAGGAAAGGTGTAGCGTTAACGGTCGAAGTGTAAAGTGTAGTGGCAGCTGCTGTATCAAGTTTGGCGTATAACGGTTGATGGTTTGTAGGATATGGTGAAATGTTTTAATCCTCAATGAATAGGAAAGAGTAAAGTGAGTGTAAGGTGTAGTTGGTAGATTAACGTCGTCGAGGTTTAAAACCTCGACGACGTTTGTTATTTAGTCTGAATCAGAATTTTAGAATCGTTAAGATCATTTCTTTCCTACAATTCAAAAAAAAACAAAAGGTCAAACCAATATTTTATCAATCTCGGTTAAACGAGATCTTGACTAATCCTTAAATCCATTAATCCTAATTCAGACAAAAAAAATGGTAAACACATTTCTGTATTTACCATTTTAAGAGCCTCTTGTCGGGATCGAACCAACGACCTACTGATTACAAGTCAGTTGCTCTACCAGCTGAGCTAAAGAGGCCTTTACCCGTTAGGGAGTGCAAATATAAGAACGTTTTTTATAAAATCAATGGCTGAATAAAAAAGAAGGCATGTTTTTATTCACATCTAATTTTTTGTGTATTTGATTAAGTATGTAGGATTACACCATGTTGTTGACATGCAGAATAAAGCATACAATATTTTAATCCGTTTGTTCTAGTAAACAGCAGTATTAATATTCTTATTTACAATAATATCGCCCCACTGAGGTTTAAAATATATCATCAAAGATCAGTGGGGTGTTGGCTGAAAAAGCCGAACCTTTGCGAAAAGTTATTTGTTGGCCAATAGATTTTCTACCCGCTCATTATAGGTTTTTAAAGATATATTATGTGAACGCCTTTGGCGTTGCGCCTATATTATGGTTTGGATTATATTCTTTCTACAATAATATCACCCCGTTGGGGTTGAAACTGTATCATCAAATAGCAGTTGGTTGTTGGCCAGAAAAGGCGCAACAACGGGTTGATCAGTGGTTGAGATATAAAGCCTAAGTGAATCTTGCGCTAGCTAAAGTAACATAGATAGAGCGGCGGGAAAAAGCCGAACCTCGTGCAGTTTTGGTGTTAGCTTTGAGGGTATTCAGAATGTGTTCGCACTTAAACGTGCTAACCACGGGATGAAAATTTAAACAATTAACCCCATCGGGGTGGCATTTTTATAGAATGATGTTTCATTACAAAATAAAACGCACGGAGCTCCGTATAGGAGCGACCATCTTGCTCTAGCCAAAGTATCATCATAGAATAGCGGGTGGTTTTTGTGTCACAAACCATGGTGAGGGCGGTTACACTCTAAACTCTACACTTTACATTAAATAAAACAAGTACAAAAAAAAATGATAAACACATTTCTATGTTTATCATTTTAAGAGCCTCTTGTCGGGATCGAACCAACGACCTACTGATTACAAGTCAGTTGCTCTACCAGCTGAGCTAAAGAGGCTTCTTTCCCTAAGGGAGTGCAAATATAAGAACGTTTTTTTTCTTTGCAATAGCTTCATCAAAAAAAAGCAATAAATATTTATCAACCTGTTGAAAACTTTAGGTTTTTACTATGTCCTTAAACTCGCTAAACAGGCAGATTTTCACTATCTTGTATCGTTAATTTAAAGAATAAATATCTACAATAGAATTATGTCGGATCAACCTATTTCGGGCGGAACAAATATCATCCCAATTAACATTGAGGATGAAATGAGAGGTGCTTACATCGATTATTCCATGTCTGTTATTGTTTCAAGAGCATTACCAGATGTACGGGATGGTTTGAAGCCTGTTCACCGCCGAGTGTTGTATGGTATGGAAGATTTGGGTGTGCATTATAACAAAGCCCATAAAAAATCTGCCAGAATTGTTGGGGAAGTATTGGGTAAGTATCACCCACATGGTGACTCCTCTGTATACGATACCATGGTTCGTATGGCTCAACCTTGGTCCTTGCGCTATCCAATGGTAGACGGACAAGGAAACTTTGGTTCTGTCGATGGAGATTCACCTGCTGCGATGCGTTATACCGAAGCTCGTTTGAAGCGAATTGCGGAAGAAATGCTAGGCGATATCAATAAAGATACCGTTGATTTCCAATCTAACTTTGATGATTCCCTTCAAGAACCAACGGTATTACCCGCTAAAGTTCCCAACTTATTAATAAATGGTTCTTCTGGTATTGCCGTAGGTATGGCAACCAACATGGCGCCACACAATATTACAGAAGTGATCGATGGTATTATTGCTTACATCGAAAACAATGAAATTACCATTCCTGAATTGATGGTGCATATAAAAGGCCCAGATTTTCCTACTGGAGCAACTATTTATGGCTACCAAGGTATTCGTTCAGCTTTTGAAACGGGTAGAGGACGTATTGTACTTCGTTCGCGTTCAACCATTGAGACGACACCAACAGGAAAAGAACAAATCATTGTATCAGAAATTCCATATCAGGTGAATAAAGCCGCCATGATTGAGAAAATCGCTGCAATGGTAAATGAAAAGAAAATTGAAGGCATTAGTGATATCCGCGATGAATCGGATAGAGACGGGATGCGTATCGTTTTCGATTTAAAAAGAGATGCAATCGCAAACGTTGTATTAAACAACTTATTTAAATATTCTCAGTTACAATCTTCTTTCAGTGTAAACAACGTGTGTTTGGTTAAAGGTCGCCCGATGACCTTGAACTTGAAAGAAATGATTGAGTACTTTGTAGAACACCGTCATGATGTTGTTACTCGTCGTACTGAATATGAATTAAAAGAAGCCGAGAAAAGAGCCCATATTTTACAAGGGTATTTAATTGCCTTAGATCACTTAGATGAAGTCATTAAATTAATTCGTGAATCCCGTGATCCAGAAGCTGCTCGTATTGGCTTGATGACAAGTTTTGGCATGTCTGAAATTCAAGCAAAAGCTGTATTGGATTTAAGATTACAACGTCTTACGGGGATGGAGCGTGATAAAATCATCAAAGAATACGATGAAATCATGGCATTAATTGGTCGTTTGAAAGACATTCTTGCAAGTGTAGAATTAAGAATGCAAATTATCAAAGATGAATTGAATGAAATGAAAGAACGTTACGGCGATGCACGTAGATCTGACATTGTTCACGCATCGGATGATATCAATATTGAAGATATGATTCCGGAAGAGCAAATGGTAATTACCATTTCGCATGAAGGATATTTGAAACGTACCGCTTTAACAGAATACAGAACACAAGGCAGAGGTGGCGTTGGATCAAAAGGTGCAGGTTCGAAAGAATCGGATTATACCGAACACTTATTTGTTGCATCAACCCATAATTACTTGTTGTTCTTTACAGAATTTGGTAAAGTATTTTGGTTGAAAGTATATGAAATCCCTGAAGGAGGTAAGACTACCAAAGGTCGTGCGATTCAGAATGTTATACAAATTGAACCAGGTGATAAAGTACGTACCGTTATCAATGTGAAAACATTGACAGACGACGATTACATCAATAACAATTTCTTAGTAATGTGTACTGAAAAAGGTACCATTAAGAAAACAACGCTTGAAGCATATTCAAGACCACGTACAGGCGGTATCAATGCAATTACTATTCATGAAGGCGATCGTTTGTTGGATGTGAAAATGACATCTGGTAGCGATGAGTTGGTTATTGCCTTACGTTCGGGTAGAGCCATTCGTTTCAACGAAAGCAAAGTTCGTCCAATGGGTAGAACTGCATCGGGAGTGAAAGGTGTTTCATTGGCGAATGATCAAGATGTGGTTGTTGGTTTGGTTGCGATTAGTTCTCCAGATACAACCTTATTGGTAGTATCTGAAAAAGGATACGGAAAGCGTTCAGACATAGAAGATTATCGTGTTACAAACAGAGGCGGTAAAGGTGTTAAAACCTTAAATATCTCTGAAAAAACAGGTAATTTGGTAAGTATCTTGGGCGTAAACGATCAATATCAAATCATGATCATCAATAAATCAGGTATAACCATTCGTATGGCGGTTTCTGATTTACGTGTCATGGGTAGAGCAACGCAAGGTGTTCGCTTGATAAAGATCCAAGAAGGAGATGCGATTGCTTCGGTAGCGAAGTTTGAATTTACAGATATTATCGACGAAGAAGGTGAATTAGCAAAACCAGATGAAGCAGATGTTATTCTTGCTGAAGATGGAGAGACTGAAGAAGCGGAAGACGAAACAGAGGATGAAAGTCCGGAAGATTCGACGGAAGAAACACCAGAATAGTCAAAATAAAATACTTTAAATAAATACGTTAAGCGCAAAGCCATAAACCATAACTATAGGTTTGTGGCTTTGTTGTAAATAAGAAGATTTTATCATTCGGTTTACGTGATTTTCTAGTGTTACCACTAAAAAAACAAGATCAAAATCTCGAAATAGGTAAATCTTTACAGCATTGATTCTATTTACCCAAAAACGCATTCAATATATGAGCCGCTTTCTTACATTCATTCTTATCGTTATTTCTACCATTTCTGTTCACGCGCAAAATGCTTCATTGACCAATGCCATTTTGTATTATAATGATGGTAATTTGGTAAAAGCAAAGGAAGAAATTGACAAAGCAGCTGTCAATGAAAAAACGATTTCGATACCTAAAACGTGGTTTTACAAGGGTGTTATTTATAAAGATGTATATGAAATATCTGCAGCTGAAGGACAAACGGAGAATGTTTCAGCCTTAAATAAATCTACGGAAGCTTTTCAAAAGGTGTTTACGTTCGAAAAAGTATCGTCTGAGTTTACTGAAAAATCTACGGACGAATTAGATGAAATCTGGAGAATATCCATAAACAGGGGAGTGAAATTGTATCAAACAGAAAAGTATATTGAATCTATCACTGATTTTGAACGTGCACAACGCATTAAGTCTGCAGACACAACAGCTTATGTATATGCCTTGTATGCAGCCAATGAATTGGACAGTACAACCTTATTACAAAAATATGCATCCAAATTACTAGACTTAAATTATACCAGTGAAAGCGTATATTATATCGAAATTGGGGATTTAATGAACCGAAGTTTATTGGATAGTGCACTTGTTACCTCCAATACAGCATTAGGCAAATACCCACAAGATGTAGCATTAAAGACCCAACAAACGGAGCTTTTAGTAAAGTTGAATAAAGGGCAAGAAGCAATTGAAAATTTAAAAGCACTATCAGCCAAAAATCCCAAAGATGTTCAGTTGTTGTTGAATATTGGTTCCCAGTATAGCAATTTGAATGATGAAGTACATGCTGAGACCTATTATAAAAAAGTAATCGCATTGGATTCTACCAACTACATTGCAAATTTTAATATGTCTGCTTATAGTGTAAACCGTGCCTTAGTTACAGTAGATAAAATTCTTGCCTTCGATAACGAAAAGCATAAAACAAATAGATCGTATTTTCCCAACCCAGAAACTGATCCATTACGCATCGCATTGCGAAAAGAACTTGAAACGGCAAAAAAGTTTGCGAATAAAGCGAAAGTCAGCAATGCGTCAGAACAGAAAAATGTGACTGCTGTCCTGGAGAATGTTACGTCGATGGAAGAACGATTTTTGAAGTAGGGGATTGGGCTAAAGAATTGTATTATTTATACTCTCAAGGTTTTGAAAACCTTGAAGGTATTTTCAAAGTGATTAGCCAACACATTAATCTATAAAATACCGCACGGTTTCGGGATCATTCAAGGACAGTCGGATGTGAACGGTACCAAAATGTTGCAGTACAATTTTATTCTTTAATGCTTTAGTTAAAGAACGATACAAAACTGATCCCGATATTTTTTCTGGGAAAATCAATCGAATATTCCAAAGACCTAAACAATCAAGTAAAGCAAGATTAACCCCCATCATTTGTGACTCATTTAATAGATGGGCAGGCGGGAAACATTCTTCAGCTATACCAATAATGGCATGCACCGTTTCTGCAGCATCTACATTCACATATGGAACTCCATCAATCATGAAGCCCTCAATATCATCTTCCCATTGATTTACGGTTTGTTCGGCCTTATCCATAGAGTCAAAAAGGTCTTCCATTAATTGATTGATATACGTTTCCATTCTAGCTGGTTTGAATTCGTTTTTAAAAATCAAATGTATTCATTCTTTAGTTTAAACGGTAGGGATGAACGTTAACATATGTTACTATTTTTCAATTATTTATCGGAAAAAAGGTTTATGTGCTTGAATAATCTTTAAGCGTGGGTTAAGGTTGATGGATTGAATACCTATGAAAAATGATGATTGTCCGGAAACGGAATTTTTTTTTTTGATGAAAGGAAAATTGTACGTGGATGGAAGAGTGACTCAAAAGTAGGGAAGAAGTTAATAAAAAATTAATCTGTAACGTCGGAGTCCATCGACAGATCAGGCCGCTTCCATGTATTACCACAGATTAATTTTTGTAAAGTTAAAGGATTTTTTTGAAAACTACTTGGTGGCATTATTAGTATTCAAATAGAATATGACTATTGGACATTTCAATTCCGCGATGGTGCGATTAAGAGTCACTGAATTCATGTTGAATGTACTTGCGTGTTTTAATTTCAATTCCGCGGTGGTGCGATTAAGAGATGAATAATCAGGGAAATACTTCGCATACTCCCAAGCATTTCAATTCCGACATGGTGCGATTAAGAGCGTATTATTTCGCATTTAACACAAAAGTACGACGTATTTCAATTCCGACATGGTGCGATTAAGAGTTAAAATCACCTCCATTATAACATACGTATACCTGATTTCAATTCCGACATGGTGCGATTAAGAGCTCAACTACTTATGTAGAAGGCACTGATTATACAATATTTCAATTCCGACATGGTGCGATTAAGAGGTAAGCTCTGCAACTAGTTCCTCTATAACATTGTCATTTCAATTCCGACATGGTGCGATTAAGAGTTTCTTTTGTTTCAATAGCCTGTACTGTTAAGTCATATTTCAATTCCGACATGGTGCGATTAAGAGGCGAAGACTTAGTAGAATCAATCGAATCTGTAACGTATTTCAATTCCGACATGGTGCGATTAAGAGATGGCAACAGAAGTAGAGGTAATTAAGTTTGAAGGATTTCAATTCCGACATGGTGCGATTAAGAGTTACATAACCACCATTACTTACTGTACCAATATCCGATTTCAATTCCGACATGGTGCGATTAAGAGCTTCGTTAGTAATATCATTTAATGTTTTTTCTGAATATTTCAATTCCGACATGGTGCGATTAAGAGAACAGACGAAGGGGGCACGAAATTAGACGCTACAAATTTCAATTCCGACATGGTGCGATTAAGAGTCCTTATTCGTAGCAGGTCTGAACCGGTACGTATTGTATTTCAATTCCGACATGGTGCGATTAAGAGGTTTGAAACAGTTAAGACTCAAACCGTGCTACGCTGATTTCAATTCCGACATGGTGCGATTAAGAGATTATCAAAAATGGCGAACTGGTGCAGACGTTGGAAATTTCAATTCCGACATGGTGCGATTAAGAGACCCAACGCGTGCGCCATATATTGCCCTTTGCAAATTTCAATTCCGACATGGTGCGATTAAGAGCTTAATTTGCCCCCTGCAAGGCGCATAAGTTCTTCTATTTCAATTCCGACATGGTGCGATTAAGAGCATAGTTGAAATGATGTACGAAGAAGCTGGGTATTATTTCAATTCCGACATGGTGCGATTAAGAGATACTGAAGTAAACGAACGCTGCGACTGCCAATGCATTTCAATTCCGACATGGTGCGATTAAGAGAAGAATGCCGAACCCTATCCTATCTGATTTTTCTTTGTATTTCAATTCCGACATGGTGCGATTAAGAGGAGACAGTATCGTTTGCAAGTTCTTAACTAAATTATTTCAATTCCGACATGGTGCGATTAAGAGACTCAAACCCAAATACATTAGCTGTTAATGCCAAATTTCAATTCCGACATGGTGCGATTAAGAGTGAAATTCCAATTAAAGAAATATTTTCCTTTTTATATTTCAATTCCGACATGGTGCGATTAAGAGACTTTAAAAGAATTGTCTTTTCAATTGTATGCACTATTTCAATTCCGACATGGTGCGATTAAGAGGTGCTGAAAATCTGACTAACGGCGAAAAGTTAGGCATATTTCAATTCCGACATGGTGCGATTAAGAGCAGAGCCATGATACATGCTGTCTTACCCATGCGAAATTTCAATTCCGACATGGTGCGATTAAGAGTATGATTGATAACCCGTAGCCAGCCAAATATGCAAAATTTCAATTCCGACATGGTGCGATTAAGAGGTTTGTGCCATCTATTTTAAGCGATAGAGGTAAAATATTTCAATTCCGACATGGTGCGATTAAGAGAGATGTACCGACAGCAGTAAGCAATAGGGCAATTTTATTTCAATTCCGACATGGTGCGATTAAGAGTTATAATGCTTTTGCGATTGTAGAAGATGCAAGCGAATTTCAATTCCGACATGGTGCGATTAAGAGTCTTATTTAATGGTGCAGTGAAAAAGTCTTTTAATGATTTCAATTCCGACATGGTGCGATTAAGAGTGCGTCTAGCTTTTGGGTACTATTATCTATATTTGATATTGCAGTTTTGATATGGTACGAATAAGAGCGTGACTGTTAGCGTG
>NZ_CALMGQ010000167.1 GCF_937863595.1 uncultured Cytophaga sp.
AGAAAAAAGGGCACAAAATAAACTTGTGTTGGATAGAATATTTTCAGATAAACAAGATTTTTGGAAAAGGAAAAAGAAAGATTTGTTGCTATTCTCTTTAATCTTTATTTTGCTAATTGTATTTAAAATTTTAATAGTAAGGTATTTTTAATTAACGATCCAATAAATTAACTATTTGCAAAGTAGTCAGTCCAATTTCTAATGGTTCTACAAATTATTTAAAAGAACATCATACTAAACCCTACAATAGTTTTAAAATTATTGTAAGGTTTATATTTTGGAATAAGTATACAATATTTATCAGGTAATGAACAGGCTATGGAACAAAGTATGCCTTTATTTACCTTTAAAGTACTTGTAGCACCAATACATTGTATTTAGCATGATGATTTGATTTTGAATTTTCGGATTTCAATATAGCTCATTTATTTAAATGTGAAATGACTCATATTGAAATGTCATTTTAAATATCTATATTATATATAGAATTTTTTCAAAACCTTAAACAAAAAAATATTATGGGAAATTTACTTTATTTAATTGCAGTAATACTTATTGTTGCATGGTTGGTTGGCTTTCTTGGTTTTCACCAAGGTGGCATCATTCATATTTTACTAATTATAGCTGTTATAGCAGTTTTATTACGAGTAATACGAGGTTAAAACCAATAGGAGATAAGTAAAAAGCTCCCGTCTCGATTTATCGGACGGGAGTTTTTTGTTATTGGGGAATGTATTATATTTTCTATAAAATTTTTATTAATCTTTCTCTAATTAGTAATTCATTATTTTTAAATATTTCAATAATATAAGTGCCAGAAACTAAATCAGCAATGGATAAAATATTGGTATTATTTTTATTAAGAATTTGCGTATTTATTAAAACTCCTTGAATCGAATATATATTTACCTTACAGTTTCCAGTTTGAGTTAAATTAGATTGAATATGTAAATTATCTGAACATGGGTTAGGAAACAACTCAATGTTTTTTGTTTGAATGTAATCAATACCTGTAGATGTTCCAGATATTATTAAATCTTGCAAAATAGAAGTTGCTGCGTTATAATTTTCATTGCCAATTTGCATCGCTGTAATGCTTGTTGTTCCAACTCCTACAATGGTTACAATATTATTGTTTGTTGTAGCAACGGCAGTATTAGAACTTGTGTAACTTATGGGTAGTCCTGAAGATGAGATTGCAGTTAAATTAAAATCAGCATCACCAGTATTTTTAGGAGATAAAATTTCAAAAGAAATTATTTGATCTAATTTAGAAACAGTTAATTCATACGAAACATCGGAAGCAGCATTATAATTTTCATTGCCAATTTGTGATGCAGTAATCGTTGTTGTTCCAGCACCTGTAATTGTAACTATATTATTTGTAACTATTGCAACGTCTAAATTTGAACTAACATAACTGACGTTAAGTTCAGAGGAAGCTGTTGCCGTTAAGTTGAAATTAGTATCATTGATTTTCTTACTATCTATTGGTTCAAAACTTATTGTTTGATTTATTTTATCAATAATGATTCCAGTTACAGTATAAGACTTATTATAAGCACCAGCGGATGAAATGTCTATTGTACCATTGTAATTGCCTGCTATTGCAGTAGCAGATAGACGTATATAAATGGGAGTAGAAGTTACAATACCTGCACTTTGAATCACGCTAAGAGAATTTGCAAACCCAGTAGATTGATCGAATGAAATTTCATATCCGATAGGTGCTGTAACAAGTAGATTTTCTGTAAGATCGTTTCCACTTACATAGAATAATTGAACATCAGAAGCTGAACTCGAAGCTGTTTTGAATGGACTTAGACCTACTGGAGAAATTTTACTTATAGTATTTCTAAATTGATTTGTAACATATAAATTATTTAGTTTATCTAGACACATTGCAGTTGGTCCATACAATATTGCATTTGCTCCTAAATAATCAGGATAAGCAGCTCCTCCGTTTCCAGCAATTGTACTTACTAACCCATCCGTTGAAATTAAACGGATACGATCGTTGCTCACATCGGCAACAAATATATTACCAGAGGCATCCGAAAGTACATCGCGTGGACTTGCAAATTTTGCTAAAGCAGATGGACCGTCAATGTAACCAATTGTAGAACCGGCATACGTGCTAACAACAACTGTAGTAGGAGTTATTGTTCTAACACGTGTATTGGCATCTACAACAAATACGTTTCCAGAAGGGTCAACAGTTAATCCTGATATTCCTAGAAATTTAACAGCACTGTTTGTAGAGGTCCCGTTTCCAAATCCTTGATTTCCTGAGCCAGCCCAAGTGGAAACATTACCTAAAGGAGTAATTTTTCGGATTCTGTTAGCCGCTCCAACGTAAAGGTTTCCGAGTGCATCAATTGTGATTTCAGTAGGGTAGCTTACTGTAGCACTTGATAGTGGACCATTAGCAGAGTCATTGGTACCAGTACCCATAAAAGTGGTTACTTCACCATCAGGTGTAATTTTTCTGATACGATGGTTGTTTTGATCTGCTACATAAATATTACCCGCTGTATCAATTGTCATACCTGAAGGCCAGTCAAATTTGGCTGCAGAGCCAGTCCCATTTGCAAAGCCTGATGTGCTTCCTGCTAAAGTAGTTACTTCTCCTGCAGGAGTAATTTTTCTAATCAAGCCACTATATTGGTCACTTACATAAACATTGTTTGATTTATCACATACGATTCCATAGGGGGTACTGAACGTTGCTGCAGTGCCAGTTCCATCGAGGGTTCCTCTGGTTCCGTTCCCCGCAAGCGTTGTTACCTTTGCCCAATCAAATGAAATTTTAGTTGTTTTATCAATAACAAGTGTACGAATTACATCTGTTGCTGGTAAATAATTGGTATTGCCAGCTTGTTGTGCTGAAAGTGTTGCAATGCCTTGCCCAAGAATTGTTGCAGTAGTTCCAGAAACAGAAACAAGAGAAGTATTGTTGCTGATGAAAGTAACAACTAAGCCAGAGGAAGAAATAGCAGTCAATGTAAATGCTGGATCACCAATGGCATGTTCTGATAATGCAGCAAATGAAATTGTTTGTGGTGCTTTTGCAACGGTAAGAATCTTTGTTACAGTTGCTGCATTATATATACTATTACCTGCCTGAGTAGCAGTGATGGATGCGGTTCCTGCAGCAATAATTGTTACTGTGTTGCCTGAAAGTGTTGCTGCCGTATTAGTTGAAATGCTGTACGTAATAGGTAATCCTGAATTTACGGATGCAGTAAGTGTAAAGGCAGCATTACCAAAAACTTTATCAATATTATCAAAGGTAATAAGCTGATCTAATTTTGAAACAATAATAGTTTTTACAACAGATGTTGCGGGGGTATAAATATTGTTACCTATTTGTTGGGCTGTTATTGTAGCTGTACCAGCACCAATAATGGTGATGGTATTATTATCTGTTACAGTAACTACGTTTGTATTACTGCTAACAAATGTAACAGGTAAACCTGAACTAGATGTTGCTGTAACATTAAAATTTGGGTCATTTAAACGAACAGTTGGTGTAAATGGATCAAATGTTATAGTTTGACTTTCTTTCGTAACTGTAAGTATTTGGATGGCGTCTACAGCTGCTTTATATGAAGCGTCTCCTGCTTGTGATGCAATTATGCTTGTTGTCCCCGGTCCAACAATTGTTACAATATTATTTGTAATGGTTGCAACTTCACTATTTGTGCTTTGGTATGAAACAGCCAGATTGGAACTTGCAATTCCAGATAACGTAAATGTACTTTCCAACATTGTTTTGGTAGGTAACGTGTTAAATGTTATTGATTGAGAAGTAAGAGAAGGATTTTCGTATGTGCATGTTATGGATGCTTTAAATCCTGGATAATTTGAAAATGGGTCTGTCACATACTGAACTTCAATTGCTCCATCTAAAGCTTTAGAAGTGTAAGTTGAAGTTATTGTATTTAAGGGTGAATCTTTTTTGAATGTTCTTACAGGTGTTGTTCCATATGCTGCGTCATAAATATATAAAGCATCAAAATCCCATATATCTAAGTTATTCAAAGTAATGGTTACTTTATTATTAGTTCCTGAAGGATATATTTTCAATTTCCCATTTACTCCATAAGATGCTTTTCCATTTGGGCCACCATCATCATATAATAGGGCATTACAGGTTTGTATGGTTTGGTGTCCAGAAGTATTCATTAGAAAAATAGGATTCGGATCAACAGGTGAATTGGTATATACAAAGGGAACAGACTTTATATTGTTGGTTTCATTAGTTTCTGTTAAAATATTATCTGGGTCAATTTGTAAGAAAATAAAATAATTTCCATTGGGTAGATTTAATGGAAATAAATCCACTAATTGAGTTTGAATCATCTCAATCTTTGAAGTAGATATAGTAGGTATGGTATATTTTTTACTATAAACAGATTGTGAAATATCGGAGGCATTTGTTCCTATAATTACAGCATATTCTAAATTTGATAAATCTGTTGATCCTGAATTTATGATTGTTGCATCAAGAGTTATTATTGGTTGTGAACTAGTATATTCACTTTTAGTATTAGTAATACTAATTGCTGCGGCATCTGTTCCTGGCTTTGTATAATAAAACGGCGAAGAACTAATATTATCCGTTTCGTCACTTTCTACGATAACATTTGTTACGTCTAATATTGTAATATAATATAACCTGCCGGTAGGCATTGTCAGGTTGGAAGGGAATGTAACATTATAAACAACGCCTCCATTCTCAATAGTTGTTGGGGGTAAATTAACTATTGTTTTAGTTGCGAGTAAGATATCTACCCCGGGTTGATAAATTTGATCTTCTGAAATATACGTAGAGATTGCAAAGGTGATGTTTGAAGTTGTACCATTGAAATTAGTTCTATAATAATCATAGTACATATCAAAGGTCATTCCAGGAGTTACTTGATTAGGACCGGTAAATGATCCAGTATGTAGGTTATGAATATTAACAGAAAAAGATTGGAAATTGAAAAAGAGTATTAATGAAATAAATACTAGAATGCGTTTTAATAAGCTGTGCATTTGAAGAGGTTTTAAATTTAGAAATAAATATAAAAAATTGAATTTAAATATAAAAATAAGAAAATTTAAGGGATTTTTAATTTTAAAGTATTATATATCAAAACATACTTAATGCATCCCAAAACCAAGAATACTTAATTAAACGTATATGTATAAAAAAAACTCCCGTCTCGATTTATCGGGATGGGAGCTTTTTGTTTTATACAACAGCTGTAATTTCTTTGCGAATGTGCTGAGCAGCTGCAACCATATTTATCAAGGCTGCTTCTGTTTCTGGCCATCTGCGTGTTTTCAATCCACAGTCGGGGTTTACCCAAATATTTCGAACAGGCAGTACGTTCATGGCTTTGTTTAACAAGTCAATCATCTCATCTGTTGAAGGTATGCGCGGACTGTGAATGTCGTACACACCTGGTCCGATTTCATTCGGATAATTAAAGTCCACAAAGGCCTCGAGTAATTCCATTTGTGAACGAGAGGTTTCGATGGTGATTACATCTGCATCCATGTCTGCAATATTTTTAATGATATCATTAAATTCAGAATAGCACATGTGTGTGTGAATTTGCGTTTCATCTTTTACACCAGATGCAGATACACGGAAACATTCAACAGCCCAATTCAAATACGCTTCCCAGTTTTCTCTACGTAAGGGTAGACCTTCACGAATAGCAGGCTCGTCAATCTGAATAATTTTAATACCAGCGGTTTCTAAATCTACTACTTCATCGCGAATAGCTAAAGCCAATTGCATACAGGTATCTTTACGTGGTTGATCATCACGCACAAAAGACCACTGCAATATTGTTACAGGTCCTGTAAGCATTCCCTTCATGTATTTTTTTGTAAGCGATTGCGCAAGTGCTGTCCATGTAACGGTCATTGGATGTGCGCGCTCGATGTCACCATAGATGATGGGTGGTTTTACACAACGAGAACCATAACTCTGTACCCAACCATTTTCTGAAAATACATACCCTTCAAGCTGCTCTCCAAAATATTCAACCATGTCATTGCGTTCAAACTCTCCATGAACCAATACGTCGATGCCAATTTTTTCTTGCCATTCAATCGCCTTCGTCATTTCTGTTTTTACAAAGTCTTCGTATTGCGTTATGCTGATATCACCCTTTTTATATTTCGCACGATTTGCACGTACTTCATCTGTTTGTGGGAAAGAGCCAATCGTTGTCGTTGGCATCAAAGGGAGTTTTAATGCTTTTTCTTGAATCTGTTGGCGAGTAGCGAACGTATTTAAACGTTTTGAATCTTTTGGCTGAACTGCTTTAACACGTTCTTTTACATGTTGCTTGTGAATTAATTTAGACGTAATTCTATTTTCAATTGCTGCAGTATTTACGCGTAGCAATTCCAACTCTTCCGATTGTAAAGCTGCAGTATTTAATTTTTTTAATGCGCCCACTTCATGTAATTTTTGTTTGGCGAACGCCATCCAATTTTTAATTTCAGGAGTAAGTACTTGTGTATTGCTCTCGTTTTCTAAATCACACGGCACGTGCAATAAGGAGCAAGACGGTGCTATCAAAATCCGGTCCTTACCAATTGCAGAAATTGCTTTGGTAATAAATGTATTTGATTTTGCATAATCGTTTCTCCAAACGTTCCGACCATCTACTAGTCCTAATGATAGTAGTGTTTTAGATGCAATAAATGCAGGCGTAAGAATGTCAGTTAACTGAGATGGGCAACGTACTAGATCTAGATGCAATGCATGTACAGGAAGTTTAGAAGCCAAATCAATATTCGTACCTGTGCATTCAAAATAAGTTGCAACAATAAATTTTAACGAAGGGAACAAATTACTTAATGCTGTATATGTTGTTTCGTAGGCCTTACGTTCTTGAGCGCTAAGATCCATCACCAAAAAAGGTTCATCTAATTGAATCCATTCAGCGCCGCTTGATTCGAGTGATTTAACGAGTTCAAAATAAACAGGTAATAATTGATCCAACAATTCAATACGATTGAAGCCTGATTCTTTTTCTTTGCCTGCTAATAAATAACTTACAGGTCCTAACAATACTGGTTTCGCGGCTTTTCCTAAAAGTGCTTTTGCTTCAGTATACTCACGTACCGCTTTATCAGAAATGGCAGAAAACTTTTGATTTTTCTTGAATTCGGGAACGATGTAATGATAATTGGTATCAAACCATTTTGTCATTTCCATTGCAGTGATATCGTATCCATCTTTTTGGTAACCACGTGCCATTGCAAAATAGATATCTAATTCGGTAAGATCTTTCTTTTGTAATAAAGGAGAAAAACGATCGGGTATGAGCCCGAACATAAAAGACATGTCCAATACTTGATCGTAAAATGAAAAATCGTTACAAGGAATCAAATCCAAACCTGCTTCTTTTTGTGTAAGCCAATTATTGGTGCGAATAGCCTTTGCAGTATCTTGTAACTTCTGTTGTGTGATGGTACCCGCCCAATACTGCTCGGATGCTTTTTTAAGTTCTCGGTTGTTCCCAATACGTGGGTAGCCTAAATTGTGTGCAATCATAAGGTGTGCTGTTGTTAGATTATATTTCTTTGCAAATGTATATTAGTAGAATTATATTCCATAATATTTAAAAATATTAAGTAATAATTACTAAATTGGCTCATATTTAAGAAAATTCAGCTAAAAATACTGCTATTAAATCCTTCTTTTAGAAAAAATCCCTATGCAAGCCTTAGACGAAATCGATTTAGCCATTTTGCGTTCTTTACAAGAGAATGCACATATCACCACAAAAGAATTGGCGCATCAATTACATTTAACAACTACGCCAATATATGAGCGTGTAAAGCGCTTGGAGCGCGAAGGCTATATTAAAAAATACATTGCCATACTTGATAATCAAAAATTAAAAAGAGGCTTAACCGTCTTTTGTAACGTATCGTTAAAACAACATACAACAGATATCGGTAAAAAATTCGTGGAAGAAATTTGTGCGATTCCAGAAATAGTAGAGTGTTACAATATTTCGGGTGAGTATGATTTTATGTTAAAAATATTGGTGGAAGACATGCCGCATTATCAAAGCTTTGTAATGAATGGCTTGGGCTCCATAAAAAATATCGGTAGTGCACACAGTATTTTTGTGATCGGGGAGATTAAGCATTCTACGGCCATCCCGATATAATTTAGATTACGTTTTATGAGTATGTAAACCTACGCTGTAGCTAGTTTTAGTGTAACTGGTGTCTTTTATTTTGCAGTCTTTGACTCTGTGTTATTTTATTAAACAAGCAACCAAAGACTGCAAAATGATAGACACCAATAATAGAATTCCGGTATAGGAATTTTATTATTGGATTAGGAACGTTATTCAATAACGATCTTCTGAATTAAAATTGTATTTTGAGTAGTCACTTTTACAAGGTATACTCCTGGTTGTATATTTGATGTAGGCAATTCAGTTACATCAGAAACACTTAGTAATGAATGGCCTTCCATAGAAGTTATTTCTATACGCATGACAACTTCATTGTCGGCTCGCACAAACAACCGATCGCTTGAGGGGTTGGGATAAACAATGATAGAATTATCAATTGCTTTTTTTATTGGCGTACTTATTAAGGGATTTGGGCCTTCCACTTTTATGCGTGAACAACCATTCGCGGAAATACATTTTTTTCTATTTGTAAATTGCATATTAAAAAATGCTCCATACTGTCCAAACTGAGCATGTGAATTTTGTGAAGCAATTGCTTTAGCAAGAGGTATCGTAGAATCATCAAGCTGAGGTATCTCCCATAAATCAGTGCCTGAAATCATATTGAGATTGCAATCTAAATGTACAAATAGTGAGTTATTGTCATAAGGTAAATCAATCCAATACTTGCCAGCAGTTAAAAATAAATAGTTTACTGGTATTTTAATAAATTGTTTGGTATTGGGAATATTATCTTTGGAAACCGCAGGTATGGTTGCGAGTAAAGGGCCTGGTCCGTTTGAATTTGTGGTACAACCTGGACACCAAGAGCCAGTAGGGTCATTCTCTTTAATTAATAACTGATAACTTTGTGTATTACTCAATACGTATGAAATAGAGGGCTGAATAATTTGAAGCGTGTCTAAAGAAACGCTATCGGATAAGGTTTCAATCAGTAAAGAAAATCCTTTCGTTGTATTTTCAACAGTGCAAATAGTGGATAGATCAGATAATTTCTGAAGCGGGCGCATGATGCCTCTTCTGCCTGCAAGATCTACTGCATACATACACACATTACCAGAAGCGCACTCAGCAGTTGGACCTACAATGTATTCGCCTGAATTTGCACTATAAAAACTGGTATCATAAGAATTCAATTTAACAGCACTACTTTCTGAACTGTACCACTCGTAATGGCCTTCAGGTATAATCTTAAATATGGGATTGTTTGCAGGACCTTTAATAACTTCTGTTGTGTAACTTGTCTGTGAAAAAGAATTTAAAAGAGATAAAAAGAAAAGTGAAATAAATAGAGTAGCTGTTTTGAGTTTCATTTGAAAAACGGTTTAAAAGTAAAAAGAATAGTTTTGGCAATTATATCTGTTCTATACAATAAAAAGTTAATAGGTAACCTGTAACCAGAAAAATAGTCGGTGCGTCATATTTGCAGGTGATAATTTAGTTCAAAAGTCAATGTTCGGATTTACAGATTTCTGCAACGTTTCGTTAAAATGGTATACTACCTAAATAAAATCGTTCAAAAAATTTGTACAATCTTAGAGGCAGTAGCATGTTACAATATTTCGAGCTCTATAAAAATATTGGTAGTGCACACAGTATTTTTGTAATTAATGAGATTAAATATTCACCGGCGATCCCGATTTGATGGAAGTTTGATATATTGTGTTTAGAGTGTATTAAAGAAAGTGTAATGGAATGGAAATCATTCTCAATTGAATCTAGAATATTGTCGGTTGTTTATATATTCTTATTACTAAGCCCTCTTTGGTTCTTCCTTTTTATTATATTGTAAAATATAAAGAGATGCATTTAAAATGAAAATCATCAACAAATCCATACCAAGCATTCGTCTCTCCGAATTTATTTCAGAAATAGAAGATTGCTTGAACGAAACATTTTACGGCGATACCTTTTGGGTTACAACCGAAATAAGCGATGTAAATAAGAAGCCCGATAAGCGTTGGTGTTATTTAAAACTTATTGAAAAAGAAGGAAAGAATGTTACCGCAGAAATTGGTGCAGTCTTCTGGACGGCAGGCTATGCCTTCATTGAAAAGTTTGAAAAAGAAACCAAACAACTTTTTAAAGATGGCTTAGAAATTACCTGCAGAGTAAAAGTAACGTTTCATAAACGTTGGGGTTTAAAATTAGAAGTTGTAGAAATTGATTATGCCTACACGCTTGGAAAATTAGAAGCAGAGCGACAAGAAACCTTGGATCGCTTGGTAAAAGAAAATCCGGATCATGTAAAGCTTGTTGGCGAACAATATTATACCTATAACAAATCACTTCCGATACCAACGGTGGTGCAGCGCATTGCATTAATCACCGCTCCAGAATCAGACGGACAGCGCGATTTCAAGCAAGAGCTCATAAACAATCCCTTTGGATATGCCTTTCGCGTAGAAGAGTTTGTAACGCAAATACAAGGTGATAAAGCGCACGAATTTATTTTAGGAAAACTACTATTAATTGAAGCCCAAAAAGACAAATACGATGTGGTTGCCATTGTTCGGGGAGGTGGTTCTCAGCTTGATCTTAAAGCTTTTGATGCCTACGAATTAGCTCGCACTGTAGCTTCCTTTCCAATTCCAATACTAACAGGAATTGGTCACGATCGCAATACCAGTATTGTAGATTTAATGGCGCGACAAGAAAAAACACCCACAAAAGTGGCTAACGTTTTGATTCAACGAAACTATCAATACGAACAGCGCATTGTTGAATTGAAAGATCGCATGCTGTATTCGGTAGACACCTTATTCACGAATGCGAAAAATAATTTAAAAGAAATCAAACGCTTTGTGAAAGCATCCAATCCGCTTACGATCTTAAAAAAAGGTTTTGCAATCGTAAAAATGGAAGGTGTGATTATTACCAATCCGGCCGATATTGCTATTGGTTCAAGCATTGACATTCAATTTGATAAAGAGACAATAGTTACAACCGTTACTAAAAAGAAAAAAAATGGAAAATAAATTATCCTATACCGAAGCACTAACAAAATTGGAAGAAATTGTAGAACAGATCGAAGACGATTCCATCATGCTCGATACTCTTACCGAAAAAGTTGCACAAGCCAATGAACTGATCAAAGTATGCGAAGCTTCACTGCGAACGATTGAAGGAGATGTGCGCGATGTATTAAAATAATAGTTTAAACTACCGTTAAAAAGACGTTTTTTATGAAATAAATTTAAACGCATACCGTCATGCAAGAAGGTTATATTGAAAATATAAAAAAGGAATTTAGTAACTATAAGGTTATAGGTGAAAAAGCAATTGCGCTGATCCCTGATGATAAACTTTTTTGGCAATTTAATTCTGAAAGCAATAGTGTGGGTATAATTGTAACACATTTGTCGGGTAATATGCAATCGCGTTGGACTGATTTTTTAACATCAGATGGAGAAAAGGATTGGCGGAATAGAGATACTGAATTTGAAAATAAGGTGTGCGACAGAATCGCTTTAATGCACATGTGGAAAACCGGTTGGGATTGTTTATTTGTAGCATTGAATGGACTTAATATAGAAGACTTGAATAAATTTATTTCTATACGAAATCAAAGCCATACCGTATACGAAGCAATTAATAGGCAACTTGCCCATTATCCCTATCATATAGGTCAAATTGTGCAACTTGGTAAAATGACAAGTGAAAATTGGCTCAGCCTATCCATTCCAAAGGGAGAATCAGTACAGTATAATTCTAATATATTTTCAAAAGCTAAGCCATAACAGTTTTTGTAATTAATAAATTAGGTGCTGCTAGTTGTATGTCATTTTGATCATGGGCACATTATTTACATCGCACTGCCTTTCATTTAAATCGTTTGCAATCATTCTTTGTGTATTTTTAAATTCTTATCTGTGAAGTATTAATTTTTTTTATAATTGCATTTAAAGAAGAAGTATTTTTAGTTTAAATAGTATTAATATGCTATTAGATCATTTATTTTTATCCATTTTTTCAATTATAGTATTGTTTTTTGACAAAATGAGTTTAATTTTGATGCATAATTAAAGAATAACCACTTTAATCTATCAATAAACCGAATAATCGACTCGTATTTTCATGTTAAAGAGATTTGCGCCACTTATTGTACTTCTAGCAGTTTGCGCGCTAGCATTTGTTTTCCCAGGGTATCCAAAATCCATCGCAACAGAAGGACTTGATTCTGGAGATATTGCTTGGATGCTGACAGCATCTGCCATGGTTTTAATAATGACACCTGGACTAGCATTTTTTTATGGTGGTATGGTAAACCCCAAAAATATTATTTCTACCATGTTGCAAAGTTTTGTAGCCATGGGCGTTATCAGTATTTTATGGGTAGTAGTAGGGTTTAGTCTTGCTTTTGGAGATTCCTTTCATGGTTTTGTTGGCAATCCCTTAACCTTCTTTATGTTTAAGGGTGTGTTGGAACATACACCTTGGGCAAGTGCCGCTACCATTCCTTTTATATTATTTGCATTCTTTCAATTAAAATTTGCTGTGATTGCACCTGCACTTTTTACAGGTTCTTTTTCGGAACGCATCCGATTTACGTCCTATGTATTATTTATGATTTTGTTTTGCTTATTTATCTATGCACCAATTGCTCATTGGACATGGCATCCAGACGGTTTTCTATTTAAGTGGGGGGTATTGGATTTTGCTGGTGGTACGGTAGTCCACATCTCTGCAGGTTGTGCAGCTTTGGCCGGTGCGATATATTTAGGAAAACGGAAAGATAAAAACCATCCGACATCCATCAATATTCCTTACATACTTTTAGGTACAGGCTTGTTGTGGTTTGGTTGGTTTGGATTTAATGCAGGATCTGCAGTATCTGCTGGGCCCTTAGCTGCTTCTGCTTTTGCTGCGACCAATATTGCCGCCGCCGCCGCTGGTATTGCATGGTTGTTTGTTGAAGTAGCACGAGGTAGAAAGCCATCCGCTATGGGATTTTGTATTGGTGCTGTGGTTGGTTTGGTTGCAATAACTCCAGCAGCAGGTTTTGTAACGATTTCTCAAGCCTTATTTATAGGAACTATAGCTAGTATTATTTCTGCATTTGCAGTTAAGTTACTTTCTAAAACGAATAAAATTGATGACACATTAGATGTGTTTCCATGTCATGGAGTAGGGGGTATGACGGGTATGGTTATGACTGGCTTATTTGCAACAACTGCTGTAAATACTAGCGTGTTAGAACAAGGTTTTTTTGTAGATGGCACAACAGATTTACTTTTCAAACATCTTGCAGCTATGGGTATCGTAGTAGTATATTCCTTAGTAGGCTCTTACATTCTATTGATGATTACGGATAAAATATCGCCTTTGCGCGTTACGGAAGAAGAAGAAGCGATGGGTTTGGATATTACGCAGCATAATGAAAAATTTGTAATAGTGGATTTAATTAAATAATTAAGGAAGCTGTAATATTTGGTCTCAAAATCATAGTAATAGTATTTCTGAATTTTAAAAAGGAAGCATGAAGCTTCCTTTTTTCTTTGTACTTCGCGATAGATAGTATCTATAAAGCTTCATATAAAATAGTGATGTTCGGAAGGACATCTCTTTTAATGAAAATTCTGTTGCTTCTTGTGTTCCGAGCCTTGCATTGTGTATCTTTACTGAATGAGAATTGGTATCATCGGTTCGGGGAATGTTGCCTATCATTTGATTCGCGTGTGTGTTCAATCTGGCGCAAGCATTTTTGTTCATGCCAGAAATCAACTGAAATTAGCGGATTTAAAAAGTGAATTTCCAACAATTACGTGTTTGGAAAGTGCTGATTTTACTGCGCTTGACATAGATCTTGTTTTGATTTCAGTCAAAGACGATGCGCTAAATACCGTATTTAATTCTTTTACGTATCACCCAAATACACTTGTAGCCCATACTTCAGGCAATCAAGTTATTCAACCAAATGGACGACATTCAAACGTTGGTGTTTTTTATCCTCTTCAAACATTTAGTAAATCCAATCCCATTGATTGGAATACGACACCCATTTTAATTGAAGCAGGTTCAGAAGTTGGAATTGATTTATTGGAGAAAGCTGCAACCTTAATACACGCACCTTTTTTTGAAACGAATAAAGATCAACGTAAAGCTATACATGTAGCAGCTGTGTTAGCGAGTAATTTTGTAAACCATTTAATTGGCAAAGCAGATTCTTTTTTGAAAAGTCAAGATGTAGATTATCATATCTTGCAACCACTGGTTAAAGAGACCATTCGTAAGGCATTTGCAAACCCTCCATTTGACGTGCAGACTGGTCCTGCGATACGACATGATCGGTTAACACTAGCGCAACACTTAAAACAATTGGATGCGGATCCCTTGCTTCAAAAAATATATACCGATATTACGGAAAGCATACAGAAAACAAGTAATTTAGACACGAATAAATAATAAAAGCGAATGGCTGAATTTTCAGATATTAATACATTCATATTTGATGTGGATGGTGTACTTACAGATGGTTCTATAATTGCTTATGAAACGGGCGAGCAACCTCGAACATTCAATATTAAGGATGGCTATGGTATAGAACGGGCGTTACTTGCGGGTTACCACATAGTGATTATTAGTGGCGGAAAGCAAGAAAGTGTACGCAAAAGGTTGAATTTTTTAGGAATTAAGGATGTGTTTTTGGGTGTAAAGGATAAGGTTAGTGTATTTGCAGAATATACCGCTACACGCAGTTTAGATCCGAAAACAATTTTGTATATGGGTGATGACATACCCGATTATAAAATGTTGCAATTGGTAGGCCTGCCAACGTGTCCGGCAGATGCATCAATCGATATAAAACCTATTTGCAAATATGTTTCTTCATTCAACGGCGGACAAGGCGCGGTGCGTGATGTCATTGAAAAAGTAATGCGTGCACAAGGCAAATGGGATCATAAAAACTGGTAACATTTAATAGAGTTTCCTTACAATCTCTAAACTAAAAATACAGCACATGTCAAATTCTAAAATACACATTAAGACATCCGTATTAGCTTTTTTAAAGCTAATACGAAGTGTTAATTTAATTATTTTAGCATTTACACAATACATGGGTCGGTATTTTATTATTGGTAAAGGAGAGGATTCTATTGCCACAATTATAGGTGATGGAAGATTCTTTATACTTGTATTATGTACCGTGTTTGTTGCTGCAGCGGGTTATATCATCAATGATTATTACGATATTAAAATTGATTTAATCAATAAACCCAAGCGGGTAGTATTGGGGAAAATTTTACACAGACGCATTGCATTGATTTCGCACACCATTCTGAATGTGTTGGCATGCGTGCTTGCAGTTTTTTTAGGCAAAGAAATTTTTATCATTATTTTAAGTACAACAATATTGATGTGGTTTTATGCAAACCAATTAAAACGCATTGCATTGTTGGGTAATATATTAATTGCTGCCCTTACTGGCATCGCGGTATATTTACCCGCCTTGCTGTATACTCCTTACCAACAGATTTTATTGTTATATGCCAGTTTTGCTTTCTTTATTTCTCTTATTCGTGAAATTATTAAAGACATGGAAGATGTAAAAGGCGATGAAGAATTTGGTTGCAAAACCTTACCCATTGTTTGGGGAATACGAAAAACGAAAAACTTCATTTACCTTATAGGGCTGCTGTGTATATGTAGTATTTGTATCATACTGTATTTTGCAGATTCTACCATTCAGTTGTATTTCTTACTACTTCCTGCACCATTATTTGTATGGTTGGGCATTCGCTTGTTTTATGCCGATACAAGTGCTCAGTTTTTATCATTGAGCAATTTTTGTAAATGGATTATGTTGGTAGGCGTAATTAGCATGGTTTTTCTTTAAAAAATACAATTATAGCATAGAAAATATCTTTAAAAAATACCTTTTTTATTTCCACATATACCCGCTAAAAGGGTAAAATTCATTATCTTTGCCTCTTAAATACGTTTCATGCAGGCCGTATCACCTATTAGAATAGCTATATTTGCATCCGGTTCCGGAACAAATGCACAAAGAATTATGGATTATTTTAGCAAAAGCAACACCATTGAAGTTGCGCTCTTGCTATCAAACAATCCAGATGCATACGCACTTACACGTGCAAAAAACTCGAATATCCCTACACGTATTTTTTCAAAAGCAGAATTTAAAGATTCTACTATTATTGTAGATGAGTTAAAAGCGGCCAAAATTGATTGGATAATTTTAGCAGGGTTTTTATGGCTTATTCCCAATTCACTTGTTCAAGCATTTCCAAGTTCTATACTCAACATTCATCCAGCTTTGTTACCTAACTTTGGGGGTAAAGGCATGTATGGGATGAATGTGCACAGAGCCGTTATTGAAACAGGTGCTAAAGAAACTGGTATTACTATTCACTTAGTAAATGAAGAATATGATAAAGGCGAAATTGTATTTCAAGCACGTTTTGAAGTTGTCTCAGACGACACTCCAGAAACTGTAGCAGAAAAGATACATGCCTTGGAACAGGAGCATTTCCCTAGAGTTATTGAAGAACAAATAAATAAATCGGTATAAAAATTTCTATACACATCATGACAAGAAAGAAAATTACATCTGCATTAATATCCGTTTTCTACAAAGATAATTTAGATTCATTGGTTAAGAAATTGCATGCAAATGGTGTTAAAATATATTCTACTGGCGGCACGCAAAGCTTTATTGAAGCCTTAGGCGTACCAGTTATAGCTGTTGAAGATTTGACTGGATACCCATCTATTTTAGGTGGTAGAGTAAAAACATTGCACCCAAATGTGTTTGGTGGAATTTTAAATCGTCGTGAAAACGCCAGCGATCAAGCTGAAATTGCACAATACAAAATTCCTGAAATTGACTTAGTTATTGTGGATTTATATCCATTTGAAGAAACGGTTGCTTCTGGCGCTGAAAAGCAAGCCATTATTGAAAAGATTGATATTGGTGGTGTATCGTTAATTCGTGCGGCTGCTAAGAATCACAAAGATGTTGTAATTGTAGCATCTAAAGATCAATATGGCGTATTGGAAAATATGTTGGAGGAGAAGGCGGGCGCTACCGATATTGAAGATCGTTTCAAATTTGCGGGCGAAGCGTTCGACATTACTTCTCATTACGATACTGCTATCCATCGTTGGTTTGCAGGGGATGACATAACAGGTTTCAAACACAGCATTCGCACTTCTCAAACCTTACGTTATGGAGAAAACCCGCATCAAGCAGGTACGTTCCATGGTGATTTGAATAGTATGTTTGATAAATTAAATGGCAAAGAATTATCGTACAACAATTTATTGGATGTAGATGCAGCCGTTGCATTGATTGATGAATTTACAGATACTACCTACGCGATTTTAAAACATAATAATGCATGTGGTATTGCAACAGCCGCAACGGGTAAAGAAGCATACTTGCAAGCATTTGCATCGGATCCGATATCTGCATTTGGTGGAGTGATCATTACCAATACGAAGGTAGATAAAGGTACTGCTGAAGAACTGAATAAATTATTTTTCGAGGTTTTGATTGCTACAGAATACGATCAGGATGCCTTGGAAGTATTAAAAAGTAAGAAAAATAGAATCTTGTTGTTGCGTAAACCTGTTACGTTTGCTAAAAAACAATTTAAGACCTTATTGAATGGTGTAATCGAACAGGATGCAGATTCTAAAACGGAAACAGTAGAAGATTTTAAAACGGTTACAACACGTATCCCGACAGAAGCAGAGAAAAAGGCCATGTTATTTGCCAACAAGCTTGTGAAACATACAAAGTCAAATGCAATTATTTTTGCAACTGAAAACCGTATGATTTCAAGCGGCGTAGGCCAAACATCACGTGTAGATGCTTTGAACCAAGCGGTTGAGAAGGCGAAAGCTTTTGGGTTTAGTCTTGAAGGAGCTGTCATGGCATCGGATGCATTCTTCCCTTTTCCAGATTGTGTAGAATTAGCGAACCTTGCGGGTATAACTGCCGTTATACAACCTGGCGGATCAATTAAGGATCAGGAATCCATTGACTATTGCAATAACCACAATATGGCAATGGTTTGTACAGGCTTCCGCCACTTTAAACATTAATTACAAAAAGGAGATATCTGAGATAATTAATTGAATATATCGAAGATATAATATAAAATTTGTAATTTAACATACTGAACTTATAGAAATTAAATAGATATATACATGGGAATGTTTGATTTTTTCACGAGCGATATTGCGATAGATTTGGGTACTGCAAACACCTTAATTATTTACAAAGACAAAATAGTTGTTGATGAACCTTCAATTATTGCCTTAGACAAAATTACAGGCAAAGTAAAAGCAATCGGTCGTGAAGCCATGCAAATGCATGAAAAAACACACGAAAATATTAAAACAATTCGTCCACTTAAGGATGGTGTAATTGCTGATTTCCACGCTGCCGAAGAGATGATACGCGGCTTGATTAAATTAATCGATAAAGGGAAAAGTTTTTTAGCACCTACTTCATACCGTATGGCAATTTGTATTCCATCTGGTATTACGGAAGTTGAAAAGAGAGCTGTGCGTGACTCTGCAGAACACGCAGGCGCGAAAGAAGTATATATGATTTATGAGCCAATCGCAGCAGCAATTGGTTTAGGTATTGATATCGAACAACCGATTGGTTCTATGATTGTAGATATCGGAGGTGGTACTACAGAGATTGCTGTCATTGCATTGTCTGGTATTGTTTGTGAACAATCCATTCGTATTGCGGGTGATGTATTCAGTAAAGATATTTTAGATTACATGCGTCGCCAACACAACTTATTGATTGGTGAGCGTTCTGCGGAACGTTTGAAAATCGAAGTTGGATCTGCCTTAACAGAATTAGATAATCCTCCTGAAGATTTTGAAATTCGTGGTAGAGATTTGATGACAGGTATTCCGAAAGTAATTAAGGTTTCATATTCTGAAATTGCATTTGCATTAGACAAGTCTGTTTCAAAAATTGAAGAAGCTGTTTTAAAAGCATTGGAAATTGCGCCACCCGAATTGTCTGCTGATATTTATGATAATGGTATTCATTTAACAGGTGGTGGTGCATTGTTGAGAGGTTTAGATAAGCGTCTTGCAATGAAAACAAAATTACCTATACACGTTGCTGAAGATCCATTGCGCGCAGTAGTTAAAGGTACTGGCATTGCAGTAAAAGATGTCAAAAAATACCGTGCGGTATTGATGGTTTGATAGTATTGAATTAGATGTATAAGTTATTACAATTTATAATTAATTTAAGAGTGTTCCTGGTATTTTTATGCCTGGAACTCTTTTGTTTAGGATGTATCGTAAGATATAATCCCTATCAAGGTGCTGCATATTTTAGCACCTCTAAAAATATTGTGGGCAATGTATTAGAAGTAGATAAATCCATAACGGAGTATTTTAACTTAACAAAAATAAATGCACAACTCGCACATGATAACGCAGTTTTAAAAAATCAGTTATCTCAAGAAATTCAAAAAAATGCACTTAATCAAGATACTTCTGTTTCTATATTAAAGGTAAAACAATTTGAATATTCTGTTGCTCGTGTAATTAATAACAACACCTTATATTCAAATAATTTTTTTACGCTTGACAAAGGTACAAGGGATGGTCTTGCTGTAGGCATGGGTGTTATTTCACCAAATGGAGTGGCTGGACAAATAAAAGCATGCTCTGAAAATTTTTCAACTGTAATATCTGTATTGAATACGAAATGGTCTATCTCAGCTCGTATAAAAAATACAAAAGCAGATGGTATTGTTCAATGGGATGGCAATGATCGTTCTATCGTGCAGTTTACCAATGTTGGTAGACATCATAAATTAAAAGTTGGTGATACGATTGTAACATCTGGCTACAAAGAAACCTTGTTTCCAGAAGGCTTGTTAATTGGTACTGTAAAAAGTATTGAAGAAGAAGGCGGAGCCTATTGGAATATTGATGTAAAACTAGCTACCGATTATACTGCAATGGATTATGTCTTTGTGATAAAGAATAATTTAAAAGTAGAAAAAGATAGCTTGGAAGCTCCATTCATAAAAGACATTAAATAATGAATGTACTAGATATTGTTAAGCAAGGAATACATGCCTTACTCATTTATTTAATTCAAGTGCTGGTTTTTAGAACCACTACCTTGTGGGATGTTGCAGCATGTTTTATATACACCGGTTTTTTAATTCAAATACCCTTTACGATACCCAAAGTATATACACTTTTAATTACATTTATTTTCACCTTTTGTATAGATATCTTCTTTAATACACCTGGTGTACATACGGCTGCAGCCCTTGTTATGATGTACTTCAGACCAAATATCATTAACTTATTAAGTCCTCAAGGTGGTTATGATTCTGTTGAATCCATAAATATTTTCAGCATGGGCATTCAGTGGCATACCTTGTATGCATTTATCATGATATTTATTCAAACGACCTTAGTTTTTGTAATTGAATCTATTGGATCTTTTAGTTTTGGAAATTCTATTGTTAAAATTTTTACAACTACGCTACTTACATTAGTCGTTGTTATATTATATCAATTTTTATTTTTATACAAACGTAATTCGAGATAAGGGAAGCTATGCAAGAAAGGAAATTTATCGTGCAAGCTATTATGATTGCCATCGGCTTGATTTACGTTATTCGTTTATTCTTTCTTCAAGTACTAGATTCTTCCTATAAAATTGAAGCCGAAATCAATGCGATTGAGAAAGTTGTAGATTATCCCTACAGAGGGTTAATGTATGATCGCAATGGAGATCTTTTGGTTTTTAATACGCCCGTTTTTGACATTACAGTTGTTACAAAAGAATTTAAGCTAGTAGATACTGTTTTATTTTGCTCACGTTTTGGTGTGAGTCCAGATGAATTTAGAAAGCTTATGTTGGATATGAAAAATCCTCGTAAGAATAGAGGGTATAGTCGTAACAAGCCGCAAACACTTTTCAAACAATTATCACTCGAAGACTTTGCGCATGTACAAGATTACATGCAAGATTATCCAGGATTGTATACGCAAGGGCGTACGGTGCGCTCTTACACCTACGCATCAGCAGCAAATGCATTGGGTTATATCGGCGAAATTGGTGCGAAGGCACTAGAGGCACAAACAGGAAATTATTATTCGCAAGGGGATTATATTGGGTTAAGTGGACTTGAATTATTTTATGAAAAAGAACTTCGGGGCAAGCGTGGTGTAAAATATATCATGAAAGATGTGCATGGCGTACTTAAAGGGAAATATAGAGGCGGTGCTTTTGATACAATTTCATCTCCAGGAGAAAATTTGATATCAACCTTAGATATTGATTTACAGCAATACGGAGAGCGGTTGCTTCAAAATAAAATTGGTTGTGTAGTTGCTATAGAACCCAAAACAGGAGAGATCTTATCTTTTATATCTTCACCTTCCTATGATCCAAACATCTTAACAGGACGAAAATTTTCTGAAAATTATGTTACCTTATTTAAGGATCCATATAAACCACTTTTCAACAGACCATTAATGGCGATGTACCCGCCTGGTTCTATTTTTAAACTTGCACAAGCTTTAACTGCTTTACAAGAAGGAGTGATTACAGAACGTACACAATTTCCGTGTGATAAAAGATTAGTAAATTGCCACAACCACCCTTCTCCACAAGATTTACGCGGTGCTATTCAATGGTCTTGCAATCCATATTTTTATATGGTTTTCAAAAAATTAATCAACCAAGATAAAGACCCAAATAAGTTTAAGGATACCGAGATCAATTTTGATGAATGGCGTAAAAACATGTTAAGCATGGGCTTCGGGCAAAAAATGCTTGTGGATTTGCCTAGTTCAAAATCGGGAAACATTCCGAGCAATGCATACTATGACAAAATTTATGGCGATTTGCGTTGGAAATTTTCTACCATTTATTCCTTAAGTATTGGTCAAGGCGAAATAAATGTAGTCCCTATACAAATGGCGAACCTAGCGGCTTTAATAGCAAATAAAGGTTGGTATATCACACCGCACTTTATTAAATCTATTGGCAAAGACGGGCATATTCTAGAAGAATACAAAAATAAACACATCACGTCCATCGAGCCAAAATATTTTGAACCTATTATAGATGGTATGGAACGCGTTGTATTAGGTGGAACGGCTTCTTGGTTAAAAGTGAAGGATATTGATATCTGCGGTAAAACGGGTACTGCAGAAAATCCACATGGTGATGACCACTCTGTTTATATAGCATTTGCACCAAAAAATGACCCAAAAATTGCTATCGCTGTATACGTTGAAAATGCTGGTTTTGGAGCAATGACAGCAGCACCCATTGCACATTTAATGATTGAAAAATATTTAAAGGATACGATAACCAAGAAGCCTTTGGAAAAAATGATTTTGGATAAAAACTTATTACATAAAGTTAAAACAAAATAAGTATGCGTTCAGAAGACAAAATTAACTTTACAAATAACATCGACTGGATAACAGTTGGCTTTTACATCTTGTTCGTATTTTTAGGCTGGCTAAATATTTATGCAGTTGTATACGATCCCGAATCAGTAAATACTATTTTCGATTTTTCAATCAATTCTGGCAAGCAATTGATGTGGATCGGAGGCTCATTTATATTGATCATTATGATTTTGGTGATTGATTATAAATTCTATTTTACATTTTCTTATATCTTTTATATCCTATCCATGCTAATATTACTTCTAACCATTTTTGCTGGTAAAGAAGTAAATGGATCTCATTCCTGGCTAAATTTAGGTTTTGTAAGTGTACAACCAGCAGAGTTTGCGAAGTTTACTACTGCACTTGCTTTAGCGCGCTATTTGGGAGGTATTAATGTTCATATAGAACGACTCGATGTAATGTTTAAAGCAGGTATTATTTTGCTCATTCCTTGCGCTTTGATTCTACTTCAAAATGAAACGGGGGGTATGCTCGTGTTTTCTGCATTTATCTTAATGATGTATCGCGAAGGTTTGCCCGGTACATTATTACTTATTGGAGTTTTTGTTACCCTATTGTTTGTATTAACATTAGCTGTTGGAGTAGATCCAATATTGATTGGATTAACAGCATTGTTTTCATTGTTCATGTTATACTTTATCATTAACAGATTGCGTATGACGCGTAAGCAGCTTACAAATCGGTTATTCATTATACTAGCCATTTATGGCATGAGCATTGGATTTGTTTTTGGGGTAAATAAAATATTCTTTGAAGTATTACAAGAGCACCAACGAAATCGTATCATGGTTTTATTTGATACAGAATTGGATATACGAGATGTGGGCTACCACGTACATCAATCAAAAATTGCAATTGGTTCAGGAGACTTCTTTGGGAAAGGGTTTTTAGAAGGCACCCAAACGAAGTATGATTTTGTGCCAGAACAAAGCACCGATTTTATTTTCTGTACAATTGGCGAAGAGCATGGCTGGTTTGGCAGTACCGTTCTTATAGCCTTATATGTTTTATTTATGCTACGACTTATCTTTTTGGCTGAACGACAAAAAGATGGTTTTGCACGCATTTATGGTTATAGTGTTGCAAGTATCATATTATTTCACTTTATGGTAAATATTGGAATGACTATTGGCTTGTTTCCAGTTATTGGTATACCCTTACCATTCTTTAGTTATGGAGGATCCTCACTTTGGTCCTTTACCATTTTATTATTTGTATTCTTAAAATTGGATTCCCACAGAGGGCAAGTATTAGCTGGTCATTAAAATAGTTTTAGGTATAAAAAAAACCAATGATATCATTGGTTTTTTTTATACCTAAAAGCGGCAAAAGGTGACGATTAAGAAATTAATTCACACACGTTACAGAATTGTAAGGCTTTTAACTTATGAGGAATATTCGAACCCAAATCAATAAAATTTGCGTTCAATAATTTTGAAAAATTCAGCTTGTTCTTCTAAATGGGTATCCCATTTATTTTTTTTGCTGTAAGTACTCATCAATAATGTTTGAGTAGATTCAAAATCGGAGCATCCTTCGATTTGCGATAATGCTTCATTATACTCCGTTACTTTTCCATCAAAAAGAATGTTAATGAATAGAAATTTTAAATTTAATGGAATGGATGATTTGATATCTTCAATTTTACTTTTGCTTAATCGCTCGGCAATTGAATTGCCAGATTGTTGATTTGCCGATTTTAACGTGTCATTTAACGTACGTGTTGGCTTTGAAAATTGCTCATTCAAATTTGCTTCAATTGGTTTAATCGCATTTTCAACAAGGGGGGTATTCTGTGATTCTTGAATGGGATTTTCTTTTTTAGAATCAGGTGCTGATATTTTTATTAACTTCTCTACCGCTGGCTGCTGAGAAGGGGCACCCAGAAGTGTCAATTTTAATAATTGATTGAATTTATCAACGATTGGGTCAGAGTATTGAACAACATGTTGTGTCGGTACAATTGATTTAAATAATTCAACTAAATCTTTAGTTCGAAGTATTTCTCCTGGCAATTGATCAGCCTTTTCAATCCATGTTTGAATACTGTCTTTATGAAGCTTAAAAAACTTTTCCTTATCTATCAAATCTGATTTGGATAGATATTCATTCTTGTTAAATTCTTGTTCAATAAATTCAGACGGACTTAACAAATATGTTAAGGTATCTGTTATGCTTTTTTGAACCAATGGTTTGAAAAATTCTTTTCGAACGCTTATGTGTCTAGATACTTTATTGACAAATGTTTTTAATGCTATTGATACTTCTTCAACATCATAATTAAAGTATGGACTTTTTAACTTATTAATTTCTTCTTTCCAACGATCAAATAAGTTCATTAAAATAAAAAAATTCAATTGTTCAATTTCAGTAAAGTGAACAATCTCTTCTCCTTTGATAAATTCTTTTTTAGAAAAAAAATCGTTGCTTAATTTTTCAGAAAGTGCTACTCCGTAAGATTGTATGGTAGATTTATCTAATTGAAGTTGACTCATAGCTTTCTAATTTTTAATATTTTATCAAAGTTACACTACTACCATCAATAATGAAAAAACTTGACACATTTTGTTCAACAACAGAATTAAATTAAGTATGTATTTTAAAAAAATGGGTATAAATACCATAAACTAATTGTAAATTCGTTGTATATGAAGGCTTAAATTAATTCTTATGCGCTTTTTAGCTTGCTTGTTTCTAGTATTACAATCTTTTTGGGTAGTTGCTCAGACAAATTCAAATGTACAATTGGGTGTGTGGAGAACACATTTGCCTACAAATTCGGCGGCTACGGTATCTATTTTGAATAATAAAATCTATGCAGCAACTACTAAAAGTTGTATAACGGTAGACATTTCTGATAATTATATTGCGCCATTATCTAAAGTAGACGGTTTAACACAAAGTGATATTGAAGTCATTCGTTTTGATGAAGCAACCCAAACTGGTTTAATCGGTTATTCTAACGGAAATATTGATATTCTCAAAAACGGTGCATTATACAATTTTGATGTTATTTTCAGATCGAACGTGGCGGGTTCGAAAAAAATAAATAACATTATTATTTATAAAAATACCGCATTTATATCTACTGATTATGGGGTATCTGTTTTGAATTTAAAAAAGAACGAAGTTATTGAATCGTGGCAAAGTTTGAGACCAGGAGGCTTGCCGAACATCGTGTATGCGGCAACGTTAAATGCACATCAAGACTCGGTATTTCTTGCAACAGAATACGGCCTGATGAGTGCTCCGTATGGTAAGCCAGGAATAAATTTAATGGATTTTACAAATTGGAAAGTTTACACAGATATTTCTACTACAGACGTACAATCTGTAGGCGAAGTGAATGGTCGTGTGTATGCTGGACTTAATAAAACAGGCGTGTTCGTATTAGCAGGAAATACGTGGCAAAACATTGGCTTATCTATTGATACAACATGTTGGAATTTTGTAAAACATCAAAATCAATTATTGGTGTGCGCGCAAACCAAACTCTATTCCATAAAAACACCCTCACAGTACGATGCAATTCCTTTACCTACGGGTATTAAAAATATTCATGATGCAACAATTGATCAATCAGGTAAAATATGGGTAGCAGATACTAAAAATGGATTAACTCAATTAAATGGCGCTGATTATAAAGAAATTTATTTGAATGGCCCACTCACCACGAACACATTCAACTTATATTACTATAAGAATAATATACTTGCCAATTCTGGTGGCTACACGAATAGTTTTTCTAGAAGTTATATTGCAGACGGGATTTATGAATTTCAAAACCAAGATAGTTGGACAAATTATAATCGATACAATAGTAATTTTCCGGAAGGGTTTTCAGATAATATTATTGCAAGTTATAATTCATTTGATGATACGCTCTACATTGGTTCTTATGGGAATGGCATGTTGGGGTTCAAAAAACCAAATACATTTGTAAAAACTGATGCCAATAACAGTCCTCTCAAATCTAATTATGTAACAGGTTTGGATACGGATGCAAATGGAACTCTTTGGATTGCAACTCGATTAACACCTCAATATCAACCAGGTTTATTTGCTAAAACCAAATCCGGAATATGGTCTGCGTATACGATGAATGCGTCTCGTTCGGAGAATAGAAATATTTTACAATTAAAAATTGATTCATTAGGAAATAAATGGATGCGCTACGGAAACAATGGTATGGATTTAGGGCTAATGGTTTATAATGAAAAGACGTATCAAGAACGTTATTTTTCAACAGGCTCTAATGGAGGTAACTTGCCTAGCAACAACATTAACTGTTTAGATATTGATAATAAAGGTGTGGTATGGATTGGTAGTGACCAAGGAATTTCAGCATTTTATGACCCTTCACTCGCGTTTAGTTCATCCTTTGTAGCGCCTATATACAATGGATTTGGTGTATTATTCGATAAAAGTATCACGTGTATTAAAACAGATGGCGGCAATCGTAAATGGGTAGGTACAACAGATGGGCTTTGGCTGTTTAACGATAACTTTACAGAACCAATACTTTTTTTCACGACAGAAAATAGTCCGCTATCCTCAAACAATATTATTTCAATTGAAATTCATGATCTTACAGGGGAAGTTTTCATTGCAACAGAAAACGGAATTATTTCTTACCGTTCAAATGCTACAGCAAGTAATGAGGATTTCAAATCTGCAAAAATATTTCCCAATCCAGTTCGCCCTGGCTACTCAGGACTTCTTACTATTGAAGGATTGAAAGACAATGTCATGGTTAAGGTAACAGATATGCAGGGGAAACTCTTTTATGAAGTACGATCAAATGGAGGTACAGCAACATGGAATTTAAAAAACTATGCAGGGGTGAAAGCTGAAACAGGGATGTATTTGGTGTTTGCTACAACAGAAAAAGGCGAAGAAAAATTTGTTGGAAAAATCGCAATTGTTGAATAATGCTTCATAAATCTAAGGGCATTGTTTTAAATTATATAAAGTATAGCGATACTTCAATAATTGTAAAAATATATACCGAAGCATTTGGCCTGCAATCCTACATTGTAAATAGTGTGCGAAGTAGTAAAGCAAAAAATAAAATTGCTTTGTTTCAGCCACTCACCTTAGTTGATATGGTTGTATATCATAAAAGTAATCATGGGCTACAACGAATTTCTGAAATTAGAACAGCAGAACCCTATTTTTCTATTCCGTTTGATATGCACAAAACCAGTATATCTATGTTTTTATCGGAAGTATTGATTAAAACATTAAAAGAAGAAACCGGTAATCAGGAATTGTTTGATTTTTTATTCCATTCATTTCATGCCTTGGATAAAATTGAAAAAAATGCATTAAACTTTCACGTGTCGTTTATGCTGCGCTATTCTTTTTATTTAGGATTTTACCCTGCAGACTTAAAAAGCCTATGGGAGAATAGTTTATACGTTCCTTCTCAAGAAATTATAACCTATGTAGAGAACTGTATGAAAAATACATATTTTGAATCGTTTAAATCCTCCAATATACATAGAAGAGAGGCCTTGGATATAATCGTTGCTTTTTATAAAAACCAAATTGAATCCTTTGGAGACCTCCATTCTATGGATATCTTAAGAGAAGTATTGGAGTAATACTTATTTTGATAAGGTAATGTTACGTTCTACAACGTTGTATTTACCAGGAATTGCTTGCTCTGTAGAATCAATCAATTCTAATTTAATAGAAGTCTCTCCCAATGGCAAACCTTTTAATACATAACCTCTCCAGTCTGTAATCAGAAAACTTTTTCCGTTTACAGTTGCACGAACTTTATTACCAGTTTCAGATAACGTTGTATTTACTAAGAAGAAATCCAACAATACATTTGCAGTATCTTTTCCTTTGTACTCGCCTTTTGGTCTGCTGTAAAACATCATTGGCTTTGTTAAATCAATTTTTTCAGCAGGAGCTTTTCCTACCGTAAATTGTCTTAGATCTGATGCACCAAAGTGCTTGATACTTTCATGATACGAACGAGAAAGAAAGGATAAGGCAACATAGTTTCCGTCTTCTAGTTTTTCTTTAAAATTCGTTTCATATTTTGCTAAATAAGGTGCATTATTTAATATTAAATGAATGTGTTGTCCTTTGTCTGAATTGGAACAGTTTATCGCGCAAGAGCCTTCTGTTGTAGGTTTTGCTAATTGATAGTTTTTGATTTCATATGCAAATGATACTTCATTTGATTTTGAAACGCTTCCTTCTGCCGGACTATTTAATTCTAAAATAGCATCTGCAAATTCGGGCGAGTCATTTAATGGAACAAGCTCTAATGTTCTTCCTAAAGCAGTAGAGTCATTTATAATTACATCAGAAGAATCAATGTCGTTTTGCGGTGCTTCTTTTGGTTTTGTATCACAGCTTGCAAGCAGTGCAACAATGCTTAGGGATAGGATGATTTTTTTCATATATATGTTAGATTTTATTTATACTAATTTGAATGGGTAGTTGAATCATTTTATCGTAGGATTTTAATTTCCTATTTAAAGGCCACCGGTCATATAGCAGCAATTCAATGGGCTTCCACATACTTACCCAACCAAATATGTACATGGATTCCTTCACAATAAATTCGAAATAATTTATGTGATCTTTTACTTTTTCGATGATGAAATTGAGACTCAATGCAGCAATCATGATGGGTATGCCTTTACTCAATGCATCCAACGATTGTGTCTTCATGATTCTTAAATCGTTGTTGAGTTCTATAGTATGAATTTTATAAAACTCGTTTAGTTTTTCTTGAATAGCGCTTTTTTGTAGGTTTGTTAACGAGGGTGGAATATGGATGAGGATGCGAAATTCTTTTTTGTTACCATGCGCACTTATGGTGGATATGATTGTATCAATCCAATCTTCTACTTTATCATCGTCCAAATCATAATGAGGCCCGATAGAATCGCGAATACATTTTTCCGTGATAAATAAATCGATATCAATCATAAGTGAAACGGTGCTAGTTTAAAAAGTGCGTTTCACTAAGGTATAAAAAAAATAGAACTACTCGGCAATCTTTCGTACTAAATACGCATCTATCACTAAACGATGTTTGCGACGGCCATTATAGTATTCCGTGCGCAGCACCATAACTTCTTTATTTAATTTCTTTACATATACACCATGTCTAGACATAATATCGGGGCATGGACCGTCACAAACGAGTTCGCGTTCGTTATAGGTTAATTTAAGGACATTTTTAGCAGTAAAAACCCAAGTACCTTCGGTATTATTTGGACAACTATAATTATTGCCTTCCATAAAACACATGGAAACATGTTGTGTTTGATACGTGTGATTTACTTTAAATTCAATATGACCTGCTGTATAATACGTCGTATCCATACCCTTACCGTGCGTATAAATATGGTATGATTGCAATTTCCAAGTTCCATAAATAAAAGTAGAATCTGCAGCTTGAGTAAAGACTGAAAATAATGCAATAAAAATGCTTGTTAAAATAAATTTCATAGCTCAATACTTTTTAATAGTAAACTGAAATAAAGTTACGAAGGTTATGAATACGAATAGAATTATAACAGAAAAACATATCAACGATTTTGGTTCAATTCCTTGAATTTATGCATAATAGCAAAAAAATAAGCCCTAGAGGATGCTAGGACTTATTTTTTATTTTTTAATATTCTGTATAAATTGATTGATATCATCCTCTAAATTAGAACTTGCTGAGAGCATTCGGACAAAAGCCGAACCTATAATAGCCCCGTTAGCATATGCACACGCATCTGTAAAGGTTTTTTTATCCTTAATATTAAAACCAATCATACGTGGACTTTTCAAACCAAAACTTTTAATTCGGTTGAAATAGGCTTCGTGGTTATCTTCTGTTTTCTTCGCATCATTACCTGTTGTGCTATTTGTAGATACCATATAGATAAAGCCTTGAGTAATATTATCGATTACATGAAGCCGTTCATCAGAAGTATTTGGTGTAATCAAGGATACGTTTGATATATTATTCGATTCACAAATCACTTGGTAATGTTCGATGTATTCGTCAAGTGGTAAATCTGGAATTATAACGCCATCAATACCAATTTCGCTTATTTCTTTCATAAACGTTTCAACACCATATTGCATCACGGTATTGAAATATCCCATCAATAATATTGGGATGGTCACTTCTTTACGAACATCCTTTAATTGCTCTAACAATTTTTTAATTGTCATGCCAGCGTTAATAGAGTCTAAGCTGCTTTGTTGAATGATCGGTCCATCGGCAACTGGGTCTGAATAGGGCATTCCAATTTCTACCATGTCTACACCAGCCTTTTCTAAGGCTTTAAGAACGGTTACTGTGTCTTCAATTTTTGGGTAACCAGCAGTAAAATATATATTTAAGATGTTGTTGCTTTTCTTTTGAAACAACTCTGTTATTCTATTTTTAATTTTTGTAGTTGTTTCCATATTATTTTGTACTTAAGTATTCTTCTTTTCTTGTTATGTACGTCATTAAATCTTTATCACCGCGACCAGATAAATTCACTACAACAACATCTGATTTTTTAAATTTTCTATGTTCCAATACAGCTAGTGCATGGGCAGATTCTAATGCAGGAATGATCCCTTCTGTACGTGCTAACATAAATGCTGCCTCAAAGGCATCTTTATCTGTAATGCTCATGAAGGTTGCACGCCCTGTTTCAAATAAATTTGCATGCATGGGCCCAATGCCTGGATAATCCAAACCTGCAGAAATGGAATGCGGTTCTACTACTTGGCCATCTTCTGTTTGCATCAATAAGGTTTTACTACCATGTAATACCCCTGGTTTTCCTAAAGCTGTAGTTGCTGCCGAATAACCAGAGTATACGCCTTCGCCAGCCGCTTCAGCAGCAATCAATTCAACATCTGGTTGATCTAAGAAATGATAGAATGCTCCTGCAGCATTGCTGCCTCCACCTACGCAAGCAATTACATGTGTAGGATTTGGGTTGCCTAATTTCTCGGTTAACTGATCTATAATTTCTTCGCTGATTACTGCTTGCAAACGCGCAACCATATCTGGATAGGGATGTGGTCCAACTACAGAACCAATAATATAAAACGTATCCACAGGATTGTTAATCCAATCGCGCAATGCTTCGTTGGTTGCATCTTTCAAGGTTTTACTACCTGTCATAGAAGGGATTACTTCGGCACCCAACATGCGCATGCGCTCCACGTTTGGTTTTTGTCTTTCCATATCTATTGCGCCCATGTGCACTACGCAAGGCATGCCCATAAGTGCACATGCTGTAGCAGTAGCAACACCGTGTTGACCTGCACCTGTTTCTGCAATAATACGGGTTTTGCCCATACGCTTTGCAATCAATATCTGACCAATGGTATTGTTGATTTTATGTGCTCCGGTGTGACACAAATCTTCACGTTTTAAATAAACGTTTGTGTTGTATTTTTCAGACAAGCGTTTTGCGAAATACAAAGGGGTAGGGCGACCTACATAATTTTTAAGTAGATCTTTGTATTCTGCTTGAAAAGATTCATCGTAGATTATTTTTAAATAATTTTCACGAAGTTCTTCTACGTTTGGGTAAAGCATTTCAGGAATGAATGCACCTCCGTAATTTCCGTAGTATCCTTTTTTATCGACGTTGTAATTCATTTTTTTTATGCTTAAAGCTGAAGGCTTAAGGCCTAAAGCGAGTGATTTATATTTTTATAATATTATTGCTAGTATATGCTGCGCCATCGCTTATTTATGAATTCAGATCGGGTAGCTATACGATGAAATATGAAATAATGCATAACGTTTTATTTTTTAATTGAAAGAAATTGATTTCCGTTCTTCTGAAATTCGTAATCCACTTCTTTAATTTCTACCGTATATATTTTGTTGAAGTGATCGATAATGGCATCTAATACTTCCGATTTCTCCGCATTTAAATTTAACAGTGGAAATATTCGAACCTCATTGCAAAGACGCAACATTTCAGTAATCGATTGAATATGGAAATCTAAACCCAATTTAGAATAGAGTATTAGAAAATGTGAACTCAATCCCAACTCAAAAGAATTGTCAGCATATTCAATAGGTATAGGCATTTCATGATATAAATATCTATTTTCAGCTTTTCCAGTATCAAAGTCTTTGATAAATTCTTGCATTGCTTTAATTCGAATACGCTCTAATTCATCTGGATTTTTAATTGTGTGCCAAATAAATTTTTCTGCATTCTGACGCACCTGAGTCATTACTTCTTTGCGTGTTTCCTCAATCCGATGTTGAAGCTGTGCTTTCGAGAATCCATAAATGGGGTCTACAGATAATACTCGATTCCCATTTTGATGCATTTCGCTATTGAAACTTGCAGGACCGTCACCAATACTAAGAATATTTTTTTTAAGATCGTCTTCTGTTAACTGAAAGAATGCACAATATTCATTCAATGTCCTTCCCCAAGGCACAACGCTTTTTAATTCAAATGTAGATTTAAGAATGGTATCCATGAGGAACTGTTGCTATTGCTTCTTTAAACTTTTTAATTCTATCTACATCCTTCAATCCTGGCTCCAATTCAAACCGACTGTTCACATCGAGTGCGTATATAGAAACAGTTTTCAAGTCATTAAGTTCAGTCAGAATAGATTCATCTACACCTCCACTTAAAAACAAGGGAATCTCATTATCGTATTCTTGTAGGATCTCCCAATTGAAACGCATCCCACTACCACCGTACTCAGGAGTTTTTGTATCGAATAGAAAATAATCGGCTACTTTTTTATAGGGTTCTAAGATCGACCAATCCATTGTTTCCCCTACATGAAATACTTTGATAACTTCTAATCCTGCATTTTTACAAGCCAAGCAAAATTCGGGTGTTTCATGTCCATGTAATTGAACGGCTTTAAATCCGTATGCAGCACAGATGCGCAATACTTCTTCCAAGGATTCATTTACAAATACACCTGTTTTAAGTATAGAAGGAGATAGCGCTTTTACAAATTCTGGAGTAAGCGTTTCGCCACAATATCTTTTTGAAGGTTTGTAGAAAATAAAGCCCATATAATCTGGCAACAGTGCTGCCACTGCGCGTACATTATCTGGATACTTCATGCCACAAACTTTCAGTTTCATAATTTTAATTGGTTGATTCAGTTTTCAAACCTATAAGGTTTTGTACAATCAATATTTGCTTTTAACGATACTACAGTAGTTAATCTAAGAAGCAACTCTTTCCACTATAAAAACCTTATAGGTTTCGTAGAATGGTTCCTCAAACCATGGTCGGTGACTGACAGACCATTTTCTTACTTCGCTTCCGCCACTAATTTTTTTAAAGCCGCACCTGGGTCATTTGTTTTCATAAAGGATTCACCAATTAAGAAACCAGTATACCCATGCTTTCTTAATTCAACAATTGTTTTTGGGTCGTCAATGCCACTTTCTGACACTTTAATATACCGATCGGGAATATGTTTTGCAACATCAATCGAAGTTTGTATGCTTACTTCAAAAGTTTTTAAGTTTCGGTTGTTTACCCCTATAACATCAACCGTATCAATTAAATTTCCTTCTAATTCTTCGGCATTGTGCACCTCAAGTAACACTTCTAAATCTAGTTTGTGTGCATATTCCGACAATTCTTTTATACGTTTCGGAGTCAAACACGCAGAAATTAATAAGATAACATCTGCTCCCATAGCACGCGCTTCTTCAATTTGGTATTCGTCTACCATAAAGTCTTTGCGTAAAATCGGAATTTGAATCAAGGCACGTGCTTGCAATAAATCTTCCGTTGTTCCGCCAAAAAATTTGGTATCCGTCAAAACCGAACATGCGCTAGCGCCTGCTGCTTGATATCCCGTTACAACTTGTTTCAAATCAACATTTGCGTTAATTACACCTTTAGAAGGAGATTGACGCTTATGTTCTGCAATTACACCGCTTAAAGCAGGATTACTTAAATACTTTTTAAATGAAAGCGTTGGTCGAGTATATAATGGAGATGCACGAAGATCTTCAACCGAAACAGTTGCTTTTCGATCGGCAATTTCAATCCACTTATGTTCAATTATTTTATCGAGAATATTCATGTTCAATTTTATTAATCAATGAATCAAGTGCTTTTCTAAACAACTGAAAATTGCCGTGCTTGTGTCTTTTTGACCAAACACTCACTACTTTCCAACGTTAGAACTGTCATTTTAAATCTTAACTCAACGACACTCTTTTTATAAACTTACTTAACAACTTTTTTAAAACAGTCGTATGCCTTGCCGCTTTCTAAGGATTCACGAGCTGTAGCAATGGCATCTAATAAAGAAATATCTGGTTTTGCTAACGCAATTGCCACACCTGCATTTGCCAACACAACTTCTTTTTGAGCGCGCGTGCCTTTATTTTCCAAAACTTCGATGAAAATTTTGGCAGCGTCTTCTACTGTTTTACCACCAGATAACTCTTCTGCTTTCCATATATTCAAACCCATATCATCTGGTTGAATAACTCGATCCATGTGATTGGATATTATTTTTACGCCACCTGTTAACGATATTTCATCGTATCCATCAAGTGCATGTATGATTGTAAACTTGCTATGTAAACTTTGATGAATGTAACCATACAAACGGGCCAAATCTAAATTGAACGTGCCGAGCATATGATAGGTTGGCATGGCTGGGTTTACAAGCGGTCCAAGCATGTTGTAAATGGTACGTATTCCTATTTCTTTACGAACAGGCGCAACATTTTTCAACGCAGGGTGAAACAGTGGTGCGTGTAACATACAGAAGTTTGTTTCTTCTATTTGTTTGCGTAACGCCCCTTTGTCATTGGTAAATGTATATCCCAAATATTCAACGACATTGGAAGAACCACAACTGGATGAAACAGCATAATTACCATGCTTGGCAACTTTGATACCCGCACCCGCTACTACAAAACACGATAAGGTGGAAATATTGAACGTATCTTTTCCATCGCCACCGGTTCCAACAATATCTATAGGGTTGTATTCCGATAAATTCGCATCCAAACACATATCCAATAATGCTTCTCTAAATCCTTGAAGTTCAGCAACGGTGATACTGCGCATCATATATACAGAAATGAATACTGCAACTTGAGCTGGGTTGATGGTCCCGTTTCCGATTGCCAACATTGCATTTTTAGCCTCGTCTTTTGTTAAACGATAATGACTGGTAAGCTTCTGTAATAATTCTTTCATAAAATATATCAATCAAATTGATCTTGTATGTACTCTGTTCATTCTGGCGCCTACAGTGTGGTCTGTAACACACAGATCACCATTATTGCGTTTATTATTTCACAGTCTTTGACTACATTTTTATTAAACGATATGCAGTCAAAGACTGCTGAATGCAAGACACCAGTGACGCTTCGCTTAACACTGGCGCCAGGAAAGTTTTATCTATTTCAGTCTGTGTGTCACTAACTGAGGTGCAAATCCCTTCCGTTTGGAATTTGTTTTTTGTTATTTGGAATTTGTCCCCTTGGACTCGAGCCAGTTCTGCATCATTTTTTCTCCAAATTCTGTTAAGATAGATTCTGGGTGAAACTGAACACCTACGATGTCCAATGTTTTATGTCTCAATGCCATAATTTGTCCTTGTTCATCTACAGCAGTTACCAGTAAACTTTCAGGGAAATTTTTCTGATCCACAACCCAAGAATGATATCTACCTGTTGTTATTTCATCGGGTATGCCTTCAAATAGAATACCTTTATCCAAGATTTTTGTTTTTGTTGCTACGCCGTGGTACACTTTCTCAAGATTTGTTAGCGTGCCGCCAAAAGATTCGCCAATGGCTTGCAATCCTAAGCATACACCAAAAATACTTTTCTTGCCCGCAAATGTTTTTATAACATTTAATAAGATACCTGCTTCGGAAGGAATACCCGGTCCTGGAGATAATAGTATTTTATCAAAACGTTCTATTTCTTTAAGGGTAATTTTATCGTTGCGATGTACTTCCACATTTTTATAACCTAATGCTTTAATTATATGCACTAAATTATACGTGAAGGAATCGTAATTATCTAAAACCAATATGGATATATCTTTCATAGTTGTATCTGCAAAATTAAATTTCTTCTGCCATTTGAATGGCTTTTTTAAGTGCGGCTAATTTATTGTTTACTTCTTCCAACTCGCTATTGATGTCAGATAAATCAACAACACCTGCACCTGCTTGATAGAATAAAATATTGTCTTTACTCATAATGGTTCGAATCATGATAGCATGATTGAATTCTCCGTTAAAACCAATGAAGCCAATTGCACCCCCATAATACCCACGATTGCCGTGTTCGTTGCGGTCAATGATTTGCATTGCATTGTGCTTCGGTGCTCCAGACAATGTACCTGCAGGGAATGTATCACCGACAATGTTCATAAAGGCATCTTTATTATCCATTTTGCCCGTTACTTTGGAAACCAAATGGATAACGTGTGAATAGTATTGAACTTCTTTTAATGTTTCTACTTGTACATCGTGGCAATGGCGACTTAAATCATTACGAGCCAAATCAACCAACATAATGTGTTCTGAATTTTCTTTTGGATCATTCAATAACTGCATGGCTAAGTCGTAATCTTTTACATCATCGCCTGTTCTGCGAAATGTTCCTGCAATTGGATAAATTGTTGCTTTATCGTCTTTTACAACAATTTGCGCTTCAGGCGAAGATCCGAACAAACGGAAACTGCCGTAATCAAAATAAAATAAATACGGAGATGGATTTATAGAACGTAAACTTCTATACACGTTAAAATCATCACCTATATATTGTCTGGAGAATCTTCTGGATAGTACAATTTGAAAAACATCTCCACGTCTGCAATGTTCTTTCCCTTTTTGCAGAACTTTTAAAAATTCTTCATCTGTAAAATTAGACTCTTCGCGATCTGCTAATCTAAATTCATACGAAGCAAAATTGCGACTATTTAAATACGCTTCAATTTGAGCAATGGAGCTGCCATCTGTATATTCCGTTCCTTCAGGATAGTTTTCAATAATGGTTAATTCATTATTAAAGTGATTAAAAACAAGGATGAAGCGGTAAATGTGATATTGTAAATCTGGAATTTTTCGATATTCTGTTTCGAACGTTTTAATTTTAATATCTTCAAAATAGCGTACTGCATCGTAAGAAGTATATCCAAAAATTCCACTACTAGTAAAGGGGAACTTCTTATCATCAACCTTAAAGCGTTTAACAAATTTGGTTATTTGCTCGGCAACATTTACTTCTTCAATATCTGTATCCTTAGTTGTGCCGTCTGGATAGTATTCAGAAAAATAGCCTTTATCAATTTTAATTCCGGCGATTGGATTGCAACAGATATAGGAATAGATATCTTGATTGCCATGATAATCCGAACTTTCAAGTAACATGGTCTGCGGAAACTTATCGCGAAGTTTCAGGTACATACTTACAGGTGTAGTGGTATCGGCAAGTATTTTTTTATAAGTAAGCTTTAATGTATAAGTTTTCATAAATGTATTTCTAAAGGGCGTATAAAAGAAAAAGAGGCTTGCCGTGAACAGCAAGCCTCTTTTTTGATATATTTTCAAACAGGACACAGCAGCATGTTCACGAACCGATTAGTTCACGCACCACCACCATTGTTTTGTTCCTGTCATTGTCTTCATGGTTACAAAGATATGGGGGAATTTTCAATTTCCAAACGCAGATACCAATAATTTTTAATAAGGCTGCCAAAGAGCTTATGTTTGCCGTGTTTATATCTTTTCGACCAACCACTTGCTAAAAGACACAAAGGCAAACCGCATAGGTATATTTTGCTGGACCCAAATTCAACCCCGAACCACTTATAACTCCATTTTTTAAATATGTATGAAAACATTCTTCTCAATTTTAACAATACGCATTATGCTTAGTATATTTGCAATTCAATTTTATAATATCATTTATGCAAACAACCAATAGTATGTATGCTTTTCAAGGAGTTTCCTTGATAGAATTGGCAACCGAATATGGAACGCCTTTATATGTTTATGATAGTGAAAAAATTCTTTCCCAGTATAAACGTTTGCATAATGCTTTTTCTGGCGTAGATGTTCGTATTAAATATGCTGCAAAGGCATTAACCAATCAAACGATTTTAAAATTATTGAAAGGTGCTGGTGCAGGAGTTGATGTTGTTTCAATTCAAGAATTGGAATTGGCATTGAAAGCGGGGTTCGTTGCATCGGATATTATGTTTACACCTAACTGCGTTGATTTTTCAGAAATCGAACAAGCAGTTACATTAGGCGTTCAGATAAATATTGATAACCTGCCATTCTTAATGGAGTTTGGAAAAAAATATGGAAGTAGCGTTCCGTGTTGCGTTCGCATCAATCCGCATATAGATGCAGGTGGAAATATTAAAATCATGACAGGGCACAAAGGTTCTAAATTTGGAATCTCCATTGAACAAGTGAATCAGATTTATGAAATTGTAGACGAATATGCAATTGTTGTAAATGGCGTGCATGTGCACAGTGGTTCTGATTTTAAAAATGCAGAAGCCTTTGTACGCGCCGCAGAAGTAGTTTATTCTGTAGCAATGCAATTTGACACATTAACATTTTTAGACTTCGGTAGTGGCTTTAAAGTTTCATACAAAGAAGGAGATCATGTGACCGATATCGAAGAGCTGGGAAAAAAAATGAGCGAATCATTTAATGCCTTTTGTTTGAACTATGGCAAGAAATTAGATATATGGTTTGAGCCAGGTAAGTTTTTAGTAAGTGAATCTGGAATGTTGTTGGTAAGTTGTACCGTTATAAAAGAAACACCAGCGTGTAATTTCATTGGTGTAAACTCTGGTTTAAATCATTTGATCCGGCCGATGATGTATGGCTCACATCACGATATTGTAAACGTGAGTAATCCAGATGGCGATAAACATATGTATACCGTAGTTGGCTATATATGCGAGACTGATACGTTTGGTTCGGATTTATTTATTGAAGAAACGAAAGTAGGAGATATCATAGGTTTGAAAAATGCGGGTGCCTATGGTTTCAGTATGAGTTCAAATTATAATTCTAGATTTAGACCTGCAGAAGTTATTGTTCATAAAGGCAAACATCATTTGATTCGCAAACGCGAAACGATGGAAGATTTACTAAAAAATCAGATCGAAATCGATTTATAAAAAAAAAGTTTAAAATATTTTAAAATTTTTAAAAATATTTTTTAGCTTGTTTTGACATCAAAAATTTAAGGTCCTGTAAAAGCTTTTTTTATAGGACCTTTTTTTATAATTCATACAATGCTTATGAGTAAAGGGGTATAGAAGTTTTTTGTTTTTTCTTATGAATGTTTTTTAGAAAAAAAAAACTTCTAACAACTATAACCTTTTAAGTTATCCACCGTTAAAGAAGTGGGAAACGTAGTTGGTTGGTTGTTTGGTATTTGGAAGTTTAAAAAAATTTATATAGTATTGAATTAACTTTTAGTCGAGTATTTTTTATATAGGATTTATTTTATTACAAAAAAGGAGGATTACATCATGGCAAAAGCAAAAGCTCCCGCTAAGAAATCAGTTGCGAAAAAAGTAGCAGCTAAAAAACCAGTAGCTAAAAAAGCAGCGGTAAAAAAAGTAGCAGCTAAAAAAGTAGCAGCTAAAAAACCAGCAGCTAAAAAAGTAGCTAAAAAAGCAGCAGCTAAAAAGCCTGCAGCTAAAAAAGTAGCTAAAAAAGCAGCAGCTAAAAAGCCTGCAGCTAAAAAAG
>NZ_CALMGQ010000168.1 GCF_937863595.1 uncultured Cytophaga sp.
TCAAATAGTGACAAATCAGTATATAATATAAAGGACAATATGGTTTTATATGAGGATGGTTCTTTAATACCTATCTTGCATCAATATGATAGATCAATTGAGATTGTTAATGTGTTTAATCTTTAGTTATATCAATTTTATTGAATGGTTTTTTAAATACAATAAAATAATTTATAAATAATAATAGGAACGCTAATTGGAATAATTCATAGCAATAATGATTATTGAGACAAAAGAAATTCAACCTGTTATCTCTTTTAACGAAAAACATCTTTCGATAAAAGAGATTGGTGACGTGAGTTATTTGCCCGTTCCCACTCAAACAATCGAAACATATTGTAATACATTTGTTACCCGCACCAATTTTTTGTTCGTTAATGGGAAGTATGAAAAATCAGGTCTGTTGGTAGGCGATAATAAGGATTTGTCAATTTTTAAGCAATACTATTTATATATTAAATACAAGTTTTTTTTTAAAACAAAAAAATACTCAGGTATTTTTTTGTGGTACTATGATGTATGGAGTGTTAATTATTATCATTGGTTGTGTGAAACCCTACCTCGCTTATTTGAATTAAAAACGGCATATCCTGAGTGCTTAGTAGTGCTTCCTATTTCATTTAAAAGCCAACCATTTATTATTGATTCATTGCGAATACTTAATATGGATGTTTTATGGATAGACTCTACTAAAAGTCATTCATACAGCAAAATAGTAACGGTTCAGACACGTCCAGCACATGGAGATGTTAATCCAATCATGCAAGGAAAGCTTAATAGTGCTATTTTAAAAATGTGTGAAATTGATTTAAATAAAAAACCGTTTCGTAAAGTTTATTTATCTAGAACAAATGCATTGTATCGGAAAGTGCTGAATGAAGCCGAAGTAATTAAGATCGTTGTTTCTTTGGGATATGAAGTTATAAGAGCTGAAACGCTTTCATTTATGGAACAAGTACAGTTATTTAGTGAAACAGCATTGTTGATTGCACAGCATGGTGCAGGTATAACAAATATGTGTTTTATGCAAAAGCATACTAAAGTTCTTGAAATTAGAAATGAAGGTTGGAATTTACAACCCCTTTGTTTTTGGAGGCTTGCAAATATTCAAGAAATGTATTGGGCGTATTTTATAGCACAATCTATTTCAATACCTTCAAATATTTCGGATATGATTATTGATATTTCAGAATTTAAAGAAGCTGTAACAGAATTTAGTTCGCAGTTAAATTTAACACGCAAAACTTTATGATGAAAATTGCATACGTAAGTTTCGAATACCCACCCGAAACTGGATTTGGAGGGATTGCGACCTATGTATATCAGGCATCTAACTTACTTGCTCAACGAGGTAATACGGTAGAAGTATTTAGTGCTTCCATGAAGGAAGATTCATCTGTATTTCAAAATGGTATATGGGTACATCGCGTTAAATGCGATAGAGAAACATTTAATCAAAAGATTACGACAATCTTTTCAAAACGTCATAATGAAATAGGCTTTGATATACTCGAATCTCCTGAATATGGTGCGGATGGGATATGCTTGGCTCGCCAATTTTCGGATGTGTGTTTTATTGTAAAAACGCATACCCCAACATTTCTAATCAATAAAATAAATCCTTCCCCAAACCCAAATTGGATAAACCGCGCGCGAATGTTTATTGGCGCAATTCGAAGATTTAAATCTCCTTTGTTATTTAATAAGTACAATAAAGAAGTTGATCCAGAATATCAAATGGCTCAAATGGCAGACGTACTGACATCTCCGTCAATTTCTTTGCAAAATATAATCTCTTCTGAATGGATAATTCCGAAAGACAACTTACTACTACAACCTTATCCTTATATACCAATTCCAGAGCTGTATTCTATTCCAATTGAATTGAATACAAATAAAAATGTAACATTTATTGGAAGATTAGAAATTAGAAAAGGTATACCAGTATTGGCTGAAGCAATTCCTGCAATTTTAGAAAAAGACCCTGAAATCATTTTTAATTTTGTTGGTACACCAATGCCTTCGCCTGATAAACGTTATAACATGCAGGAGTATCTTTGTATTAAATTGGCTAAGTATAGAAGCAATTTAGTATTCCATGGTAATCTTGATTTAATTGAAATTGCAACCGTTTTGAAAAATACATCCCTATGTATTTTTCCAAGTATTTGGGAGAATTTTCCGAATGTTTGCTTAGAAGCTATGAGTGCAGGGCGTGCAATTATAGGGACAAACTCTGGCGGAATGTCAGAAATGCTATCGAATGATGCCGGGATAACAATTCCACCGAATGATTCAATAGCAATTAGACATGCTGTATTAAATTTGATAGGGAATCCATCTAAACGTTTGGAATTGGGATTCAACGCACGCCAGAAAATTGAGACCCAATATAGTGGTAACGTAATAGGTGCGTTGATGGAAAAGCAATATAGTGATATAATGGATAGGCATAATGAGAAAAAGTGATGTATCCGTTATTCTTCCTGTCTATAATGGGGGAGAATATTTAAGTGCTGCAATTCAGAGCATTTTAAATCAGTCGTTTGGGAATTTCGAATTGATTATAGTAAACGACGGCTCTTTGGATCATACGGAAGAAGTTATTTCTTCATTTAGCGACGATCGGATTGTTTATGTTAAAAATGTAGAAAATATTGGCATTGTTAAATCATTAAATAAAGCTCTAAGTATAGCCAGTTCGAAATATATAGCTCGCATGGATGCAGATGATATTTCGTATCCACAAAGATTAAAGGTTCAATATGAATATTTAGAATTACATTCAGAAATAGGAGTTTGTGGATCTTTCGTGAATGTGAAAGAAACAGGGGAGTGTATAAAATATCCTGAAACACATGAAAATATTGTTTTCGAATTATTGATTCAAAATGTAATAGCGCATCCTGTTGTAATGATTCGAAAAGAGTTATTGGATAATTATAAACTTCAATATGACGATAAATTTTACCCAGCAGAAGATTATAAATTATGGATTGATTTAATTACAAAAACCAAATTCTATAATATTCAATTTCCTTTATTAGAGTATAATCAACATTCATTATCAATAAGTCAATCAAATCAAGATATACAACTAAAAAAAATATATGAAATAAGGACGATATATTTATTGAATTCTTTAAGGTTAAATATAAAAGATGCATTTGTATCAATGCAACGTATTATTAGTTTTGAAAACTCTAAAGATTTACAGCATCTTGAGAAAAGTAAAACTGTGTTATCAGACCTAGCAAGTAGTAATAAAAACGTTCTCTTTTTTGATCAAAAAAAACTTCTAAAGTTGCTTAGCTTATATTGGTATGTAGAAGTACATGGAGTAGATATAGGCATAAAAGAAAAAATAAAAATTTACCTATCACTCCGTCATCTAGGGTTATGTAATTTTTTATTTTTTATAAAATTAATATTGAATGCTATTTGATAAAGTAAATATGGGAAATATTTTATATAAAGTGTATTTTAAGTTGTTTCACTATAAAGAAATTTTTAGAGTTAAATGTACACATTTTCATATTGCTGCTTTATACAATAAACAATCATGTATACATTCCAG
>NZ_CALMGQ010000169.1 GCF_937863595.1 uncultured Cytophaga sp.
ACCTATTGTTGAACGAAACCTTCGGTAGCTTGGCGTAACTAGAAATAGTATATTTACTAAAGTAACATATAATTATCATCATGACAAAAAAACAAATGTAGAAGAACCTAAAATGGGTAATCTTCTAGAAAGAGCAAAAGCTGAGGTCCCACAATTTACCGAGCTGATGCATCGATATCAGCGTAGTATGTCTGTTTTAGGTAGAAGTAAAACCACCTTTAGAAACTACGCCAGTCATATGGCCAATATAAGTTTACATTTTGGCAAAATCCCTACAGAATTAGATCCCGAACAAATTCATGAATATTTGTTTCTTCTGCAAAAGCGATCGAAAACACCCTCTCAAACTTATTTTAAACACACCGTTTACGGACTTCGATTTCTACTTAAGACGGAAGGATTAGACTACACTTTTTTAAAACTTCCTCAAATCAAACAGGAAAAGAAACTACCGGTTGTTTTAAGTAAACAAGAAGTCTGGAGCATGCTCCTGCAATGTCAACTCTTAAAACATAAAATACTTATTGGTTTGCTGTATGGCTGCGGCTTACGGTGCATGGAAGCTAGAAATCTCCGTATCCAAGATCTTGATTTTGATCGAAAGCAATTAAAAGTTGTTCAAGGTAAAAATAAGAAAGATAGATACCTGCCTTTATCCGAACATTTGATTCGAGGTTTGAAACTGTACATAAATACAGAAAAGCCTGTAGAATATTTATTCAACGGACAACCCAACGGAATAGCAGGCGGAGACTTTGATTGTAGGTATTCGCAAAGAGGTGTACAGTGGGTTGTTAAAGAAACAGCCAAGCGTGCGGGCATTTTAAAAGATGTGCATACACATACACTGCGACATACCTACGCAACACATTTACTCGAAGATGGTCTTGATATTGTTTCTCTAAAAAACTTGCTCGGACATGAAAACATTGAGACCACGATGGAATATCTGCATGTGGCTCAATGCGGACGACCATTAGTGTTTAGTCCTCTGGACACGCTCTTTGAGCAATGCACGCCAAATTCGAAGTAGCGCATGTATTAGAGCAACTGGGAACAGGTATTGAACATCTTGGATTAAACACATGGCAACTACGCACATTGTCTGCTATACGTGTTTGTAGAACGGCTGCATTGGGCGGACATATTGATGCTTGTGATTCGTGCGGAAAAATAAGCATCAGTTACAATTCATGTCGCAACCGTCATTGTCCAAAGTGTCAAGGTAAAAATAAAGAAGATTGGATACAGGCACGCATGCAGGAGCTATTACCTGTGCCATATTTTCATGTTGTTTTTACACTTCCTCATGAGCTCAATACACTCGCAATAAGAAAACCACGTGAGGTTTACGACTCCCTATTTAGTTCCGCTTGGAAGACCTTAGCTGCATTTGGTAAAAACAATCATGTGCAACAAGGCATGATCGCAGTCTTACATACTTGGGGACAAAATTTAAGTCTGCATCCGCATTTACATTGCATCGTACCTGGTGGTGGTGTAACAGAAAGTAAGCAATGGCAAAACATACGCTCTGATGGTAAGTTTCTGTATTCGGTAAAAGCACTTTCAAAAGTATTTCGTGCGAAGTTTGTTGCTGAATTAAGTGCTAAAATAAGCATTGACAAAACACTACGAAATAAACTCTTTGAGAAACCTTGGGTGGTGTATGCAAAGCGTCCGTTTGGTTCTGCACACGCGGTGGTTGAGTACTTAGGCAGATACACGCATAAGATTGCTATATCGAATCACAGGTTAAGTTCTGTGGATCTAAAAGGTGTCTTGTTTTCTTATAAAGATTACAAAAATGGTGGCATAAAGAAAACGATGCTCTTGCCCCATAGTGAATTTATACGACGTTTTGCATTACATATTTTACCCAAGCGCTTTGTAAAAATCAGACACTATGGCTTCTTGAGTAGCACATGGAAACGAAATAAATTAAAACAATTACAAGATAGTCTACATGTAAAAAGACCTGATGAAAAACCTAAATCTATATTCAGAGCTTGTCCGTGTTGTAAGGTAGGAAGATTAATTACCATAGAACTCTTCGACAAGCGTGGGCCACCGCCTGAATATTTGGGCGATCGCCAAACCTTAGTTCCCTGTAAAAATTAATTTTATGGGTAAGGGAAGCTTTGTACCTAATTGAAATAATTGAAGTACTTTTTATCTATTTCAACAAAATAAAAAAAGCAGAACCTAAATTCTGCTTCTATATTACTTTTTACTTTCTACGACAAATCCATACTATCTAACAAGCACCACTACCGAAGGTTACGTTCAACAGCGGCTTCATTGTTGGCTTTTCATGCCCAACGAAGCCTTAGTTATTGCCAACAGTTTAAATAAAAACTCTCTTAAAGTGCTAATGCATTTATTAAAAACGAATGAAAAAGCCGATTCAAAATCCGATTATCATATTAAAAAAAATATCCGATAGAACACAAATCCAATTTGGTCAAGCTGCAGTTTATTAAAAGCCATTTTATATTTTATGCTTTGGTGTCGAATCAATCCATTTAAGCGAATCTGAATCCGATTAGAACGCATAATCAAATAACACAAAAATTAAAATGAAATGAATATTCGAAATTCGATTTATTAAGATCAAATCTTCGAAATCGATCTAGCCGAAGCAAAAGAAAGAACTCAATTAGAGTTCAAATCAAACCGTTAAAATATTAAGCTGATTAGAAAACCCTGTTGTGAAATTGTTGGCAACGTTACGCATATGCCTAGTGGCGGATTGCGGACGATTCAACTGTCAAACCGAG
>NZ_CALMGQ010000170.1 GCF_937863595.1 uncultured Cytophaga sp.
TTAACGCTTGTAGGTATTGCATCTGTTGAATCACGATTCGTACATGATTATCCCAACTTGCATAATTTAAATATGCATCCCATGCATCTAGTTGTTTTTTAGTAGACTCCGTAAATATAATCTTGTTTACGGAATCCACAAATGCATTCCTATTTAGAACAACGACTTCACCCAAAGCATAGTGTTGAACTACTTTTGTCAATCCCGACTCTCCATCACTAACAATTAGTTTCTTTTTATGAGGCGCTATTAGATTTAATAAGCCACTTTGTGATGTAAAACTGTGTTTGTAATACAAAAGTATTAAATCGCAGACTTGTATAATGGCTTGCATTTCTTCATCGCTCAATCTTTTCTCAATCCAAATAACTTGATTCTGTACATTCAAGTCTTGAATCTGCTTTTTATAGCTATCAATGGATACAGATGAATTGGATGGACTACCTGCGATAAGTAACATAACATCGGGTAATTCTGGCAAGCTATCTATCAATAATGAATAATTTTTCTCATCTCGGATGTTTCCAATTACCCCCATCAACTTATGGACGCCTTTTTGCTGCATCAATAAAGTGTGAAGCTCAATGTCAAAATCAGGATAAGAATACAAACCGTGCGGAATACTAAATTTCGGGATTATATTTAGATAATACGGTTTATCAGGCAATAATTCGTGATACAGTGCCGCATCCATAACAGACATGACTCTTTTCATAGTATAATTAGAAAGTGATTTAATGGGTAGATAATTGTCTCTATCTGGATCGTGTAACAGAACAAAAAAAGTATGTTTCTTTTTAAGCATTCTAAAAAGTGGCGCCCAAAAAAAAGAAGTTATTTGTTCGTAATCATTTACAATAACAAGTGAAGCAGGAGATTTTTTTAAAAACAAAAATGTCTTTATCGGATTTACAAAGCTTCGAAATAAAAAATAAAATCTTTTTAATATTTTATTTTGAAAGCTAGGTTGGTCTGATATAAGCACTTTTTTGAAACAATCGTTTTCTTCCTGTAAAGCATTTAATGGTAGTATAACTTTGCAATTATCTACAAATTCATTTGCAGCGTAGGCTTTAGCCAAACATCGAGAATATTCGTAATTACCTCCAAAACTATTTGTATTTAGAATAATTACATTCATATTTTGAATCTTTTTTTCAATTCAAGAGCTGCTTGTTTTCTGTATTCTGGTGATTTAAAAAAACCTTTATAATACGCTTTTAAATAATTAAAACGAGTACTTTCTAATAAATAAATACTGTAAAGAAATACCATAAAATTGTACTTAGAACTTTTAAGGCGCAGCCAGTTCACAATATGGTACCAATAGGGTCTAAAACCAATTAGGAAAGGAATGGAGACAAGTAAATAATACAAACTCATTCCTTTAAAGCTGAATAAAAACAATGTTGAAACAAGTGTTAGTGCAAACGCTATTCTTAAACCTAAATCCACGCACTTCCCAATCGTACTTCTTAAGTTAATACCAGATTCACCATCCCCTAATCCGTATCTAAAGGCTTCTTTATTATATGCTTTCGCCGTGGTATGACGCCCCCAATACACATAGGGTTTATCTACCATATGAAAGGTATACCCTTTCTTTTTTGCAACTCTTCCAAAAATCGTATCATCCGCAGCTAGTGTTAGCCAATCGGGATAGCCGCCTACAGCTTCGAATACTTCTTTATAATATGCAACAGACCTAGAAGTTGGCGTAAACCATTCTTCGTGTATATCATCCTTATAGCCATTAAACAAAAGATAAGCGGCCTTGGCAGACAACGTTTGAATATCTGCATCAATTACAGCAAAAGCACCACCCACGGCCTTTACTTTAGGATCTTTAAATGGTTCAACTATGCTTTCTAGCCATTGTGGGTGAAACTGACATCCAAAATCGGTACTAACGATTAATTCATTAGATGCTTCCTTAATTGCAAGATTACGCCCTTCCGCTACATTGCAGCGTTCCTTCTGAAGTATTATGATAGGAATTGTAGAATTATGTTTCCATTGCAACAGTGTTTCATATGTTCCATCTGTAGATCCAGCATCCGTAATAATAATTTCATTGGGCTTACACGTTTGATTGTTCAATTCTCCAATTGTTCTGGCTAAGCGAGCAGATTCATTAAATACGGTGGAAACAAGGGTAAACTGTGGTTGCATAGTGTTATTCTAGATTGCAAGTTACAATATCCGATTGGATTTGTGAAAACTGTAACGCAAAAGATGCGCTTGTTGCGTGAAAGCCAATAATATCAGATGACAAATTTTAGAATTAGCTTTAGACACTATATTTTAGCTCCCCATTGAAAAGGATAACTGGAGTTGCAACAATAATCTGGACATTATATTAATCGAATAATTTATTATTGTTTATCCATTGTTCCATTTATTCAGGCGTTTAATATCCTGTCGCACTAAATTTACACAGATAGTTTATCTTTCAATAGAAATGCAGCTTCCATCGCTTTATCCATGTTATAATACTCCCATTCAGCAAATCTCCCTAATAAATAAATATTAAAAGGACGTAAATATGTCTTATATTCTTGTAGAAGAGTTCTAGTATTTGAATCTTGAATGACGTACGAGTTAGGTTCATTGTTGTATGCAATGGGGATCAAATTACCTGGAAGCAATTTCAACTCCGCTTTCATTTCTTCATACGTACAAATTCCAGAAAATTCAACTGTACAAGAACTTCGATTGGGTTGGTCGATATTATTTGTATTGCTAAAATTACCCGTATAAATAATACGATGTGCTTTAAATTTTTCTTCTGGGATATACAACCAAGACAAATCATTTGCATCACAACTACACAATACACTAGACGTTCCATTAGAACGAAGCATCGTGAGCTTTTCATTTATTGAATGATGTTCTCCAGTTTCTTTTTTCAATATACTAGAAAGCCTTCGAACATCCCCCGTATAAATGAGCGTATCAAACTGTTCACCGTTAATTTCCACACCTGCCTTGTTGGTAACAATGGATTGAATAGGTGTGCTGCATTGTATATTTAGCCCTTCCGCCAAACGATCTGCAATAAATTGCGACCCACCATTCTTAGGATAGAAAAAGCTTGAATGAACCATGTTGCCTTCTTCATTTCGGGTTATGTTATGCGTTATCAATTCTGTTAAATTCGGCATAGGTAACTTTCCATCGAGCCAAGCCATGGAAACAGTTGCCAGATCGGTTTTCCAAATTTTATGATTATAGGGTTTAAAATAAATTTCATACAAGGTTGGGCCAAAATTCCCCAATAAGAATGCTTCAAAATGTGGATACTCCATTGGGTTAACTTGACCTTTCGCATTTATATAAATTAACTCACCAATTATCCGCTCTACTATTTCAGGATCTAATTGATATAAAAAATTTTCAATAGGGTAACCGATAAACGTATTTTGAAAAAATATCTTTGCATTCCGTTTCGCTTGAATAAATTCTTCTTCTTTATTGAATTTACTCCAAAACCAATTCAATACTTCTTGGTTTTTACTATTAAAAACATGCCCTCCAATGCGGTGGTATAAATATCCATCCGCACGATCGCAATGTACAAGTCCGCCAATAGAAGCATGTGCTTCAAAAACTGTTACATCATGTGTGTCTTTTAATATTGCACCTGCTGTTATGCCTGATATACCCGCACCAATGATCGCTAATTTGTTTTTCATTTTAGTGAATTATTTATCTAAAATAGATTTATTTATTTTATGGATTAAATCCATAGAAAGAGTTGCATCAAACTTACGTGCGAATAACGCTTCCGATTGTTGTATCGCATCGAAATCTTTTAATACAAGGATATTCGGATGCCAATTTATAGAGTCTGTCCAATCAATATATCTGTAGGTGTTTTTGTTGACTTTTAATGTTTCATTATTTCCAATCAAGGTTTGAAACACAACTTCAGGTGGACACACATTTAAATCTGCCCCCTTATTTACATCATCTAAAAACGAAACTATAGTATCAATCAATTCTTTATTCGATAAAATATACGCCATCGTTTTACGATTTATAATAAACCAATCGGAACCATGGTATGGAATCAGATTATCATTAAATACAATTTTATTCGGGTCTCTTTTCTTACGAATCGGTTTACAATAAAATGTTCCGTTTTTCCTAAAAAAAGGAATAGAAAACAAATATGCTGTATTGAAAGCTTGTCGAAAATATTTATAAAAATCAAAATGATCTGAATGGATATTATTGCATTCTATATAAGCATCGAATTGACTTGCTTCTAAGAAATCAGTGATTTGTTTAGTTGATTTTATAGGGTAACAATTAGCACTTAGTGTTATAAACCATTCACAATTTTGTTGATACAAATGTGTAAAAGTTTTCATTAATGCACGTATATTATTTACGTGCGACCACTTTGTTTGAACATAATTTTCTATAAGATATACGTTTTTATTGACTATTACTTTTGAATTAAAATCGGATTGATTAAAATCATGATGAATTGCAATTTCATAATTTGGATAGGTAGAAAGTTGATTCAACAACGCTTCAAATTGAATGTCCGGAGTCTTATGTGACAATATTGAAAAACCAATTTTCATACTCATGAATTATAAAGTTAAACCAACTTTTGAATGTATTGTTGAAATTGCTTTGGATCATTATTCACTCCATGTAGAAAAATCCAATCAGAATGTGTCACAATACGTTGAAATTTTTTAACGGCTTTTTCAATTTTATATCCTACTCTATTTCGGATTGAATGGTGTATACCACTAATATCATGTGACCACAATTCTTTGGGCACAAATGTTGAAGATCGCAATAAATTAATTTCTAGTACACGTTGATCGAAAAAAGTGTAGTTTTTATTCTTCATCATATTTTCTTTAATAAAACAATATGCATTTAACTGATCTATTGCTCTAGAATTTATTGTTGTGGATTTGTCTGTAATTTGGAATGCATGTTGTCTATAAATAACTGCTGGAATATTTGAATGAATAGGATAAGGTTCTACTTGTCCAATTCGAAATAAAAATTCCAAATCTTCGTGGGGCATTAAATCCGTTCTCCATAAACCCGCGTTTTCAATCAATTCTCGTTTAAACAAACAGGATTGAGTAATCATACAAGCTCCCCTGATAAGCCATTGATCGTAGCGTAACCTTTTTGAAAAAGGATGAAAATATAAAATAGTATCCCTTTGTTTCCAACCTTCATTCTGATCTTCAATGGCTTTTACATGTGGACAATAAGCCATCATAGACGTCGAATTTTCCAATTGATTGAATTGGATTTCTAATTTATCGAGTGTCATTAAATCATCAGAATCAAAAAATTGAATATACGATCCTGTACTTGCTAAAAAACCTGTATTTCGAGCAGCACCAGGACCCACTCCAGAATTTTTCATAAATATGACCCTATCGAAATACTCTCGTTGAACATCTTCAATTCCATCTGTAGATTGATCATCCACAACAATAATTTCAGATGGTTTAAGCGTTTGCGCTAAAATATTATCCAAGGTTTTCTTTAGCAATTCAGCTCTATTTTTAACTGGTATAATTACAGAAATAGACATAATTGAATTAAGGAAGTAGTATTATTTTGTACCAGAAATTTCTTTTTCTACCCAGTTCCAAGTAGGAGCTAAGCCATCTATAAATGATGTTTTAGGTGTCCAGTGGTATTGTTCATTCGCTTTACGATTATCTAATACATTTTGAAGTACATCTCCAGTTCGAGCAGGAAGAAATTCTTTTATTATTTTCTTCCCTGAAATTTGTTCGATATCAGCTAAGACATTAAGTACACTTCTTCCCTTACTAGAAGAGATATTTATAGTATTTGATTTCAATTGTTTCATAGCTATCGTAAATGCATCCACAACATCATCGATATAAATGTAATCCCGAATAACGTTCCCGTCTCCGAGAATTTGAATGGGTGTATTATTTAAAATTGAACGAAAAGCAGTAGCAATAATACCTTGAGCACCATACGGATTTTGGTAAGGACCATATGGGTTTGAGAGACGTAATATTTGTATATTTAAATTTGAATTGTTTGCATAGTAATTCAAATAGCTTTCAATATTTTTCTTACTTAATCCATACATAGATTTCGGATCTAAAACATGATCTTCATGAATTAATTCACGAGAGTCTCCGTATATCGTTCCGCCAGAAGAGGCGTAAATCAATTGTTTGATATTATTATTTAAACAGTTTTCTAAAATACGAAGCGTAGGGATAACATTAGAAAATATATCATAGGTACCCACATTGCTACTAGTACCCGGAAGCGTTGTAGAGATTAAATGAATGACACAATCAACATCAATCATTGCTTTTCGTAAGGCTACTTCATCCATGTAATCCCCATACTGGAGTTCTATTTTTGAAAGTATTGGTGCAAGATTTTGAACAGATCTACTAGAGCGTGTAAACACACGTACATCATAGCCTTGATGCACTAATCGATGTGTAACATTTGCTCCTATAAATCCTGCACCACCCAAAACTAAAATTTTATTTCTCATACTATTTATTTTCTATTTTATAGAAAAATTATTTATAAACTGCAGCATTTGTTCTATTGGATTCACTTCAAAAACACGCGCAGCAGCAGCATTTGCTTTTATTCTTATGGAAGAATAGTTCTCTTGATTTTGCCATGCTCTTTCTAATGCTGCATCAAAATATTTTGCTAATGGAGCTTCTGCTAAAAAACCTGATTCAGAATCTGTTATTACTTCAGCAAAACCACCTACATCTGTTGCCACACAAATTCTTCCACAAATCATTGCTTCAAGAAAAGCTAATGAAAGCCCTTCAGATCTAGAAGGCATCACTAACATATGGTTCTTTTTCCAGATATCTCTGGTATCTGCAACAAAGCCCCCAAATGAAACTTTATCACTTAGTTGATAAAATCCAATCAGTTGGCTAATGTATTCAAAATCCTCGCCTTTACCGTATATATTTAAATGCCAATTTCTACTTTTCCATTTATCTGTTGAAAGTGTTTCCAAAAGTACATCCTGCCCCTTAGTACGTACATCAAGTCTAGCGACTGAAGCCATTTGTATCAAACCATCCACTTCAGGCCATGGTAGTAATTCATGCGAATCTTGGTAGGAAACAGGACTACTAAAAACATGAGCGTTTTTTATTTTAATAGCATTTTGCCTTTCCGTCAATAAATAATTGTGTTTGGATACAAAAATACTTTCATCTGATCGATTACAAAAAAAACGAATGCGTTCACGTGTAAATGGATCGGGTATAATATTGTCTGAGTTATACAAACAAATAGTAACAACCTTAATTTTCTTGTTTTTGGTTAAATATCGAACCAAATCAGGGTACATGCCCAAATCGGTCATGCAACCTAAAGATAATATCAATACATCTGGATCGTCTTTAAATAAATTATTAAATGAAGAAATGTATTTATGTGTAAATACATGTAATCGTCCATTCCAAAAAGGTTTTCTATATATGATTTCTCCCCCCTTTGACTTAAAATTTTGATGTTGAACACAGCGTGCATTTACTTGAAAAACAGAAGCAGTAACTTCATACCCTACCTCTAAGCATTTTAATGCAGTCTGATACCATAGCTCTTCACTTCCAGCCCATGGACTACCATTAACAGTTGATACAATAGCAATTTTCATATTTATAATTTTTTAATTGGCTTCTATTTTTGAGAACTCTGAAATCGAGATTTCAATCTAAGAAACGGCTTTTCTATTAAATAGTAAGAAGCTAATGCAGCCATTAAAATACAGACAATATTAGCAGGAAATTGATTATACCAATGCTCTGATTTAATCATAAATAATTGTTGCCATAAATATATGCTATAAGAAAGGATACCAATAAAATTAAAAAAACGCAGATTCAACATCTTAAACCAATACCCTTTATTCCCAAATATTGAATACATCATTAACAAAGCAATTGCCAAATTAGCTATAATTCCTATTGTTGCAGCTATTGGCATCAAAAACAACTCAATATGATTATTACTAAAATAGTGAAATACTAAGCTTAATGAAAACAATGCAACTATTGATGATCCAAAAATATACAACCATTTCCCATGTAATAGATTTATTATTTGTTTCTGATACAATGCAAAAAAACATCCCATTGCAATTGCATCAATCCTGGCAAATAAAGTCAATTCATTAAACCAAGAATATGTATTTAATCCTACTAATAAACGTAATGTAGGCACTATTATTAAAATGATTATAACTACATATTTTCTATAAACATTGCCAAGAATGAAGATGCAAGGCCATAATAAATAGAAATGCTCTTCCACACTTAATGACCATGCATGTGCCGTAAACCAATCGATATCCCAATTAAAATACTTTGTATATGTAACAGCAGTTAACCAAGCTTCCATTGGAATGTTGAGATAACCCACAAACTGCAAAATCGCATATATCAACAACAGAAAAAAGTATGCGGGGAAAATACGCAACGTTCTTCGAATAAAGAATTTTTTTATTGAAACAGTTTTTGTCAGATATTCTTCTTGCAAGAGTAACGTAGTTATCAAAAATCCAGAAATAACGAAAAATACATTCACACCCAATTGCCCGTCTTGAATAAAATGAACAAAAGGTATCATCCATTTTATAGAAGATAAATCCCACATAAGTATATGTTGTACTTCCAAATGATGGAATAAAACCATGAATATACTTATGGCTCTCAAACCATTAATACTAGGTATTTTTTTAAATGTCATTAACGAATCTTCGTTTATAAATAATATTATTTAATACTATTTACTATTTGATTATTATTATCTGAATGAACTAATGAGTAAGCTGGAATATCCTTATTGATTATACAATTTGCACCTATTACGGAATGCCTTCCAATACGCACCCCTTTAAGTATAACAACGTTTGATCCAATCCAACAATCTTCTTCTATATATATTGGAGCAGTTGTAAACCCTTGTTCACGAATCAATTTATCTAAATCTTTATATGCATGATTATGATCGTACATTTTAACATTTTCACCAATAATTGTATTTCTACCAATATGTATATTATTTAAACTAACAATAGAACACCCCGCGTTAAAAAACACATTCTCTTCAATCGTTAACTTCCCGTTTTCAAATATATTAACAGAGCAATTTTGCTTAAAAAGGACATTTTCATTTATCCTTAAAATTGCCTGATTGTATTCAATTTTAATA
>NZ_CALMGQ010000171.1 GCF_937863595.1 uncultured Cytophaga sp.
TTTACAGGGAAACCTACACAAGTTGGATTGATTGGTGTTGTTATCGATATAGTAGGCGTTAACGCATTGGTCAGATTCACCGTGAAGCTTGCACTCTTATCTCCTGTATTACACGTGTTTGATGTACTCACTACAACTTTAATCACCTTTGTGGTTACGTTGTCATTACCAATGACTGGTGTATATGAATACGTATTGCTATTGCTACCTACTGCTTCTCCAGCCAAAGTCCATGCATAAGTCAATGTACTCGTTGGTACATCTGAACTCGCAACTGCTGTAAATACTGTTGGCGTTGCGCTTACACACAAATCAACGGGAGTCGTAAAGGGTGTTAACGTAATGATTTCTTTTGATGCAATCGTTTTGGTAACAATGTTCGTTGCAACAGCATCGCACGTTCCTGATTTATCTAATCTTTGGAATTTAGTCGTTACAGATATCGCTGGGGAGGTATACGTCGCATTTGTAGCTAATGGAATATCTGTGAATGGAATAACTCCATCTGTGTATTGCCACTGATATGCATAACCTGAACCTGCACCACCTTTAGTTGCACCTGTCGCTGTTTCTTTCATTACTTTGGGAGCCGTATTGATACAGATACTTTCGTCAGCCTCAATTACCCCTGCTACTAATGCTGGGAGAACAGTAATATCTATAATATTACTCGTCGATTTATTACATGGTGATGGCACGTCTGAATACGTAACAACTCTTCTGTAAGAAACTTTTGTTCCTGTTTGAGCTCCGATTGGAGTAAATCCTGTGCCATTTACTGTGCCGTTGGCTGGACCAAAAGCTCCTCCATCAATGGATTCTTCCCACGTATAAACGGGTGTTGTTCCTCCACTTGCTGCGGTAGTACCTGCGGTAATTGCATCAGGAGTTGTATTGTTACATATTGTTAATTTTGCTGTTGTTATTGTACCTGCTACTACTCCTGCATTCACCGTTACTGTGATCGCTGGTGATTGAGAAGGTGTTGTACTTGCACATGACGCAGTACTCAAAGCTTTAACATAAATGCTATAAACTTGTGGGCTTAAAGCAGCTGTTGTGGTTAATGAAGTTGTGCTAAATGGATTCGTTGTTGTAGCAGCTCCTTGACTTGTTTCAGCTCCTGCTGCACCTATAAACCATTCATATTTTGGAGCGGGTGTTGAGCCAGAACCTGTTGGGGTAGCTGTAAAGTTAACAGCATTACCTGAACAGATTGTCGTTTTATCTGCTACGATAGTTACATTAAGTACGGGAACTGGTGTTACTGTGATTGTAATCGGATTGGAAACGGATGGCGTCGTTGGTGCACATTTTACACTACTTAACATTTCAACAGTATAGATATCTCCATCAACTGCTGTGGTAGTTGTATACGTATCTGAATTTGTTCCAACTGTTACTGCTGGACCAACAAGCGGTTTTCGTTTCCAAACATATGCTGGTGGCGTACCGCCTTGTACTGGCGTTGCAGTGAAAATTAATTTTCCGCCCGGACAAATCGTTTTATCTGCATCGTCTACTACAATACTTACTGTAGGGGCAGGTATAGGATTTACAACCATCGTTGCTGTTGTCGTTGCTGTCTTAGGATTTGCACATCCTAAATCACTCGTCAATTCTACCGTAATAACTTCTCCATTTTTAAAACCTGTACTCGCATATGTATCTGTCGTTGATAATGTACCTGGATGAGTCGGTTCAGAAGATGTCCATTTGTACGTTGGAAACGTTCCTCCACTTGTTGGATTTGCTTTAAGCGATATATTATCTCCATCACAAATTGTTAAGCTTGGTGTTGCAACAATAACTACTGTAGGGGCTGCTGTAGCACTAACTGTTACATCGTAGTTAAATGCTGGACCTGCGCAGCCTCCTGTTATAGATTTTGGTATGATAACATAACGAACTACTACTGGGCCAGTTGCTGTACTTGTCAATACTTCTGTAATCGGACTGGATGTTCCGCTACCTGCAACATTGCCATTTATTGTGGATATCGCTGCACGTGTCCAAGTGTATGTCGATGGATTATCACTTGTAATGATATAATTCTGTGCTACTGCAGTACAGATTGTTCCTGTTGCTGCTGAGTTAATCGTAGGTTTTGGAATCACTGTGACATCATAATTAAATGGTGTGCCAGGGCAAGAACCTGCTGTTGATGTGGGAGTAATAATATAGCGAACAACTACAGATGCGGCTGTTGTATTGGTTAACGTCTCTGTAATTGGGCTCGCTGCTCCTGATCCGATTGCATTGCTAATGCCAGCAACTACAGCTCGAGTCCATGCATAACTTGATGGAACAACACTTGTAATTGCATAACTCTGTGCTGCTCCTGAACAAATTGAGCCTGTTGCTAAAGATGAAATTGTCGGTGTAGGAACTACTGTGACATCATAATTAAAGGCTGTTCCTAAACATGTTCCTGCAGTAGAGGTTGGGGTAATAATATAGCGAACAACTACTGCTGCATTTGTTGTATTGGTCAACGTTTCTGTAATTGGATTTGCTGTTTGTGCACTAACTGTTGCATTACTAACTCCCGTTACGGCTGCACGTGACCATGAATAACTTGATGCAACAGCACTTGTAATGGAATAGCTCTGTGCTACACCTGAACATATCGAACCTGTTGCCGCTGAACTAATCGTTGGTTTTGGATTAACCGTTACATCATAGTTGAATGCTGGACCAGCACATGTACCTGTTGTGGATGTTGGGGTAATAATATAGCGAACAACTACTGCTGCATTTGTTGTATTGGTCAACGTTTCTGTAATTGGATTTGCTGTTTGTGCCGTTGCAACTACATTGCTGATACCTGTAACTGCTGCACGTGACCATACATAACTTGATGGAACGACACTTGTAATAGAATAGCTCTGTGCAACTCCTGAACAAACGATTCCCGTTGTTGCTGAACTAATCGTTGGTTTTGGATTAACCGTCACATCATAATTAAATGCTGGACCTGGACAACTTCCTGTAGTAGATGTTGGTGTAATAACATACCGAACTACAATAGCTGCATTTGTTGTATTAGTTAGCGTTTCTGTAATTGGATTTGTTGTTTGTGCTGTTGCTATTAAATTACTAATACCTGCAACTACTGCACGTGACCAAACATAACTGGATGGAACAACACTTGTAATAGAATAATTTTGTGCAACACCTGAACAAACTGATCCAGTAGCTGCAGATGAAATTGTTGGTACTGGGTTTACATTTAATACAACTGTTTTTTCTGTATAACACAATGCATTACCTGCAGTACCATCTTCAACACGCAATATATATGTACCTGCATCACCTACTACTGGGGAAGTAAAGTTTCTAACCGGAACCGTTTGAGAAGCTGTAGTCGCTACTGGTGTTGGTGCTGTTAAATTCGTGTATGCTGCTGGAGCTGGTGCAGGCGAACCTTGCTTATACCAAACATACGCCATTGTTGTATTTGCAACAGGATTTCCCGCATTCACATAAGAGCCTGTAGTTGTAAAAGCTGCATCGCCAACACATTTATTTATTGGAGATGTGCCACCATTAACTGTTACGCTTGTTGGTTTGTTACACGGCGGACAATCTTCTTTTATTAAAACTTTTAAACGACCACATGGGTAGGGAGAACCTACTGTTACATTCCATGCATAGAAAGGAGGGAATATATCTATTGCACTGCTAGTGCCATAAGATGTTATGTCTAAAATATCAATGCCTGCATTTTGGAAATTAGTTGAATAGGCGTTTCCAACAGTATTATATTGTCTTGTATCTTGATCTGATTCAATGTAATAACTACCCCCAGCAGCTAAAGCAGGAGTAGGGCTAAATGTAATTGTGCTGGTTAAATCACCTGCTGCTGCTGCAATAAAAGAACCAGTTGCTAAAGAGGCACCTCCTGCATCTTTCAAAGTCAGTGTGATAGTTGAAGCAGAATAAGACTTCCATTCAACTATTACGGAATTTAACGAAAACGATTTAATTGGTATAAAGTTAATTCTGCGCGATCCGTAGGTTTGTTGGTTACCAATTGCACCCAAATCTGCTTTCTTGGCTAAAATTGCATTAAACGTACTTTTATCTTCTACCCATACCTCAGCAGTTCTATTCGGAGCAGTTCCCGTTTTAGTAAGTGTGGTTACATCTAATAATGCTGTTGTTGCATCTACGGTCGTTGCTAGTGCAGTTCCTCCAGTCAAAGCGGCATACCATTCATAGCTGCTTAAATTAGTAGTTGCAGAAGAGCCAGTTTCTGTTACGTGAACAGTAGCATTTGTTCCACAAAATTTCAAATTCCCTGGATCGCCAAAATTAGCGACAGGATCCTTAATCTGTATCGTGTCTCCAGATGCTGTACAAGGTGCACAGTTTGCTGGTAAGGAAGCCCTATCATCTGATATAATTAATCTATAATACCCATTCGTGGTAACTGTAAGATTATCTGCATTCGCAGTTGGGAATGTTGTAACGTTTTTAATAACATTCCAAGGTGCAGTTCCTGTTAGTGAATATTCCCATGAATAATTATAAGTAGGCCTAGGAGCTACATTTGCATACAAAGTTTGTGAAACTGCAGCACATTTTGAAAAATCAGCACCTAAATTAGGTTTAAGAGGACACGGTGTTGCAATTGCACATGTAGGTATGGTTATTTTTGTAAAATACCCTACATCCGATTTGTCTCCAGCGGCAGAGCCACCGGAACCGATTCCAACTTGACCGTAAGAATTACTTCCTGCAATGTAAACATCACCATTAGCTAAGATTGCAATGGATATTGCATCACCATCTGATACACTCACTACATTTTCAAGTTTTACGCCAGGTCCAGTTAGTCCGTAAACAGGGCCTTCAACACCTTTTCCTGGATCAGTGGCACTAATTTTATTGCCCAAAGTCATTCCAATGCCTAATTGACCCCCTAAATACGCACAATCTGCTCCACAATCAAAAAACCCATTTGCTCCAAATGTTACAATACTTCCGTCATCCAATACCGCCATGGAATGCGCCTGACCTGCTGAAATAGATGTAACACCTGTTAGGTATGGACCTGTATTGTATTCATTAGCTATTGTATAAGGATCTGTTGTCCATGGAGAGTTGAATGCTTTTGGAGCTAATACTTTATGGGCAGAATATTGATACCCTTTTCCTTGACCCAATTGTCCAGCCCCCCAGTCTCCGCCAAATGACCACAAACTACCAGTAGCATCCAGCATTAAAACGTGTCTGTCACCCGCTGAAATCGATATGATATTTGTAACAGGAGTTGTTGTAAAACCAGCATCCGTATTATCACCATATACCACTTTTTGCGCACAATGAGGATTAACTGCAGCTGGTCTTCCAAGTGCAGCACCAGCATTATTTAAGTTATCACCCCACGACCAAACACTACCATCAGCTAATAATGCATAACAGTTCTCATCACCTGCTTCAACCTGAATTACATTTGTTAATTGAGTGCCGTCGCATTTAAGTACATAATTTGGAAATGCTCTATCTGTAGTTGTATTATTACCTAATTGCCCTTTATCGTTTTGTCCCCATGAAACTAAACGACCGTCATTCAAAATAGCGAACGATTCATCGTTACCACCTGATACGTATTTTACTCCGCTTAAAAAACCAACTCCGCCTATACCAACAACTTGAACAGGTGTTGCTGAAAAGCCACTCGCTACATTGTTACCCAACTGACCAGTAGCATTTGCTCCCCAAGCATATACACGACCATCGCAACCTAATGCTAAGGTATGGGATCCAGAACCTGCATCTGTTTGTCTCAAATCCAAACCTGCAGGAAAACCTGTAACCATAACTGGTTCATTTGAAAAGCCTCCTGGACCTGTGGGCCCTAGCTGACCTACGTCATTTTTCCCCCACGCAAATACGTCACCATTCTCACAAATAGCTACCGTGTGGGCATTCCCCCCAGAAATCTGCAAGTTCTGTGCAAATATTCCATTAGCAATAAAAAAGAAAACAATTGCTAACAACCAATTTTGGTTTTTTGATTTTAACATAAGATAACCATTTAAAATATAATACCTTTTTAACCCGTATAATAAGATTCACAACTATGGTACTTAACCACGAATTTACACTAATTTTTGCAGATTTTAATATGTGAATAAAAAAACTTGCAAAATAATCTTTATTTTTTCTATGAATCTTTTGCACTTCTGCAAGAAACCCTTGTGACGTGTATACTTAATGCCAGTTAAAAGGTAACATGTGAAATCAAAAATAATTAAGCAGTATTCCAATTATTGAATTATCAAGGATTTCTTACTACATATAAACTATTGGTTAATACTATTTTAAATAATTAACATGTATAATATGCTGTTCTTTGTAAGAAGTTTAAATCCATTTTTATTTTTGTAACGAACGTGTTTTTAGTAAACTGGGCACATCACGTTTTAGATGCAAGAATTGTTGACGTTGAATTGTATAAGCGATAAATTTTATTCAATTAAAATATTCAGGGCTGAATAAACAATAAAAAATAGCTTCGCCTTATTTTCCTTCTAATAAAGCCACTGAATGTCTTTCGGCGCTAAATTAGAATGTATTATTCGAAAATGGAGTAACGACAAAGAATTGCTCCCTTATTTCCCTATTGTCTGAACTGAGATTTATAAAGGATTTAAAGGATACGCAGGATGTGTAGAATAGAAACATGTTCTTTCAAATAAGTCGTCGGACCACTGAAAAAAAGTAGTCTGACGACTGTGTAAAGGTGAAAGTTTAATATTTTAATGCGTATTTCGATATGTCGTTCTCTAGGGGCGATGCACCTAGTTGTAAATTGCTCCTGTACTTCCCATTAAATCCCAAAAATCTTGGTTCAGACAAAAATGAATTATAAAGGATGTGTAGAATAGAAACATGTTCTTTCAAATAAGTCGTCTGACCACTGAAAAAAAGTAGTCTGACGAAAGTGTAAAGGTGAAAGTTTAATATTTTAATGCGTATTTCGATATGTCGTTCTCTAGGGGCGATGCACCTAGTTGTAAATTGCTCCTGTACTTCCCATTAAATCCCAAAAATCTTGGTTCAGACAAAAATGAATTATAAAGGATATGTGCAAAAACGTTCTCTTTCAAATAAGTCGTCGGACCACTGAAAAAAAGTGGTCTGACGAAAGTGTAACTGGTAAAGGTATAGTTTCAAAACTCATTTCTGCGCATTTAAGGCCGTTCGATATATTTCTAATACTGCCCGAATGGCCCCATATGTAATTTCTTCTGGAAGTCCCTCTTTTATTGTTTTTGCCGATAAGATGCCAACTTGGTCTATGACAGCTTCAATTTTTTGTTGCGTGGCTTCATCTACAAATTCGCGAATGCCAATTTCCCCTGTTGGTAAAAAAGAGCTTAAGTGCCCTTCAATGGTTGTGAGTGCATAATTACGCTCGGCAGCTATTTCTTTCATGGATTTGCCCGACCGAAACATTTCTAAACTGATGCGGTGACTTTCGCCTTTTTTAGGCTTTTCGGCTTTTTCTTCTTGTGTCGAAAGATTATCTTCTTTGATTTTTGGTTTGCCTTTCTTCAATAATAGCGTTACATCTGTACCTGCTAACAAGCCTTCAGCATATTCTTTTGCTTGAACAATTAAAGCTTCTTGTTTCTTTATTCCGCGCAGCAACATCTGCACATCTTTAACATATTTTTTACATTTCTTTTTTGGTGTCATTACCTGAATGTGCTCCGAAAGAATGCTAATTCCTTTTTCACGAATAAGATTCCCGAAATAATTGCTCGCATTGCCAACACGTTCATTCAAATGGGCATACCCTTCTTTTTCAACCGTTGACAATATTCTGTTTAATTCGCCTATAAACTTAACGCCTACTTTTTGTAGATCCGCTAAACAATCGTGCACTCCTTTCAAACAATCTACTGCAAGTTGTTGGTCGCTAATTTGTCGTTCACCAGCATACACATATTGCTCGTAACTTTCGTGTACCAAATCGTCAAACTGAAATGCCTTTTTTAAAGACATTGCTAAAAATTTTTGTTGCTGAATTTTTAAATAGCTTTCTAATTCATTGGTTGGGTGCGAAGCAGAAAGGTATTTCAATATACGTTCATCCACGCGTATGCTGTGCGGGGAAATTTTTGAATAGAGCACCAATTCTTTTGTTGAAGTAAGTCGACTCAAAGCTACATATACTTGTCCGGCAGCAAACGAATCGCCTGCATCTACAATCGCGCGTTCAAAGGTTAAGCCTTGACTTTTATGAATGGTGATTGCCCATGCAAGTCTCAAAGGGAATTGTACAAAAGAACCCAATTCTTCTTCTTCGATTGAATCGCGTTCTTTATTTGCTTGGTAGCGAATATTTTTCCACGTATCGCGTTCTACTTTCATTTCGTCTGCTCCAGAAACGGGCTTCACCATAATGTAATCGCTACCCAATTCGGTTACTACAGCAAGCATTCCGTTGTAAAATTTGCGATTTTCTCCTTTGTCGTTTTTAATGAACATCACTTGTGCATCTACCTTGAGATGCAAATTCATTTCAACTGGGAAACTGCGCTCATTAAAATCGCCGCTGACAAAAGCTTTGTAATTTTTTTCTTCTGTTTTTAATTGATTGAGTTGAAAACGGTTGATTGTTTCGGCTTTGTCGTTGTGCGTGGTTAGGGTAATGTATGCCTCACCTGGAGCTGGTCGGAAGGTTGGTTTAAAGTACGTGTCCAAATGCTCCAAATCAGATGGGTGCACAGAATTGGTACGTATGCGATTCAAAATATCTAAAAACAAACCATCCTTTTGGCGATAGGTCTTTTGTAACTCAATAACTAAGGGGTTTAATGCACGCAATGCCTGTGCTTCAAAAAAGAATGGGCTGTCGTAATACAATTGCATCACATTCCATTCTTCGTTGCGTACTACCGGCGGCAGTTGATACAAGTCGCCGATAAAAACCAGTTGCAAGCCTCCAAAAGGTGCTTCGTTGCCACGATAGTGTCTTAATATAGTATCGATGGCATCTAGCAAATCTGCCCGCACCATGGATACTTCATCAATAATCAACACCTCTAATTCTTTGATGACATCAATTTTTGCAGCACTTAAATGGCTCGTCGTAAAGATTGATTTCTGATCACAAAAATTTTGTTCTTGCTGGAAGGATTGATTCGACGTAGTCGGTAAAAACGGCTTAAAGGGCAATTGAAAAAGCGAATGCAAGGTTACGCCGCCTGCATGGATGGCTGCTACGCCTGTAGGTGCTGCAACAGCAAGCTTTTTGTTTGTATGTTCCCGTAATTGTTTTAAAAAAGTGGTTTTTCCCGTTCCCGCTTTCCCAGTTACAAAAATAGATGTTGCCGTATGTGCAACAAACTGGCATGCCATATCAAACGGCACGTTGATGTCGATTTCTTCGGTGTTGGTGTTCATTAAGTTATTAGCTAATTGATTCGTAAAGGTAGGGAAAAGTATTGTGGAAAAAGGTATAGAATACGATGAGGAAAGTATAGAGTACGTAGTACAAAGTACAAAGTGTGTGGTTAATAATATTGTAAGTTATTATTAGTTAGCAAACTACGCTTACAATCTAAAAAATAGTAGTTTGTTGGGCATAGATTATTTAACATTTGATAATAAAGCAAACTGCACCACACAAAAAAGGGTAAAGTCAATTTAAATTAACTTTACCCTTTTGATAACTTAGTGCTTTGTACTCCGTACTCTATACTTTGTACTTGTTTTTATTTAATATCCAGCAATTCTACTTCAAATATCAAACTAGAGTTTGGTGGAATAGAGCCTGCGCGTTGTGCACCATATCCTCTGTAAGAAGGTATATATAAAATCCCTTTCTCTCCTTTATGCATCAGCGGAATACCTTCGTCCCAGCCTTCAATTACATACCCTTTACCTAGTATGAAATCAAATGGTTCGTTGCGATCTTTGGAGCTGTCGAAAATTTCACCATTTAATAATTGACCTGTATAATGTACAATCACTTTATTGCCTGCTTTGGGTTTTGCACCAGGACCTTCTTGTACTACTTGATAGTAAATCCCTGTAGCCGTATCTAATGTTGCCTTGATATTATTTGTTTTAATATAGGATGCTAATTTCGCGTCTTCTTCTACTTGTGTTTGCTTTGCCATAACTACTTGTTTTTTATTGTATTCATCCATCGTCATTATATCGTGCATCTTAACTTCAAAACGCACAAAGCTGCCTTTTTCAATATACGGAGGCATTTCTGCGCCGATTCCTAATTTAAATAAGGTATCTGCAGACAACCAAAATGCGCAACTATCGCCTTTAGATAACATCGCAATCGCTTCTTCAAAAGCGCCTGGATACTTCGGTTTTTGCACCGTTGTAATAACTCTATTTTTTTCTGCAACTGTACTACGCAAAACAGAATCTTTATTGTTATACAATGTAAAATCTAATTCCACAACATCGCTTAAGTTACCAGGTTTGCCAGGAACATCAAGTCTATATTTATATGCTAAACCAGAAGGTGCATAGGCTACATCTTTTTCTTTAAATAAAGTAGCCTTACTTGGTGTTTTTGTTTTCTTTTGTGCCTCAGCATGCATGCTAATGAAGCCAATTAATACAATCAATAATAGTATTCTATTCATGTTTTTATTTGTTATTTTATCTCTACTTCAAATACCAATGGCGCATTTGGTGGAATAGAACCTCCTGCACCTTTAGATCCATAAGCAATTCTAGAGGGTATCAAAATAATTGCTCTGTCTCCATGCTTTAATTTTTGCATGCCTTCATCCCAACCTTTAATAACTTGTCCTATACCAAGTGTAAATTTAAAATAGTCTCCATTACGAGATCTATCAAACTCTGTTCCATCCATTAATAGTGTGCCTATGTAGGTAACTTCAATATTTTCGTTCTTTTGAAGTTTCTTTTTTTCTTGTTCGCTACTGCTCAAAATAACAACGTAAGCTCCGCTTTTCGTTGCTTCTGCTTTATAGTTATGTAGTTGTAAATACTTTTGAATTGCAATACTATCTTTAACATCTACATCTGTTACTATAGCTCGTTGCTTGGCTGCAACCTTTTGTTGTTCAAACCGAACAGAATCAACTACACGTTTGGAATATACCTTTCCCATTTTTACAATCATTTTGATTGTGCTGTGTGGTTTAAGGTATGCGGGTAATTCCTGACGAAATGTATTGATAAAAAGTGAATCTGCATTTAATAAGAACAGTGCACTATCGCCTTCTGTCAATAGTAATAAACCCTCTTCAATACTTGGTTTATAGCTGAGTATTGGTGTCTCAATAGCAATAGGTTCTGGATTTTGGAATTGATCATCTATGATTGAATCGTTCTCTGTAAGGATCTTAGTCCAAAAAGTGATAAAACCGCCCGATGAAGGTAATTCGTTACCAATACCTTCTTTTATAATTTTATATTGTAAGCCGGAAGTTGTTGTCGAAAAAGTGGAACTGCCTTGTTCCCCCGCTGCAGTAATTTTTTTATTTTGTGCATGCAAACCAACGCTGCATGCACAAAATAAAAAACTAAAAAGAAAGAATTGCTTCATTCACATATATTATTTTACTTCTACTTCAAATACTAAGGGAGCATTTGGTGGAATTGCGCCACCTGCACCTCTAGAGCCATAAGCCAAACGTGAAGGGATAATGATCAATGCTTTTTCGCCATGTTTTAATTTTTGGAAACCTTGATCCCAACCTTTAATCACTTGACCCATACCCACTACAAATGTAAAGTATTCGCCCGCTGGTGATTTGTCGAATTCTGTTCCTTCAATCAATAATTTTCCAACATATTTTGTTTGAACGCTATCCATAGGTGCAATAAATATATCAGTTGATTTATTTTCTTTCAACTTTACTACATACGCACCACCAATAGTAGCTTGTCCTTTTAAGTTATTCTTTTTCAAATAATCTTGAATGGCAATACTATCTTGTTTGTACGTAACCATTTCTTCAGCCATTTGATTCTTTTGTTGTTCTTCTTGAATAACCATTACTGAATCCACAAACTTTTTAGGATACACTTTACCCATGCGTACAACCATTTTGATTTTACTGCCAGCTGTTATGCCTGTTGGTAAAGGTCTGTGGAATGTATTTGCATACAATGAATCTGCATTCAATAAAAACTCTGCGCTATCACCTTCCGTTAGTAACCAAAAACCTTCTTCGATACTTGGTTTGTGGACTGCTTCTGGAGTAGGTATACCAACTGGATTTGGATCTGAAAATTGAGAATCAATTGTTGAATCTTTATCGTTTTTAATAGCAAACCAAAATGTAATAAAACCGCCTTTTTCAGGATACACATCACCTGTAGAATCTTTTGCAATCAAATATTCTAAACCGCTATCGGTTTTTTTAAACTTGTTACATGAAGTGATGCTTGCGATTAAGAATGCGCCAGCCAATAGGGATAAACTTTTCTTTAACATAGAAATTTTTCTTTTCGTAGATTTTCGAGTAATTCTTCTTTATAAGTAGATACTATTTCTCGGAAGTGACGAACGGTTTCGGACAAGGTTTTAAGAGACCTTCCTCCTGATGCGTTTTTATGTCCTCCCCCTTCAAAATGAGTACGTGCAAATACATTAACATTAAAATCGCCTTTTGAGCGAAAGGATAATTTTACGCCATCCTCGCGTTCGATAATCATTGCTGCCAAAACAACTTTGTCTATCGATAGAGCATAATTTACTAAGCCCTCCGTATCTCCTGTTTTCGAATCAAAGCGTTGCAATTCTTCTGCAGTTAAGTATATGAAGGCGGTATACAGTTCTGGTATAACTACCAACTTTTCGGACAAACAAAATCCGAGTAAACGTAAGCGTTCTTCCGAATTGGTATCAAATATCAATCGGTGTACACGCGATGAATCTAAATTCCACGTATATAAATCGGCAATGATTTGATGCACTTTTTGATCTGTGTTGGAATGGCGAAATGAGCCTGTATCCGTCATGATCCCAGCATAAATACATTCTGCAATGTAGGTGTCCATTAGGTGACGCCCATCTAAGCCAATAATAATTTCATAGATTAAAACGCCAGTTGCCGCTGCTGAAGTATCTGAAATTGATATATCTGCAAAATTGTCGGGTTGTAAGTGGTGGTCAACAAGCACTTTAATTGCTTTTGAACTGCCAACCAAATCGCCTAAATCATAGATTCTACCTAATGCATTAAAGTCCAAACAGAAGATAATATCTGCTGCTTCAATGTATGCTGCAGATCGCACCTCCTTTTCATCACTGAATACCCAAACATCATCATTTCCAGACATCCAATCTAAAAAAGAAGGATAATCGGAGGGCACAATTACTTGTACCTCATGACTCAATTTTTTTAGAAAACGAGCTAAAGCCAACGAAGACCCCAATGCGTCTGCATCGGGTTTGTGATGAGTGGTTATAACAATTTTCTTAGGAGATTCTAAGAGTCGTTTTAATTCAATCAGCTGTTGCTGCATTTAGTCTTTACTTCAATGGATAGTTCAAGCCGACAAAGGTCAAAAGAAATAGTAGAAAAAACAACCTGCAAGTGCTTCATTTTAAGAATTTACATTATGGAATGTCAAGTATTTATCTATTTTTGTTAAATAATAAACGAATCTATGTTTAGTCACCCTTTTCATGGGTTTGAATGTTGGATTTGATCGGTTGGGAAAGTACACTCAAGTCTCGTTGAGTGAAAAGAACTATTATGAACATAATTCTACTCCTAACTATGATTTTATCCTTCAAAAATCGAATACATAAATGATTAACCCTTTAGCGTATTCGTCGTTGAAGGTATAACCATCTAAATAAACAAGTAAATACAACTATGGCCGGAAACAGAACTTTCTCAATGATTAAACCAGATGCTGTAAGAGACGGACATGTGGGGAGTATTTTAAAAATGATTGAGGGCGGAGGCTTTCGAATAGTAGCAATGAAGTTGACGTATTTAAGCGCAGAACGTGCTGGTCAGTTTTATTCCGTTCACACAGGCAAGCCGTTTTTTGATGGTTTAGTATCCATCATGTCTGAAAGTGCAATCGTAGCGCTTGTCTTAGAAAAAGAAAATGCGGTAGGAGATTTTAGAAAATTTATCGGTTCTACAAATCCTGCAAATGCTGAAGAAGGGACTGTTCGGAAAGTTTTTGCAAAATCAATGGAACGCAATGCTGTACATGGTTCAGATTCTGATGAAAACGCTGAACTTGAAGCAAGTTTCTTTTTCAGTAAGATGGAACAATATTAATACGTAAAGGTTCCTTTAATACTTAAATCTATATTGTATAGATGGCTCCGATTTAGAGCCATCTATACATTTAATAAGTACTATCGAAAATCTACACAAGTCTTCCCTGTATTACTTTTTTTCTACTTCAAACAATAAAGGCGAATTTGACAAATCAGATGGCGCAACAACTAATTCTGTTAATGGTGGATTATTCCCGTAGCGCTGTTTCATAATGGTTTTTACTTCAGGCGAAGATAAGTCAAACTCTTTCATTGTTCTTAAAGAACAAAGTTCAACACCATATCCTCTTTTATAGATTTTCCATACCAATTCAGAACAATACAGTTCATCATCACTCCAATTAAAATAGATATCGTAATGTGTGCCAATCATTTTTTTGGCAAGTTGTTGTGCTATTTTAATTTCAGCATCTAGTATTTCATTATTTCGATCTTTTAAACGCATAACCGTATAGTGCCCACCCGTTCCATGAGCAATCCAAGTTGCAAGTTCCGTTGTTCGAACAGGCTCAACAGCTTCTAAAACAAATGGTTTGCCATCAATGTATGTAATCATTCCTACATGACTATATTCTGAATGCGTTGCAAGCTTAACCGCTTTGCATTGGGTCGATTGAGAAGATTGAAAAATAATGTCACCTTCTAAATAGGCTATTTTATTATTATTCGATTTATAAATAGAAGAATTTTCGTTCTTGTTAGAATAAAAGGAAAATAATATAAAACTACTTATGAATAGTATGCTTCCGATAATAATTCTTTTCTTCATGATTACCCTTTTTTAAATATTAACGCAAAAAAAATCTTTGTAGATATAAAAAAGGTTGAATAGTACTATTCAACCTTTTTTATATCTACAA
>NZ_CALMGQ010000172.1 GCF_937863595.1 uncultured Cytophaga sp.
TCCAATTAAAATTAAATTATCGAACCTCAAAAAAGCGTATTCATATCTCAGTTCTTTTTAGCTTTAGGCTTTAGTCTTTTTTTAGTATCTTGAATAAAGAAACAATAAAATAGTCCAACACGTTTAATTTAAATAAACGAATTACTTACCAATGATTGACATACCAGCTACATTTGAAATTCAAGGGCACCGAGGTTGTAGAGGTTTATTACCTGAGAATACAATAGCAGCATTTACAAAAGCATTATTAATGGGTGTTACCACCTTAGAGTTTGATCTCGTTATATCAAAGGACAATCAAATTGTAGTTTCTCATGATACTTTTTTTAATCATGAAATAACAATGATGGTTGATGGATTGGACGTTACAGAGAAGAACGAAAAAGAATTCAATCTATACGAGATGAATTATGCTGACATTAAAGAAATAGATGTGGGCATGAAACTACACCCTAGATTCAATGGACAATTAAATGTACCTGCAATTAAGCCCTTATTAAAAGATGTTATCGAAATAGCAGAGCGTATTTCATCTAAGATCCGCTATAACGGCGAAATCAAATCTACTCCAGAAGGCGACTCAATCAATCACCCACAAATAGCACGCTTTTGTGATATGGTGGTGGCACAAATAAAAAAATCGAATGTGGCAGACCGTTTTACGGTACAATCTTTTGATATACGTGCGCTTGAATATATACATGAAATGTATCCCAAAATAGCACTCTCCTACTTAGTTGAAACAAAAGGAACACTAAAAAAACAATTAAGTAAACTTAGCTTTACTCCTACAGTATATAGTCCTGATTATACGCTCCTCTCAAAAAAAGACGTTGATGCAGCACATGATCTGGGTATGCGCGTAATACCATGGACTGTTAATACCTTAGATGAAATACAAGCCCTCATTGAATTGGGCGTTGATGGCGTCATCACCGATTACCCCAATGTATTGCTTGAGAAATGATTCCAGTGTGTCAAGTTTAATTGATATTCTTCTTCAGACCATTCTAATAAAATCTTCATCGCACCTATCAAAGCATCTGAATAGAGGCTAACATTCTTACGTCTAAAATAATAATCGGAAGTACGTCGAACAATAAAATCATCCGGTTTACAAACAAATTCATGTTTGATGGTATACTGCAATTGAGCCTTAAGCCAATTGGGTATATCATTAGTGGATAAGCGCGGGTCAATTGCATGCAACTCTGTGATGTAATGCTCAATATTACTTCCATACAACCGAATCAACCGTGTAGCAGTGATAGCGTCGATTCCTTCGCTCGTGAACTCAGGTAATTTCAATTCAATAAACTTTTTTAAGCCACCAAACTTTGCAATATCACCTCCATATAAAATATGTGTTTCTGTTTTACAGGGAGCAAGATCATACATTTTATCCAATCGTGCTGAAATAATATCTGTAATGCGTTCTGCCATTTTACGGTAGCCTGTAAGCTTACCTCCTGCAATACTTAGTAGCCCTGTTTTACTTTTGAAAATTTCATCTTTACGCGAAATAGCGGATGGCGATTTGCTATTTTTTTCTCGAATCAGCGGACGCAATCCAGACCAGTAACTTTCAATATCTTCAACCGTTAATTTCACTGTTGGAAAGACCAATGAGACACATTCAATTAAATACTTTTTATCAGATGCTTCAATGCCTGGTTCTTCATAGCCTCCCGTATATTTTGTGTCTGTGGTACCAATATAGGTTTTCCCTTCACGTGGTATAGCAAATACCATTCGTCCATCTCCTACATCAAAATAGGCCGCTTGTTTGATTGGGAATTTTGCTGCATCAACAACAATGTGAACGCCTTTTGTTAGTATTAATTTATCCTTGCGAATATCTATATCTTGCACATCAATCGTATCAACCCAAGGCCCTGTAGCATTTACTACTTGAATACCCTTAAAGATGTATTCCTTGTTGGTACGTGTATCTAATACTTTTACGCCAATAATTATTCCTGCTTCATACAACAATTCCAATACTTTGGTATAGGTAAGTATGGTCGCTCCTTGATTTTGCGCCGTATGAGCAACAGCGATGGTTAAGCGAGCATCATCGGTGCGGTATTCGTAATAATGTATCCCTCCTGTAACGTTTGCACCCGCCAATAATGGTTCTTGAGCAATTGTTTCCGCTCTATTCAACACTTTTCTACTTTCGTGTTTTTTTACCCCTGCCAAAAAATCATACATCCATGTCCCCAAAGATGCCATCCACTTGGGCATAGAACCACCTTGAATAATTGGAAGCAACATCGGTTCTGGAACGGTTATATGAGGTGCCAAGCGATTTACAACTGCACGTTCTCTTCCCGTTTCCTGAACCAAGCCAAATTCAAACTGTTTTAAATATCGAAGTCCGCCGTGTATTAATTTTGTAGAACGAGAGGATGTACCCGATGCAATGTCGTGCATTTCTATCAACAAGGTTGGAATCCCTCTACTTTGTGCATCTAAGGCGATACCGCAACCTGTAATACCACCGCCAATAACGATTAGTCCAAATTTGGTCGTTGACGCATGCTCTAAAAATGAATTCCGTTGTTGATGATAACTGAGCATAGATGTTATGAGTTAAATGAAAAGAATTCAGAATTACCTAACACGATTAATAAAACGGCAATATGTTATTCCGTTTCTCATGAAAGATAACATATCGTTTCAACATGAACAACAATGATTTTAATATATCCGTTAATTTCCTAAGGGGGTTTCAACAGGCGCTTCTTCTAATACGGTTGCTTTTAACTTTACAACTACAATTGAATTCGAAGCATCGTTCGAGAATATACTGACAACTTTTTCTTCTAATCCCAAACGCTCGTTCGTATCAAATACAATTTTAACAACCGTAGATGCACCAGGTTTCAAGGTAAGTTTATCTGCAAAAGCTTCTACACAAGAACAAGAAGTGCGTATGGAGCGGATTGTCAAATCTGCCTTGCCAATATTAACGATGTGAATTTCAGAAGTTACTTTTTCATTTGGCTTAACACTGCCAAGATCTACAACTGATTTATCCAATTGAATAGTAGGGCCAACGATAGATGCCATTTCTGCTGGTGTATACACATCCTTAACCGTTGCACTTACAACCATTGGGACGCTGGTGGTAATATTGTTTGACAGAAATAATAAATCAATACTTTCTGCAACATATCCCAGATTTGGAGATTCTTTGGTATTAAATGAAATCTTAATCACGCCACGTTGTTTGGATTCAATTTTAGTAGGTAATAATACTGCCCTATAATGAGCGGGTAATTTCATTTTATCCAATTGTAAGCTTAACGACTTTTCACCTGCATTATAAATAGGGATTTCAATATGCACGGGATTTTTCGTTGTTATCGCTCCGTAGTTTGCATAATTCTTTTGAAGATAAAAATTTCCGTATTTGAATGAAGAGGTACGCTCCCACTCTGGTAATGGCTGTGGCGAGGGAGTTACATACCCTTGCACATATAAATTAATCGGCTCTTTAGATGCATTTCCTTTTAAAACAACTTTTTGTTTGAAAACTCCGGGGTGATTTACCAAATCAACATACAAAACAACTTCTCCTTTTTCACCCGCTAAGATTGTATCCGTAGGATAATCAGGGGTAATACAACCGCAAGAAGGTTCTACGTCTTCAATAAAGAAATGCTCTGGACCTAGATTAACAAATTTGAATGTATATGAAACCATCCCTTGTTCCTCTTTCAAAGAACCAAAATTGATAAGGGTATCAGAAAATTCAAGATGACCAATTTCTTTTATCGTTTGAGCGTGTATGGAGGTTAGACAACATACATTCAATAAAAGTATTGTGAAGGAAAATATAAATTTCATGCAATTGGGTTTATGTTCAAATATACTATTACGAGATGGGCTTTCCAAGAACTGTTTAGAAAGTACTAAGTACAGAGTACGGAGTACAAAGAATGATTCAATGTTTCTTTTTATGGATCAATATATATACTGAAAAAGGACTGATTAAAATATTCGTATATAAATTTATCGTATACCAGTTCCTATTTAAAGATCTCAGTATTCCTCCTATTCATCGATATCAGCCGACTTTGTACTCCGTACTCAATACTTCGTACTTTATCGGTGCTTAGTACTTTCTTCTCAAAAAATCCCTACCTTTACACCCTAACACAACACAACATGGCACGAATCTTAACAGGCATACAAAGCAGTGGCAGACCACATTTAGGAAATATTTTAGGAGCTATTTTACCTGCAATTGAGCTTTCAAATAAGCCAGGAAATGAGTCTTTATTCTTCATCGCGGATTTACATACTTTAACAAGTTTAAAAGACGGAACTGCGCGTAAACAGAATACTCATGCAGTTGCAGCAGCTTGGTTGGCTTTTGGTTTTGATACAGACAAGCACATTTTTTACAAACAATCCGATCTTCCTCAAGTGTGTGAATTGACATGGATTTTGAATTGCTTTACGCCATATCCGATGTTGGCAAATGCGCACTCTTTTAAAGATAAGTCTGATAAATTATCGGTCGTAAATGCAGGCTTGTTTGTATATCCTGTTTTAATGGCAGCGGATATATTATTGTACAAAGCAGATATTGTTCCTGTAGGTAAAGACCAAGTACAACATTTAGAAATCACGAGAGATATTGCTACTGCTTTCAACAATCAATATGGTGAAACGTTTGTATTGCCTAAAGTACAGGTGGATGAAAACATCATGACGATACCTGGGATTGATGGACAAAAAATGAGTAAGTCGTACAACAACTACATTGATATATTTGCTTCTGAAAAGGAACTATTAAAGGTAGTTAAATCCATTGTTACAGATAGCAAAGGATTAGAAGAACCAAAAGAACCCGATAGTTGCAACGTGTATAAAATTTATAAATTAGTTGCAGATGAACATCAAACAGCCGACATACGTGCAAAGTACCAAGCAGGTGGCTTTGGCTACGGCCACGCCAAACAAGCATTATTTGAAGTCCTTTGGAATAAATACTCGAAGCAACGGGAATTATTCAATTATTATATGAATAATACGGATGAAATAGACGCCAAACTAAAAGCTGGAGCCGAAAAAGCGTGGGCTATTGGTAGCCAAGTTTTTGCAGAAGTAAAAGAAAAGGTGGGTTATTAATTCCATCCCTGATGCAATACATTAAAAAAGCCCTGTATGTTAACATGCAGGGCTTTTTAATGTATCGCAAAAATGCTTTATTGACCTTCTCCCCAAACTACTACTTTTTTAGCCTTTGCTGTACTTAGTACCAAACGAACTGGATTCGGAACAAATACCAAACGCACTTCAGCCCCTTTCAGCTTTGAACTTGTTACAATTACCCCTTGATCTTCAGCTGCTTCATATTTTGTAGAACCATCCGCATTTTTACCAAGTATATCATAATACGTTCCAACATAAGCAATTGGCAACAACACATCGTTGTCTGCATCAATCTTTACATGGATTTGATCCAATACTTCCTCTAACTCTTCCCCATACGCATCTATAAAGTCATCTTCCATATCGTGTAATTCCTCTTCGATATCGTCGTAATTCTTATTATCGTATGTGATTGCATTCAATTCATTCTTTTTAAGAACGATTGCTTCTAAGTCTTTATTTAATTTCTTTAAATCCATGCTTCCTTAAAATTTAATCAAAGGTACGGGAAAGCAATCTTTTTGTAAAACCTTAAGCCATTTTTTATTGAAAAAGAATCAAATTTTGTATCTTAACCTTATAAACAGATTTTACGTTTAAGGCCTTAAAACAATACCATTTATTTTATATACTTATTTTATTGATATGAGCGCGATCGAATCACAATTGAAGAAAGCAGATAATGCAACAAAATCGAAAATACACACATGGCTAACTGGTAGTTATGATGAAACAACAAAAAAAGAAATTCAATCGTTGGTAGATGCGGGTAAAGAAGATGAGCTGATTGAATGTTTTTATAAGGACTTAGAATTTGGTACAGGTGGCTTGCGCGGTTTAATGGGTGTGGGTTCAAATAGAATGAACAAATACACGATTGGCATGGCAACACAAGGTTTGTGTAATTATTTAAAAAAGAACTTTCCCAATCAGCCTTTAAAAGCTGCCATTGCGCACGATAGTAGAAACAATTCGGATTTCTTTGCAAGCACAACAGCAGAAGTTTTTGCAGCAAATGGCATTCACGTTTATTTTTTCAAAGCATTACGCTCTACTCCTGAACTTTCGTTTGCAATTCGTCACTTCGGTTGCCAGACAGGTGTTGTATTAACTGCTTCGCACAACCCCAAAGAATACAACGGGTACAAAGCCTATTGGAATGATGGCGGACAAGTAATTGCCCCACACGATAAAAATATCATTGCCGAAGTTCAAAAGATTTCGAGCATCGACGATGTTAACTTCAAGTCCAATCCTGCTTTAATAACCGAGATTGGAGAAGAAGTAGACAATGCATACATGGATGAAATTGTAAAACTTTCTGTTTCTCCTGCTGCCATCAAGCGTCAGAAGGACTTGAAAATTGTCTTCACTCCTATTCACGGTACAGGTATTGTTTTAGTGCCTGAAATTTTAAAACGTTTTGGGTTTGAAAACGTTCGTGTGGTTCAAGAGCAAGCAGTTCCGGATGGCAACTTCCCTACTGTGGTGTATCCAAACCCAGAAGAAAAAGATGCATTGAGCCTTGCTGTGAAACAAGCTACAGAATGGGATGCAGACTTAGTGATGGCTACAGACCCAGATGCGGATCGCGTGGGTATTGCTATTAAGAATGACAAAAATGAATTCCAATTATTAAACGGAAATCAAACAGGTAGTTTATTGATTCTATACATGCTACAAGCATGGAAGAACGCCAATAAAATTACGGGTAAAGAATTTATCGTTAAGACCATTGTTACAACAGATCTTATTGAAAAAATCGCAACCAGTTTTGGTGTAAAATATTACAGCACACTTACTGGCTTCAAATACATAGCAGCAAAAATCAAAGAGCTTGAAGGCAAAGAGCAATTCATTGCGGGTGGCGAAGAGAGCTATGGTTATTTAATTGGCGACAGTGTACGTGATAAAGATGCAATCGCTTCGTGTGCATTCATTGCTGAAATGGTAGCGTATGCTAAGGATCAGGGCAAAACACTTTACGATACATTAATTGATATGTATGTAGAATATGGTTTCTACAAAGAACACTTAACGTCATTAACGAAAAAAGGCAAATCGGGTGCAGAAGAAATTCAAACCATGATGAAGGAATTGCGCGCAACGCCTCCTAAAACATTGAGTGGCTCTAAGGTTGAGTGGATGTTTGATTACGACAGTCAGGTTGCAACAAACTTACTGGATGGTTCTACCAAGAAAATTGAATTACCAAAAGAAAACGTGTTGCAGTTTAAAACAGCAGATGGCACCTTGGTTTCAGCGCGACCATCTGGTACAGAGCCGAAGATCAAATTCTATTTCAGTGTAAACGAACCTTTAGCTTCTAAAGCAGAATTTGCAACAGTAGATAAAAAATTAGATGCGAAGATTGAACGATTAATTAGTGATTTGAAATTGGCGTAATCAATTTTGAATTATAAGTTATGAATTATGAATTCAAAAAGCTCTGAGGATTTCTCAGAGCTTTTTTGTTTACATTCAATCCTCTCGCGCGAGTCTTCATACTCGTGTGTGTTATTCCGCAGTCTTTGACTGCAAAAAAAATGTAGTCAAAACACAATGAAACAAAAGGTCAATCAATAAACAGTCAAGCATCTACAATCCATCTGCATCAAATTAATGGTACGTTGTTTACGCAAAAAAAACATTTAAGTAGTATATAGATTCTAATGTGTAAAGATGACTAAGCATGGCATATTCAGAAATAAAATAAATCTTAATTAAAGGATATTATTACCTAACATTGAAGAAAAAAAAACAGAATTATGGAAAATATAAATGACCGCAGCGATGCAATTGAATTAATAAAAAAGGTTTTCTCTTTTATTGAAAAAAATGAATTAACTGAATCCTCTTTGGATAACTTGACTAAAGAATTAGAAGAACAATCTACAGATGTATCCTTAATAAAATCATTCAAAGAAAATAAATTTAACACTAAACAATACCCAAAATTGAATTTTACTATTGGGTGTGATAAAAAAGGTAATATAATTCAATCTGAAATAGAAAATATCGAATCAATCTCTGATAAAAATTTTAAAAAATTAACTGAACATGTTGAAAAAAGTGATGATGTGTATTTGAAATTACTATACGCTATTGTTTGGAAACAAGGTGATTTAACAAAACTTGATGGCATTATCAAAGGCATTACGAACAAATCAGATGAATCTAAAACTGGAACAACATTTAAATCTTTTGGAAAACATTTGCGAGACAGGTCTAATCCAATCATAGACCAGCATGTAATAAGAGCGTATTTAGCAATCACAGATACAAATAATCAAAACCTGTATGCTATCAGGAAATTAAAAGACAATTTTATTGATAGGAAGCAAAAAGAAATTGAAAATTATAAAACATGGCTCAATAACATATATCAAAGTAACATTCATAGAGACAATATTGACTTTTTCTATTACGTGGATCAGATACTTTTTACGTTGGGGAAAACAATTAAGATAAAAAAATAATATCATTTGTTAGGCCACTTTATGTGGTCTAACAAATGATATAAATAAATGACATCATACATTCATTTCATCATCATGAATTAATAATTACATCACTAACACCTCTTAATAAACTTTTAAGATTCAATAAAGATCACATACTAAATAAGTAAAAACTGCTCTTTCCGTCTAAAAGTTGGACCACTTAAGCAGCGGTTTTAAAGATATAAA
>NZ_CALMGQ010000173.1 GCF_937863595.1 uncultured Cytophaga sp.
TTTGGAGGGAAGTTATTAGCTTGGATTGATGAGGAGTTAGCCTTGTTTGCTATTGTCGAATTAAATAATCCACGTATTGTTACCAAGTTCTTATCGGAAATCGATTTTAAAAGCTCTGCTAAAAAAGGAGATATTGTAGAAATTGGTATTGATATTTTGAAATTTGGACATACCTCGATAACGCTTACCTGTGAAGCGCGTAATATTATGACGAAGGATATCATACTTACAATTGATAAAATTACGATGGTATGTTTAGACGAAGCGGGTAAACCTACACCTCATGGCAAAACGGTGCGTGATTTAAATAATTCCAATCTTAATTAAGAATTTACTATGTCGATACAATTCCCCGAAAAATCTATATTTATTTGTAACGGCAGTAAATGTGGTAAACACAAAGATGTACGTAAGGCAATTAAAGAAAGTATAAAAGAACGTCAGTTAAAAGATACCATAGAAATCTTTAAAATGGAATGTTCAGACCGTTGCAAACATGCGCCTGTAATGTGTGTGCAGCCTATCAATAAATGGTATTCGGATGTAAGAGTTGAAGAAGTAGAAAAAATTATAAAAGATATGTAATAAAAAAAGCCTTCCCGCTATTGGCTGGGAAGGCTTTTTTTATATTACATGTATCTAAGAATATTAGTCGATTAATTTTTTGTCGCCTATCTTACCGATTTCTTTATCTAATAAGAATTTACCCGAGTCACTATTTAATTCAATTAATTCAAACAATTCCAATGCTCTTCTTGCATTTGCTTCCTCTTCACGTTGTTCTTTTACAAACCACATCACAAAGTCTTCTGTCGCAAAGTCACTTGCTTCGCGGCATTTAGCAACGATTTTATTGATTGCAAGTGTTACTGCAATTTCTCCTTGTAGTGCAGTTTCAAAAACATCTTTGATAGAGGTATACTCTTGAGCTACTTCAGCAACAAAAGGAGTGATTGCTGTTCCTCCCATGTCGTTGATATATTTAAATATTTTTAGAAAATGGCTGCGTTCTTCTTCTGCTTGATCATATAAGTAATTTGCAGATTGTAAAAAACCATTTCTTTCTAGCCATGAAGCCATAGCTAAATATTTTTGGGATGCTTCCGCTTCCATTTTGCATTGCGCATTTAATATAATTTCGATCTCTTCTTTTAAAGAAGTGCGGAGTCTAACTAAATCTTTCATATTAAATATTAGGTTAAAAGTTCTGTGTGTATATACAAGTTACCAATAATAACGTTGAAAAGTTCCTTTGTATTCCCAAAAACAAAACATTTGGATTGAATCTAAATTATATATTAAGCGTATACACCCAAGCCCAATTTTTCTTGAAGTATCGAGTTTAAATCTAGAGAGAATTTTGTTCCATCTAGTAAATCCCGTAGTTGAATGATTTCGCAAAGGGTTAACTTTTTTGAAATTTCTTTTTTAGGAGAATGGATCCATTCAAAATCGTAGGCATCCGAAAGATTAAAAATCATGTCGTGTATATTAATTGTTTTCATACTCCGACGAAAAATTAAAAAGTCTTTAATGTTAAAAGCAGCAACGGTCTCTCCAAAATGAATACAAATACGATTGGTTACATCGCATTGATAAGTACTTCCTTTGGTTGTTTTATACAATTCAGTCATTTGGGTGTTGAAATGAACCTGCATAGAAAGGCGTGTTTTAATGATACACAAAGATACGAAATGGTGGAAGTGAATCCAAGCTTTATTTAGAGCTAGTCTAAATAAAGCTTGAGGTTTTGTTTTTAGTTACATTAATTATTTGATAAGCAACATGTTGTTAATTATTTAAGTTTATATGGAAATTTAGGCGCAGTGTTCAGACGACTTTTTTGTTCGTCCGAACACGCGTCTGTTAGAGAACAATTTACTGA
>NZ_CALMGQ010000174.1 GCF_937863595.1 uncultured Cytophaga sp.
TAAATTTAATCCAAATTCTAGCTATAAATCCGCTTAACTAAACGACATTGACATAAAAATCTAAATTTAGTATTTCTTGAAAAGATAACAACATCATAGAGTAATATGTGTTTGGATAAAAAGCCCCAACACACGAAAAAATTCAGTTGTTAAGATAAAACTAGAGTCTCAAACAAAGTTGAAAAATGAAAAAAGTCAATTTCGTAGGTAAAATCATTATTGCAGTTGGCATTCTACATCTTTTTACAACAGTTCAGGAATTTAATGGCTTTGGTGGATATTTTGACAACGCATGGACAATACTTGTGGTCAGTTTGATGTTAGTTGGGACTGGAAGTGCTATCGTTTTAATAAGCAGAAAGTCATTATGACCAAAGAAAAAGCAACAACTCATAATCATTGACCTTCTTCCCCCACCCCTTTTCTTTCCAGCCTAAAATTGCGTATTTTTGTATACGCAAATAACCCATTCGCATTGAAATACACCATTCCTACAACCAATTTACCTGTTCAAGAAATCGTTGAACAAGTTGTCGCACATTTCGCTACTGAAACTTCCCTTATTGTTAAAGCGCCTCCTGGTGCTGGTAAAAGTACGCTCCTACCCTTGACCTTCTTAAATGAGCCTTGGTTGAAAGGTAAAAAGATCATTGTACTTGAACCGCGTCGATTGGCTGCTAAAACCATTGCAAAGCGTTTAAGCCACTTATTGGGCGAAGAAGCAGGTGAAACCGTTGGTTATCGTATACGATTTGAAACTCGTGTAAGTGACAAGACACGTATTGAAGTAGTGACCGAAGGGATATTGACCCGCATGTTGCAATCCGACAATCAATTGACGGATGTGGCTCTGGTTATTTTTGATGAATTCCACGAACGCAGCATACACGCAGACGTAGCATTGGCGCTATGTAGAGAAGCTCAACTTACGAAGCGAAATGATTTACGCTTACTGATTATGTCGGCTACGATGGATTTACCTGAGTTGTCAGCAAAATTACAAGCGAAAATTATTCAAAGTGAAGGCAAGCAGTATCCTGTAGCCATTCATTACATGGGTGCAACAGACATGCACTTATTACCCGAATTAACGGCGCGTGTAGTAATCAAAGCAAGCAAAGCCAATAAAGGTGACATCTTAGTATTCCTACCTGGACAAGCAGAAATCATTGGGTGCAAAGAACTCCTTGAAGGTAAATTAGCAAACACCGTTATACATACACTCTATGGTCAACTTCCATTTGCTCAACAACAAGCGGCTCTCCTACCCGATGTAGACGGCAAGCGCAAGGTTGTACTTGCTACTTCTATTGCAGAAACAAGTTTAACGATTGAAGGTGTTACAACTGTAGTAGATTCAGGTTTTGGCAAGCGTTCTAAGTTTGATCCTGAATCTGGATTGTCTCGCTTAGAAACCGTAGCAATCTCAGTAGATGCAGCAGATCAACGTGCTGGTCGTGCCGGACGTTTATCTCCGGGTACCTGTTACCGCATGTGGTCGGAAGCGCAGCATGAACAGTTGCAAAGACACCATCAACCAGAAATTGAAACAACTGATTTAGCACCCTTGGTGTTAGAGATGGCGATATGGGGCATATCAAATATCTTTAACATGGTATGGTTGACTCCGCCTCCTAAATCGCACGTAAAACAAGCCAAAGAAACCTTGCATTACATCAATGCATTGCAACGAAATAAAGTAACAGAACACGGAAAAAAAATACATCAACTACCTTGCAACCCACGTATTGCACACATGTTGTTGATGGCAGAAGAATTGGAGCAAGAAGCGCTTGCGACAGATATTGCGGCTGTCATTGAAGAGAAAGATCCTCTAAATAAAAAAGAAGCCGGTGTTGATCTAAATGAACGGATCAAAGCAGTGCGTCGCTTCAGAGAAAATTCAGGCAAAGGCAGAACATTTGGCGTGATTGAGCGTGTTGCGAAATCGTATCGAGACTTAATGGAAGTAGAAGTAGAAAATACGGAATTCGATCCGTTTATGACAGGCCTTCTACTTGCGCATGCGTATCCAGAACGTGTTGCATTTGCACGACCAGGCAATCAAGCGCAATTCCAATTGGCAAATGGTGCATACGCACAGTTCAGTGGCAAAGACTCTTTGTCGCGGGAAGCGTGGTTGTCTGTAGCCCATATCGATGCACGTGAAGGCACAGGAAAAATATTTATGGCAGCTCCTTTAAATCCGAAAGATTTAAAACGCATGGTGAAAAATACGCTTGCTGCTCATTGGGATTTGATTGATGATGCCTTGATTGTACATACAGAAATGCGCATCGGACAAATTGTATTAAAGTCCATGCCTGTGGACGAACCTGGTGATGATGAATACGCACGTGCGTTGTTTGATACCGTTAGAAAAGATGGAAGAGATTTATTAAATTTTTCAACTGAATTTGAAGCATGGCAAGCGGCCATGTTTGATGCACAACAAAAATACCCACTATCGAAGTTTCCAGATGTAGATACCGAATCCTTGTTGTTTGCCTGTGAAGAATGGTTGGCGCCATTTGCAGAAGACATTGAAATCAAATCAGATTTAAAAGAGTTGGATCTGCTTAAAATTATTTCAGCAAAGGTACCTGCGGAATTATTGAAATTGGTCGAAGGACTATCCGTATAATTTTTTTTGGGTAGGCATAATGTATGCTTACCCAAAAAATTATTTTTATTTATATTTACAATATATCTACATAATAAATTTTTAAGCTATGCATCTAGACTTAGGTATTGTTAAAGAAAAGCTCTATGATGCATGTGCATTTGAAATGAGTGACTTTCGCACACAAGAAGAAAGTACAGAATACGCAGCCTGTTCGTTTCAATTGAATGCTAAAAAAATTGAACATCGCTTATCCAAAATAACACCAACCAAAATTGGACAGTTTGTTACCATTTGGAAACGCAATACAGAAGGTATTACTGTACCCTATTCTCTTTCTGATGGAATTGACTTCATTATCATTACTTCGAGATGTAAAGAACAATTGGGACAATTTATCTTTCCTATTCCTATATTGGTAGAGAAAGGAATTGTTTCTTCCGAAAGAAAAGAAGGCAAACGGGGCATTCGCGTATATCCGCCTTGGGATAAGCCAACCAGTAAGCAAGCCCTTGCAACACAAAAATGGCAACAGAATTATTTCGTATCGATACATACAGGTGATTTGATTGATATTGAATTGGTTCAACTACTATTTAAAACGAATAAAAAATAAGAACCAATGTCGCTTCCTTAAGTAAATCAATTTTATTGAGATGTTTTTTTTGCGGTGTACAAACAACCTTTTCCGAAACGGATTGGTTGGCACTAGTTGTTAGCACACCGCGTTATTTTGAGTACATTACACAACATTAGAGCTGGCGGAAACACCAACAACAGCAGTCAATGCCTGCTTGAATACTAATCTGTAAATTTTGGTAATCATTCAATCTAGAATAGCATAGAAACAGAATCGTTTATGGTTCATTGAATTTCCTTATTAACGACAATATCACCATGAAGTCATGACTCCGGTAGGAGTCACATATTTATAGAAATAGAATCACATCTATTATTTCACGCGCAATACCGTAGGTATATTTTCTATATGGTTGGTGTTTCCTCACTAGTTGCTAGCACACCGCGTTATTTTGAGTACATTACACAACATTAGAGCTGGCGGAAACACCAACAACAGCAGTCAGTTGGTGCTCCATCCTACACAAATCTAAAATAGTGAAGAAACCATTCTCTGGCCACCAACCAATAATGTCTGGGCAATTGAACTCTTCCATCACATAAATTGTACTAGTACGAACAATTAAAACGAATTCTAATGGAAGCAACGCCTAAAATGAAAGTAGAAGTATGGAGCGATATTATGTGCCCATTCTGCTATATTGGCAAACGCAATTACGAAGCTGGATTAAAGCAATTTGCGGATAGCAAAAACATCGAAATTGAATGGAAAAGTTTTCAGTTAGACCCCACTATTCCACAAGATAAGGTTATAACTGAAAACACCTATCAATATCTTGCCAATAGTAAAGGCATGTCTTACGAGCAATCGGTTCAAATGCACAACAGTGTTGTAGAAACAGCAAAGAAAGCTGGACTCGAATATAACTTTGAAAAATCTGTTGTTGCCAACTCGTTTAATGCACACCGCATGATACAATTGGCAAAAACAAAAGGCCTTGGTGATGCAGCAGAAGAACGTTTATTTTTTGCGTATTTCACAGAGGGAAAAAACTTCGGAAATACAGAAATATTAATAGAATTAGGGAACGATATTGGCCTAACAGAAGCAGAAGTACACACCGCATTAACAGATGATTCTTATGCATACAAGGTACGACAAGACATTCAAGAAGCGCAACAATTGGGCGTGAGAGGAGTACCTTTCTTTGTATTTGATCGCAAGTATGCAATCTCTGGTGCACAGCCACCGGAAGCATTCTTAGAAACGTTGGAGAAGTCTTTCACTGAATGGCGCAAAGAAAACCCATCCTCTACTTTTGAAGTATCAAACGGACCTTCTTGTTCAACAGATGGAATCTGCGAATAAGTGATATGGATTATGAACTAGCGCAATCAGTTTTACACCGTTGAGGATTGTTGGTCTAAAAGACGCAACTATGGTGGAATATATAAAAGACTAAAACATAATTGGTATTATTCTCTCATTCATTTTACTCCACAAACACATGAAAGCAATCGGATTTAACACATCCTTACCCATAAGCGACCCTAACAGTTTTATTGAATTTGAAATAGATAAGCCATTAGCTACAGGCAAAAATCTATTGGTGAAGATTCAAGCCATATCTGTAAATCCGGTCGACTATAAAATTCGCCAAAACAGTGCGAAGAATATCGTGTTAGAAACACCTAAGATAATTGGTTGGGATGCCGTTGGTATTGTAGAAGCCGTTGGCGAAGAAACAGAACTATTTAAGGTTGGTGATGCCGTTTATTATGCGGGCGATTTGACCAAACCAGGTTGCAATGCTACGCATCAATTGGTTGATGAACGCATTGTTGGTCGCAAACCTAAAAGCATTTCAAACGAAGCTGCTGCTGCCCTACCTCTAACAAGTTTAACGGCATGGGAAATTCTATTTGATCGCATGCGCATACAAAATGAAAAAGATGCAGGCAAAACGATTTTAATCATTGGTGGTGCAGGTGGTGTTGGATCTATTGCCATTCAACTCGCAAAGAAAATAGCTGGCTTAAAAGTAATCGCAACGGCATCCAGACCAGAAAGCATTGCTTGGTGCAAAGATCGTGGTGCCGATGTGGTCGTCAATCATAAAAATCTAGTGGAAGAAGTACGCACTGCTGGATTTAAGTATGTAGATTTTATTGTGGACTTTGTAGACAACAATGCGTATTGGCCCATGATGGCCGAACTTATAAAACCGCAAGGGCACATTGCTTCTATCACAGGAAGCAGCGAACCTATTGCATTAAATCTTTTAAAAAATAAAAGCGTTACGTTTTCATGGGAATTGATGTATACTCGATCTATGTTTCAAACGGAAGACATGATTGAACAGCACAACATATTAAATAAAATTTCCGATTTGATTGAAGCAGGAACGTTAACATCCACCTTGCAAACAACATTGAATGGCTTTACAACAGATAATTTAAAGGAAGCACACGCTCTCTTAGAGTCTGGTAAAACAATTGGTAAAGTTGTGATTTCATTTTAATTTGAATAGCCAATAAATAGGAGTGTAATTTTTAAGACTACACTCCTATTATTTTTTTTATTGAAAAGTATTGCTGCCTTCGGGAGTGCGCATATATTATTTGTTTGGGTATTGCTATAAATACGTGATTCCTCTAGAGTCAATGCTGAAATAAAATTCAGATACCACTATATTCCTTGAGAGCTTGCCTAGGTTTTTAAACACATAAAATACGTCCTTCATAAATCAAGGTTTTACAAAAATTGCATTACAAGTTCGCTATTACTCCTTGCTTTTCTCCTTCACTATGTGGAACTTAACCTACTATTCAATCTTTCCGTTAGTAGTATGGGCAGAATCCCTAAATTTTATTTAATCTTAGACGTCATGAGGTATTTAACCTTAACTCTTTTATCATTCTTTACACTTACTCTTGCAATGGCACAAACTACTGATATGCAAAAACGCTGGGATAAAATTGAGTCCTATCTAAATCAATCCTTACCAAAGTCTGCTTTAACAGATTTAGAACAACTATACAGCGAAGCTAAAGAAAAACAGAATGTTGATGATCAAATTAAAGCATTGATCTATATCATGCGTTGTACCGATCTTGTAGAAGAAGATGCCTTTGAAAAAGATATTGCTTTTATTCAAAAAGAAATCACTACCGCTGTATTCCCTGTAGATGCGATGCTACAATCTATGTTAGCCGAAATGTATTGGCAGTATTTTCAACGCAATCGTAATTCAGAGATTAGCGCTTCAAGCCATGTAGATGAAACCGACATTCAAACTTGGGATCCCAAAACGATATTAGAAGCGTGTATTCAGGCCTATCATGCATCTTTAAAAGATAAAGAGAAACTACTGCTCTTTTCAACAGATACGTTCAAAAATGTTATATCATTTAACAAATATCATGCATACACATTAAATTTGTATGACTTTTTAGGTAAAAAAGCATTAACCTTTTTTAAATCTTCCGAAGCAAGTGTAACAAGGCCTGCAGAACAATTCAATTTAAATAATGCAGGATATTTTTCAATGCCGGCAGAATTCATTCAACAATCGATACAAAGTACAGATACCTTAAGTCTTCATTTATATGCAATACAATTAATGCAAGATTTGGAAAAATTACATATAACCGATACCGATCCTTCCATACTTATTGATCTAGCCTTAGCACGTTTAAAATTTGTGGCTTCAAATTCTGTGCTTCCCAATTCAACAGAACTCCAATTGAATACATTATCTAAAATAGAACAGTTTTGTTTAACGTATGAAGCTTCAACAGAAGTAACTTATGAAATAGCGGCAATATGGCAAGAGCGTGCAACAGATATGAGTGGCTTCAAAAATAGTCCTGCTTATCCGGATGCAAATCTTAAAAGCATACAAATATGTGATGCTGCGATCAAACGTTTTCCGAATTCATTGGGAGCACATAACTGTGAGCGCATAACATACAGCATCCACAAACCTTCCTTAGAACTTACAATAGAAGAGGCTGTTATTCCACAAATGCCTTTCCGTACATTTGTAGTATATAACAACATCAAACAGGTTTCTTTACGCGTTATTCATTTAACTGTAGCCGAAGTAGAAAAACTAAGAAACAACCTCGACTATAATTATGATGTAGATCGATTCGATCAATTCAAACCCTACTTAGACCGTACGCCAATAAAGCAATGGACTACAGATCTTATTCAAGATCCACAATTGCGTGCGCACAGTACAGAAATTATTATTGATCCCTTACCAGTAGGCATCTACCTAATTATTGCTTCCGATGTCGCAGAAATTGAAAAAGACAAAGCTATTTTTGCCTACACATTCACAACCGTTACAAACATTGCTTTTGTATCCCGCATCAAAAAAGATAAAGCAGAAATTTATGTATTAAACCGATATACAGGCAAGCCAATTAAGGATGCCAAAGTAAGTGCATTCAAAAGTGATTACGATTATGACGCACGCAAGACCCGTAAAAAAGTATTGGGTGTTTATACGACGGATGCTGAAGGATACACAGAAGTATCGGGAGAGAAAGATACGCATTCGATGTATGTCAATATTGATGTCAGCACAAAGAATGATCAATTAATTACGGATTCTAGAAATTCATCTGGCTTTTACTTATACAAAGACTATCGAGAATATACTACATCTAACATATTCCCTTCACGTTTATTACTCTTTACAGATCGAGCCATTTACAGGCCCGGACAAACCGTATATTTCAAAGGTATATTATACAATGATACAGAGACAAAAAATGCGTTTACTGTGGCAAAAAAAATGCATGTAGAAATATATTTTTATGATGCCAACGGAAAGGAAACTGCTTCTCAAACACTCGTAACAAATGAATTCGGTTCAATTCAAGGTACATTTACAGCACCGATGGGTTCGCTTACGGGCAGCATGAGTATTGGAAATCCGATGGCTCGTGCACATTTTAATGTAGAAGAATATAAACGACCGAAATTTGAAGTAAGCATACAACCACTTGTAGGCCAATTTAAATTAAATCAAGAAATACATGTAAAGGCAGTTGCAAAAGCATTTGCTGGAAATGCAATTGATGGAGCCCAAGTCCATTACCGTGTTGTAAGAGAAATAAATATTCCCTATTGGTATGCAAAATACTGGGAAAATATAAACCAACAAGAAACTGTTATAACAACGGGGACAACACAAACGAACATAGATGGAAGCTTTGACATCCATTTCTTAGCTCTACCAGATGCATCTGTTTCACCAGAAAGTAAATCAACGTTTACCTACACTGTACATGCAGACGTAATTGACATCAGCGGAGAAACACGCAGCGATCAATACTCCATTTCCATCGGTTATTCTTCCTTAATTTTAAAGATACAGACACCAAGCACGATTGAAAAAGGCAAATTCGAAACAGTACAAATTAGTGCAACCAATCAATCTGGAGAACCCGAATCTGCACGTGTACACATTACGATATTTAAACTCGAAGCACCGAATAAAGCTCTTCGTAAGCGCCTTTGGGAAACGCCAGACAAACCATTATTGACTGAGAATGCATTCCATAAAATCTTCCCTGAAGACGAATATGCGAATGAAACAGCAGTTGAAAATTATCCGAAGAAACGCATATTCGAAACAGATGTAGTAACGAGTCCAGAAAAACCAACATCATGGAGCATTCCTGATAATTGGGAAGTCGGACAATACCTTATCCTTGCAACTGCACTTGATGGAGATCAAGCAGAAAGCGAAACACAAGCATTCTTTACAAAAATAGATCCTACAAGTACTAAGTTGCCGTATGCGATGACCTCGTATACCCATTTGGAACAAGCACGTGTAGAACCACTCGATAAAGCTTCTTTTGAGATTGGCTCTTCTTTTGCAGATGTACATGTTCTTTGTGAGATAGAACGAAACGCAACAATTATTCGTAAAGAGTTCTTTTCGCTTAAAAATGAAACGAAAAAAATTGAACAACTTATTACCGAAGCAGATCGTGGTGGATTAAGTATTCATTATGTTTTTATTCATAACAACCGTGTATATGGAGGCACAGAAAATATTAGTGTACCCTTCACGAACAAAGATCTAACGATTAAGTGGGAAACCTTTAGAAGTAAATTATCGCCAGGACAAGCAGAACAGTGGCGTTTGATCATAAGCAATAGCAACGGAGAAAAAGCACATGCAGAATTTTTAGCAAGCATGTATGATTCTTCGCTAGATGCTTTTGCCCTGCACCAATGGCAAATACATTTATACCAGTCAAATTACAATCAGCTCGGCTGGATGAATCATCTTAGTACTTTTGGTAGTGATCATTTTGACGTTTGGGATAACTACAGAGATGTGAAGTATACATTCTTTAAACACTACGACCAATTCAACTGGTTTGATTATACCTTTGGAATAAATTACAATTGGTATGGCAACCGTCTTATGTCTATGAGTAAAAGCGCTCATTCAATCGGCGGCGCCGTTAAAGAAGAAGCGAATATGAGTATGGCCCCATCTTCCAGTATGGCCGACAAAAACACTCCTAGTGGTTCTATCCAAGATTCGATACATTCGAAAACCGTTTCTAAACCCATTCCTGATAACACAACGGCATCTGAACTAAAAAACCAACCTTCCATACGAAAGGATTTTAGAGAAACAGCCTTCTTCCTACCCCAACTACAAACAGATAGCGCAGGCAATATTGTGTTAAACTTTACCATGCCCGAAGCATTAACACGATGGAAACTTTTGGGGCTTGCACATACTAAAGACATGCAGTTCGGTTTTACACAGCAAGAAGTAGTTACGCAAAAAGAATTGATGGTGGTACCCAATGTTCCACGTTTTCTGCGTGAAGGGGATGAACTTATGTTATCAGCTAAAGTTACGAATCTAAGCGGCGGAACATTAAAAGGTACTGTGACTTTGCAGTTGTTTGATGCAACAACCATGAAGCCAATTGATACAGAATTAGGTAATACAGAAGCACTGAAACCTTTTGGCGATGCAAACACTCCTAGCGAAGTCAAAACCTGGTCGATCAAAGTACCAGCTGGCGTGCAGGCGATCACCTATCGTATCGTTGCAACAGCAGGAAATTTTAGCGACGGAGAAGAAAATATAATACCTGTATTTTCAAACAGAATGTTGGTAACGGAAAGTATACCAATGGTGGTTACAAGAGGTCAAACGAAAACGTACAACCTAGATAAGCTTGCAAACAATACCTCAAAAACGTTAGTGAACCATCGCTTAACATTGGAATTAACGCCCAACCCTATTTGGTATGCAGTACAAGCCCTTCCCTATTTAGCAGAGTATCCATACGAATGTGCAGAACAAACCTTCAGTCGATATTATGCAAATTCGCTTGCAGGATTTGTAGCCAATAGCAGCCCAGCATTGAAACGCATGTTTGATTTGTGGAAAGACTTAGCACCAGATGCATTGCTTTCTAATCTTGAAAAAAATCAAGAACTCAAAATGTTGTTGTTAGAACAAACGCCTTGGTTGCGGGATGCAGAAAACGAAACGGAACAAAAAAAACGCATCGGTTTATTATTTGACCTTACCCGCATGAACAGTGAAATGGATCGTGCACTTGGTACCCTCCAAAAGATGCAATTGAATAATGGCGCATTCCCTTGGTTCACGGGCATGCGCGAAGACCGTTACATTACGCAACACATCCTTACAGGATTGGGGCATCTGAAGCACTTGGGAATACAAGGTAGAAATGATACACAGATCACAGATATCACCGAAGCTGCTTTAAGCTATTGCGACAAAGAATTGCTAAAAGATTATACAGAACTTCTAAAACGTGCCAAAGCTAAAGACATCATACTTGAAGAAGTACGCCCATCGTCTACAGAATTACACTACTTATATGGAAGAAGTTTCTACGAGCGAAGCACAGATGGTGAACTTGAAAAAGCAATACTATTCTACAAAAAACAATCTCGTAAATACTGGACAGAGTACAGCATTTACGAACAAGCATTGATTGGTATTACAGCATTTCGTGATGGCAATACACAGGTATCTAATTTGATTCATAAGTCCTTTAAAGAACGCGCTATCAATAGTGAAGATAAAGGCATGTATTGGAAAGCGAATGAAGGGTATTATTGGTATCAAGCGCCTATCGAGCGCCAAGCATTGTTAATCGAATTCTTTGAAGAAGCGGCAAAAGATCGTGTATCGGTTGACAACATGCGTTTCTGGTTGCTTACACAAAAACAAACCACACACTGGAAAACAACTAAAGCAACAACCGAAGCATGTTATGCCTTGTTATTGAATGGTAGCACTTGGTTAAACGAAGACACTACACTTACAGTAACAATAGGCAATAAAGTCATTGACTTCCCTAAAAGTGCAATTAACCCTACCCAGACAAAAGTATGGAATGGCATAGAAATAAAACCAGAATTATCGACGGTAACAATAAGCAAACAAGGTGAAGGTATTGCTTGGGGCGCTTTACATTGGCAGTATTACGAAGACTTGGATAAAATCACCACACATAAAAATACACAAGTACAACTGACAAAAGAATTGATGTTAGCTGTACAAACAAGCAGTGGTGAAGTATTGACTCCTGTTACAACAACAACGGTTTTAAAAGCGGGAGATCTGATAAAAGTAAAATTAATTATTCGCAGTGATCGTGATTTAGAATATGTACACCTCCAAGACATGCGTGCAGCGGGTTTCGAACCATTGAATGTTTTATCGGGTGCAAAATGGAATAACAGTTTTGGATATTATGAAAGCACACGAGATGCGTCTACCGATTTCTTCATTGGTTATTTACCAAGAGGTACATACGTATTTGAATATAGTCTGCGCGTTAACAATGCGGGTAACTTCTCGAATGGTATTACGAATATACAGTGTATGTATGCCCCTGAGTTCAATGCGCATTCAGAAGGTATACGAGTAGAAATTAAATAATAACATTACGTATTATGAATATGCCTCAGCCGATTGGATTGAGAATGGTTATACCATATCTTATTTGAGAAATGTAATTGGATTTTGTATTACACAACCATGGCAAAAAAAGTATATAGTTTATAATATTTGAATAAATATAAACATCTATTCAAGACAATAAAAAAGGTCTATCCAAATACATGGATAGACCTTTTAATATAAATAACGTTGAATTTTTATTTTACACGTTCAACGTATTCTCCTGTTTCTGTATTGATACGAAGCTTATCGCCTGTCTCAACAAACAATGGAACCTGAACATTGATACCACCTTCTACTTCTGCAGCTTTTAATGATTTAGAAGTAGAGTCACCTTTAATTCCGTTTTCAGTATAAGTAACTACCAATTCAACATGTTTTGGAAGCACACCATCTAAGGGTTGTTCATCGTCATCAAAACGAATCGATAAAATCATCTCTTCTTTTACAAATTTAATTGCATCGCCAAAGGCTACTTTAGGAATGGAAATTTGTTCAAACGTTTCCTGATTCATACAAACCAATGAATCGCCTTCCTCATATAAATATTGCATCTCAACAACTGTTACACGAACGATGTCAACCTTTTCTCCAGATCTAAAACGAACTTCACTTTGTTTGCCCGTTTTAACGTTGCGACATTTTGTAGAATAAATTGCATTGCCTTTTCCGGGCGTAATGTGATCGTAACTTAAAACAGTTAGTAGTTCACCATCTTGCTTAAAAAAACATCCTTTTGAGATATCTGATGTAGTTGCCATATATTAATTTTACTATGTTTATTATTTAAGGACTATAAAGGTATTCACAGAAACCGAGATTGACAAATAAAATCTCGGACATCTACGTTAACAAACTCATAAATAAGCAATTAAATGAAGGGTTCTATGACAGTGCATTCACCTAGAGGAAGCAATTTATCTCAATCAAAAGTGTGTTCGTGATAAAACTACGCCCGCATGTAATCGCCTTTCCAATTTTGAATGGATTTTTTAATTTGATCGGATGATAATTTTTCTTGAATTGCACGCTCTGTTAAGGCAACAAATTCCTCATCAGATGCAAATCGTAACGCAGCCAATTGTGAAAATGTAAGTGGAGATGCTAAGGTATCCAAACGTTTATTAGTACTGGCAAAATAACGATAATACACTTCCAAACGAACAATTCGGTTTTGATTGTTCAGCGCATAATGTTGGCGCATCATAAAAGAAATAGCAGTAATTAAAAAAAAGACAACTGCAATAGCTCCCCAAATCAAACATTCTCCTTCTCTGTGCATCATTAAATAGATACTGCTACCAATGCATGTTAGCAAAATAGGATACAATACGAAATGATGCGGAATGTAAAATTGAGAGTGATTGGAATAGTTTTGTGTTTTCATTTGAACAAATTTTTAAGAGGTTTTGAAGGAATTAGAATGCAGAAATTCTGCTTTATTACCTTAATTTATGCTAAATTGGGATAGAATAAAAGATTTGTACATCATTAGTTTTATATACCTTTTAAATGAACATCTATGACTGAAAAAGAAATTGTTGATTATTTAAAAAATAATTCGATTCAGAAAATAAAAATTGCTATTACTGATATAGATGGTGTTTTGAGGGGGAAATACATTCATACAGATAAATTTTTAGAAAGTATTGATAAAGGCATTGGTTTTTGCGACGTAATTTTTGGTTGGGACTGTGCAGATGTATGTTATGATAATGTTGCTGTTACAGGCTGGCACACGGGCTATCCAGACAAATTAGCAAAAATGGATTTGAGTACGTTCCGATTGATTCCCTGGGAAAATAACACCCCTTTAATTTTGGGAAACTTCAAACATACAGATTCAACAGACCTTTCCATTTGTCCGAGAACACTTTTAGAAAAAGTTTCTAAACAGGCAAAAGACATAGGTTTTGAGACCTCCTTTGCACAAGAATTTGAATGGTATAATTTTATAGAAACCCCTCAAAGTTTATCCGAAAAAAAATACCAACATCTTACCCCACTTACGCCGGGTATGTTTGGGTATTCGTTATTGAGAACATCTTCCGAAGATGCCTATTACACCGACCTATTTGATTTATTGTGCGCCTTTGGCATTCCAATTGAAGGTTTACATACCGAAACAGGTCCGGGTGTTTGTGAAGCGGCCTATTTACACGACTCTATTTTACACGCTGCTGATAAAGCTGCATTGCTTAAAACAGCAGTAAAACAAATTGCATACAAACATGGAATCATTGCTACATTCATGGCAAAAATAAATGAAAACCTTCCGGGTAGCGGCGGACATATTCATCAAAGTTTATGGAATGCGGATAAAACCAAAAACGTTTTTTTTGATGCAAGTGATGAACACAATATGAGTGAAACGATGAAGCAGTATTTGGCTGGACAAATCCATTGTTTACCACATATTCTTCCCATGCTCGCTCCTACAATTAATAGCTACAAACGTCTGGTTGAAGGCGCATGGGCACCTACTACCTTAACGTGGGGAGTAGACAATCGTACCACTGCATTGCGAGTGATAAGTCAATCGCCACAATCTACCCGCATTGAACAGCGAATTTCTGGAGCAGATACCAATCCCTATTTAGCAATGGCAGCATCTTTGGCGAGTGGTTTGTATGGCATTAAACACAAACTTAAATTAAATGTAGAACCTACGGTTGGAAATGGGTATATCAATACATCTGCGGATAGATTAGCAGCCAACTTAATGGATGCTACACAAATCATGAAAACATCTAAAATAGCTGAAGAATTATTTGGAACAGAATTCATAAGTCATTTCACTGCAACCCGTGAATGGGAATGGAAACAACATTTAAAGCATGTGAGTGATTGGGAATTGAAACGTTATATGGAAATTATTTAAGGATACTCTTTTTATAAAAGTCTAATGGAATTAAATCATCTATCTACTATTATTGGCAAAGCTTGGCATGGCTTTGATAGTAGTAAGGAAATAAAAAATATTGAAGACATCAGTGCAAAGGTTTCTACAAACTATGTGTATCGTGTAAATTTTGTAGACGAAGATATTGTAATCGCAAAAGTCTCTTATTTCGGCAAGTACGAAAATTTTAAAGAAGACCACCGCATCATACACGCGCTATCAAATAACTTATTATATCCATTTGAAAATGTTTTAGGTAAATCGTTGCTTAAAAACAATCAAGTGTATACTTACAGGTATCAAGAAAACAACATAGATGCATGGGTTGTCTTTTACAATCCTGTACGCACGCAAAATAGGTTGCCAAGTAGATTGAGTGAAAACGATATACGCAAACTTGGCGAGCAGATGGGCAAATTTCATAAAGCCTGTTCTAAAGTTCGAACCGTAATCCCAAAGTCTTCAAAGACACTACGTACGGATATTTACAAATTGTTAGAATCATTGGATGCAAATGAAAAATTATTTGGTTCACGTGAACGATCAATTTATTTAAAACACCATTGCGAACAGTTTTTAAAAAATAGAAATAAATTGGGCGTAAAGCAATTTGATATTATGCCCATATTTATCGATTGGAATATTGGAAATTTTTCAGTCAACGATAAATTTGAATTATTCTCACGTTGGGATTACGATTGGTTTCGGATGAGTTATCGCATGTTGGATTTCTATTTCTTTAGCAGGGTTGTTTCGGATGTGGGCGATCGTACAGCCTTTAGTTATTTAATAGGTCCTTTGATGGAAGACCGTTTCATTATATTCCTTGAAGAATATCACAAGGTGAATCCATTAACTCGTAATGAAATTCTATTCTTAAAAGAAAGCTATCGTTTTTTCATTTTAAATTATGTGATGAAAGATGGCAATTATTTCTTTGCTGAAAAATATGCAATCAAACTTCAAGCGGAAGCTTTTGAAATATATCTTCCCTCCATTGATACAGAATTTGATGCAACCAAGATCTTAGAAGCATTGAAATTATAATAAAGTTAAAAGTTGTAAGTTATACGTTTTAAGACTTAAAGGTTCCGCCGTATTTGTGACTTATCCACCTAGGAACAAGCGTAATTAATTTTAGTCTAATACTGAATAGTAATAATACTTAAGTTAAAGAAATTTAAAAACGAATTATGAATATTGAAAACTTTAAATCCATATTACCCAAATACAAAACCATTTTCTTCGATGCTTTTGGGGTACTCAAAAATTACAATGGATTGCTACCCGATATCGATAAAACGTTTGAGTACCTAAAAGAACAAAATCAAGATTTTTATATATTAACCAACGACGCATCTCGCAGTCCCAAACAGTTAGCTGAATCGTATCATAAATTGGGATTGTATGCCATAACAGAAGATAAAATAATTTCTTCGGGTATGATTACCAAAGAATACATTGATCTTAAAGTAGACGGAGGTATCGTTGCCTATTTAGGCACAAAAAACTCGGCACAATATTTGGAAGGCAATGGAACGAGGTTGGTTCCTGTAAGTGAAATAGACGACAGCAATATTGGAGAAGTTAATGCGTTAGTACTACTAGATGATGAAGGATTTGATTGGTTCAAGGATTTAAACAAAACAGTTAACCTACTTCGTAAACGAACAATACCAGCTATCGTAGCAAATACAGACAATACCTATCCTGTAAACCAACATGATGTTGCAATAGCAATTGGTGGGGTTGCAACGATGATTGAAAGTATTTTAGGGAGACGTTTTATTCGTTTTGGAAAACCAGACACAACCATGTTTATGTTTGCCTACGATCTACTAAAGCAAAAAATGACTATTTCTAAAAGAGAAATTTTAATGGTTGGCGATACCTTGCATACCGATATTTTAGGCGGAAATAAATTTGGCATAGATACCGCACTTGTATTAACAGGAAATACACGTATTGATGATGCAGAAACAAAAATAAAATCAATGGGGATTGTACCCACACATATTTGTGAATCTGCTGTTATTGAAAATAATTAATTTCAAACAAAACCCATAAATTCGCAATTTCATTTCAACCGTATATTTATTTTATAAAAAAATTAATCTTTATTGTGAGCTTTTTAGTCTGCTCCCAAAGCATTTTTGCGCAATTAGAAAAAGGAATGAAAAGTATTGGTTTATCCTCTGGTTTTAATTATAATAAAAGTTTTAACAATGAAAACGCTACAATAAATTCAGAAGAAACAGAACGTACCATTAGTTCATATAATTATGGTATTTCACCAACAATTAACTACTTCTTATCCAGTAAATTTTCTGTTGGATTAAGTATTGGTTACACAGGAAGTGTTATAAATAACAATGCTAAATATAGTTCTTCTTACTTTAATACTTTTGATTTAACAAATCATACCAAAATCCAAAACTCTTATTTTAAAGGCGTTTCTAATGGTATAAATATATCTCCCAATGCAACATATTATATACCTTTGAGTGATCAATTTTTTTTCTTTCTTAGAGGTGGCATAGGTTCTTCATTTAGCCAATCTAAATCAACTGGAACAAGTAATTTTACAGATTATAATACCACAAATAATGCCATATATACAAATTCCATTGAAAACACACCAAATAAAGTATACATATTCAATTTTAATGTAGGCATTAGCCCAGGTATTTTATTTATGCCTACAAAGAAAATCGGTCTAGAATTTTCAATAGGTAATTTAATCTCATACAACCACTTTCAAAATAATCAACCTAGTAAATCCTTCTCAATCACAAATAACGGATTTCAGTTTTTAAATATCAATTCCATGTCTGTAGGTACCGCTATTTATTATTTCTTTTAACTATTATTTAAAACACATTAACAACCGTAAAATTAACTCTCATGAAAAAAACAATTATAATCATCAGTCTACTATTTTGCTCCCAAAGCATATTTGCACAATTAGAAAAAGGCATGAAAAGTATCGGTTTATCCTCTGGACTGACATTATCAAAGTCAAACAATGAATCAAATAGTACTACGCCAAATGGTACAAATATCACATTAAATAATATTCAAAAAAATACAGGCTACTCTATTGCGCCAACGTTCAGTTATTTTTTATCGAGCAAATTTGCAATCGGTCTAAGCATTGGCTATAGTGGTTATTCAAATACTACAGATTACCAAAATTATAATAATAACATCCTTAATAACAATCATACAAAAACTACTTCTGGAGGCGTAAACATTGCTCCTTTTATTAAATACTATATTCCTTTGAGCGATCAAGTATTCTTTTATTTCAGAGGCGGTATTGGAGCAGGTATTAGTAACGGTAAAACTTCTGGATATGCGGACAATACTACTCTGGATGCATTCGGAAATTCTACTTTTACAAATAGAACGGGGAAGTATGGACCAAATAAAACGAACACGTTCAGTACTTCAATTGGCATTAACCCTGGAATATTATTTATGCCTACTAAAAAAATAGGCATCGAATTATATACCGGTAATCTTATTGGTTACAACTACAGAGAAGATAAAACAGAATACGCAAACGGAGCCAATTCAACAAAAAGTACCCAAAGCGGCATTCAATTTTTAAACTTCAATACCTTAAATGTAGGTACAGGTGTTTATTATTTCTTTTAACATACTGAAATCAAAAAAATAAAAATGGCTTGTTGAAATCAACAAGCCATTTTTATTTAAGCTTTATAAAAAATTTTACAAGACCTCTATATACTACATACATAGGATCTATTTCTTTCAATATTTCTAAATATCTACCTACAATATTTTTATACTTATAAGTAAAGGCTTGTCGGGCTTCATATCTACAACGCTTCACCAATGCCTGTTTCTCTTGTGCTGAAGTGCATAACCACCAAGCCTTTTTACAAACATTCAAGGTTGATTCAAACATTGCCAATTGATTTGCTTGATAGAATTGACTGGACAATGATTTTGTAACAGTACGTTTTGCAGATAATATCTCAGGCATATATGCATACTCAAATATACGAGCAGATCGTATCCAAAAATCAAAGTCTTCATAGGCTAAGCATTCATCATAGCCATTCAGTTTATCAAATACTTCCCTCCGACTCATCATGCTTACTGGATTTATGTAGTATTGACTGAGCAGGGCTTCAAATACATCACCGGAAGGTATGTTAGTGATTGAACTTCTATGATGAAACGTTGGATAATGTGTATATAATAAAGAGCCATTCTCAGAAACAATATCCACGTTGGTAAATATCACTCCTACTTTATTACTTTCGTTCTGAAAAAAAGCAACTTGTTTTTCAATACGAGTTGCATACATGATATCATCTAAGGCAAAGTCAATGATATAATCTCCAGTCGCATGTTTATACGCTTTATTAAAAGATGTACAGTTACCTATATTCTTCTCATTCTTTAAAAATAATATCGAACGACCAGTTATACACGATTCAATTACCTGACAACTTGTATCGGTGCTTGCATCGTCTATTACTATTAATTCAATGTTAGAATAGCTTTGATTAAAAATAGAATATAATGCCTCTTGTATAAAAGGTGCATGGTTATAGCTTATCGCTATAATGGTTACGAGTGGTCTTCTTTTACCATCCATACTGTTTTATAATAGATCACGATTAATATTGAATAAACAATGTATCGCACCAAATTAGCCATAGCCATTACTTCCCACGTAAAATATTCTGTTCCAAAAAGGAATACCAATACAAATGCAATGCCCGATAGAATTTCAAAAAATATAAACCTACGCGTATCTGAAGATGCCATTAATAAGTAGGCTCCCACCCATGAAACACAACGCAACCAATCACCAATTAGTATAAGAAGAAAGTACTTGTCTGCTTTCACAAACTCTTCTGTAAATAAAATTTTAAATAAGAGGTCGCGTAACACAAACATGCTTGTAACACCCAATATCGTTACAGGAACATATAGGAACATGAATTTTTTAACATAGGCATTCAGTTTCGTTTTATCTTTAATGCATTCAGAAGCATAAGGGTAAAAAATAGTTGCTAGAAATGCGCCACATAAAAACACAAATGCCTGTGAAATTTTAACAGCAGATTGCCACAACCCAGATTCATAGGGGCCAATCAAATCAAATGCTATTTCACGAATCACGTAATCTAAAAACTTACCTGATAGTAAGGATACAGCACCCATCAAGATTAACGGCATAAAGTAATCTTTGCCTTTGAATATAGAAGTTACATCAGACCAGGAATAATGAAACTTTTTATATACCGTAAAGAACATGTAAATAAAAACAGGAAAGTTGGATAAGGTAACTGCTAAAATAATCCAATATAAGGAGTCTGTTATATCGAAATAGATGCAACAAAACATGCCTATTACAGAGGTAATGCCAAGCAAAAAAGTATAAATGGCATAGCGTTTTAATTTATGACGGGCAACCATCCAAGAAGATGCCAATAAGTTTAATACAAATAAAAAGAACGACACTCCAATTAATAATGAAGAACCTGTATCTACAAACAACTCTTCTAAAGGAGAATCTGCCCAATACATATATACAAGTAAGCAAATCCATTGAACTAGAAAAATAAGTACATTCCAGAAAACTGCTTGTGTAAATATTCTACCTGTGTGGGATTTACTATCTTCTTCTTGTGTTAATTGGTTTATAAACGCCTTATGTATCCCCTCTTGAGGAATATGCATAAAAAAAGCAACTAGGTTTTGATAGTGCGTCAATAAAGCCAAACCAACTGGACCAAAATACACAGATACGATTTTATTAAATACAAATCCAAAACCTACGTTTAAGATGATACTAACAATTGAAAAAAAACTACTGCGTATTTGATTCATAAGTTTCAAATGTACGCATTCAGATTAAAAATTAATAATACAGAAGTGAAAATCTAAAATGTAAAGCGATAGTTTTTTTTCAAACACTCTTCAGCCCTCAAATGTCGTTTAAATGCATACAAACCTTCATTTAATACTCCCTCAACAGATGAAATCCCTAAATCTACATAGGTACATTTTTCTTGTACAGCCTTGATATAAAGTGCTTCAATGAGTAAAACCGTCGGACTCAAATGCGCATAATCGGGTGCGGAAGCAGCTAAAAAATAATACATTACGTTTTTACTCACCCGAACAAATATAGCCGTAGCAATGAGTATTTCGTCTAAATAAACCCCGGCATAGGTATATATATGTGGCATTAATTCGTAGAGCGCATTGTATTTATCTTCAGAAATAGTAATAGGAAAACCCTTATCCGTCCTTCCTTCTGCATATACCTTGTACCAATCTGAAGTATCGATGTGATCCAATAAGGCAACATACATACCCATTTTCTTGGCATTTTTTAAGCGTCTTCTTTTTTGTGGATCGATGTGCTGGTCAAATTGAATATTGGTATCTACCACAAGATATTGATTGCATTCAGTAGCCGATTCCGCAAAACCACATTTAACCAATGCATTATGTATCTCTATAGATACGTTTGGTTGATAAAAAAAAGGTGCTTGTTTAATTTCTAGGGACGCTATATCTTGCTTTCTTAGGTCAGCGATTGTTTCGGTTAAGAACAATTCAACAGGTGCGCTGGGCAGCGCTTCCAATCCACCAAATGGTGCATGAAAGCCGCTCATATATTCGCCTTTATTTGATTCTACACAAGACAACAATACCTTAGGCATATGTACATTATCGATAAAAAGTAAGGGCTTAGGTGATTCATTCTTCAAATAAAAAAATTGATTGAATAAAAAATCTGTAGATGTATTTTCAGCCGTATGCGCGTCTACCAACATATTAATTAGTGTTTTAACGAAAGGAACGTTTGATGTGTCCGAATATAATCCAACTCGTCAAATTCATCAGATGCCAGACATAATAACACAGCATTGGCACTTAAATGAATTGTACGCCAATGCAAGACTGGAATAAATAAACCCGTTGCAGGATTATTTAAGATATACACTTCGGATATGCCATCAAGCGATTCCAACTCCACTTCTACTTCCCCTGAAACAGCTATTAATACTTGTAAACAAGCTTTATGTGCATGATTTCCGCGTTCAATATGCTCAGGCGTACGATAAACCCAATACACCCGCTTAATATCAAATGGAATGTGAGTATGTACTTGAGCTACAGAAATAAAACCTATTTCTTCATCCCCAATTCCTGTAAAATGTATCAAGTATGGTTTTTCAGACATATAAAATTTGATAACTTTGGTAAATATACTGATTTACGCCAAAGTCTGACATTCGTTACAATTGATTCTATATGCTTAACCTCTTTTTAGCAATTCTCTGTACTACTTCCTTATTTATCTTATTTAGAATTCTAAAAAATCTAAAAATTGATCTATTTCAAAGTATCGTATGGAATTATGTCGTATGCAGTATCATTGGATTTGTCATACAGCACGATCAACTTACAGAAGCATTATATAACAAACATATGCCCACCGTTATTGCTTCAAGTTTGTTGGGAAGCTGTTTATTACCAGGTCTTTTTTTAATTGGTACGTGCACGCAACGCGCTGGACTAACACGTACAATTACGGCGGATAAACTTTCTATGGTAATACCAGCAGGTTTTGCTATTGCGGTA
>NZ_CALMGQ010000175.1 GCF_937863595.1 uncultured Cytophaga sp.
TTTTATTTTATTACTATTATGTACTTTTTCGTTAAGTTTTTTAGCTTGTAAAAACAGTAAAGATGAAAACAGTATAATTGCCCCGAACACATCCCAAAAGGAGGATGTCGCTGTTAAAAATGGTCGCTTAGCATTTAAAGACAGATCCACCTATGAATCTTTTATTACTTTACCTGCTGTAGACACAACTAACAGGCAAAAAACAACTTCAGCAGAATTAAGAACGAGTGCAACAGAAATTAAATACGCTGGCTTTACATCTATGCTAGATGTGTATAAAAATTCAAACGCCAATAATAGATTAGCTGGCGACACAATGACAATAAATGACGAAACACTAGCTGCATTAGTCAACTCAGATGGTATTCTTGAAATTGGAGAATGGATTTGCAAAATCAACCCAGCTAAAAGTTTGGTAACTGTATTGAATGAAGCAGATGAAAATATGTATCAAGATTTAGTGAACGATGTAAGCAATCCAAAAATTTATATTTTCAGCACCAATGATGATGTATTGGATTTATTAGAAGATGGTCAAATAAATGGGTCAAGTACAAATTATAGAGTTTCTATTTTTTGTGGCGGGGGGGCTAGTGGATCTAGTCAACAATCTCTCCCAGGATCAGCAAACAATCAAAATTTCATTGGAGAAAGTACTTATAAAAAATTTGGCGTTTATTTTCATTTATTTACAACTTGCTACTTTTTTACTAAAAACGATAATTTAACATTCCAACATCAACACGCTTATTATTATAAAACTAATTGTAAGAATTATCAAGAAAGTGGTCCATATCTATTTACTAACGACCTTAGAACAGGAGATTACAATTTTAAATCTGGGGGACAATATTACGATTGCATACAAAATATTTACATGAGCACAAGAGGCTTACATGATTATATTGTATATGCAAATTACACTTACTCGGGCATAAAAGTTGTAGTACCTGCAATTGAAGGTCATTAATAAATTATTATTAGATGTATTAGATGTATTAGATGTATTAGATGTATTAGATTTTTAATTTATTAAGAATCTAATACATCTAATAATGCAAAGCAATCATATCAAATGAAAATTATCTCCTCAATTCTACTTTTGTTTTTTTTTAATCAATCATCATATTGCCAATCACAATATTCATTGGGTATAATGGCTTCTCCAGATTTTACTTATATAAATGGAAATAAAATAGCTAAAGATTATACTACAATTCCTGGCTACAAATTCGGAATTACTTTTTATAAAAAAATATCAAAAAATTTTTTTATCACATCTGGTATTTGGTATGATAAAAAAGGCATTAAACAATCTATCCTAATAAATTTTTACGATTCAACTGGGGCAATTATAAAAAAAGAAAAAGGAACATATTATCATAAATATAAAGATCTGGAAATGCCGTTATTTATAAATTTCATGTCAGGCAAATCAAGATTAAAATTTTGCATTTCAACAGGTTTTAGTTTTGGATTTGCAATTAGAGAAACTGTAACTTTTTCATCTCCAAGTTCTACAAATATTTATAATGTAAAATCTAATCGCACATTACCAGATAGAATAAATTTTTGTTTTAGCATGGGCGTATTATATAAAATCAACTATAAATATGCATTATTTATAGAGCCTAATTATAAAATTGATGTTCGGGCAATTTATGAAACGCTCTTAGATGATTCACATTCTTATGGATTACGTACAACCTTAATTTATAAGTTTAAATATTGATTGGAAATTTTCAATAATATTTAATGAAAAAAAAGCTATTTATCGTCTATGTACTTATTTCATTCATTTACCAAGCGAATGCACAATCAAAGTATTCGCTTGGTTTAATGGCTTCTCCAGATCTTACATATATCAATGCATCATTTAGTAAAGGTACACATGGAGCAACTTATAGTACTCAACCAGGCTATACTTTTGGATTGAGCATTTATAAAAAGTCCACAAAACACTTCTTCATTACTTCTGGTATGTGGTATATTAATAAAGGAACGGTCCAATATTCTAATTTTATATTCTCTGATTCTAACAATGTATCTGAATTAATGGTTTCAGGCAAAACAATACACAGTTATAAAGACTTAGATATACCTATTTTATTTAATTACACACTCGGTAAACGAAAATTAAAATTTGTATGCTCGGCAGGTTTTGTCTTTGGTTTTTCCATAGAAGAAAAATTGATTAGTACGGCTGCACAGTATTATGATGTAACGTACATACATAATACGCCCAAAAGACCTGCGCGTATTAATCTAAATTTTTCATTTGGTGCAACGTATAAATTAAATGAAACATTTACGTTGATCTTCGAACCTAATTATAAAATTGACGTGCGTGCAATAGTAAACCCCATTATGGATGATTCACATTCTTATGGATTACGCACTACGTTGATATACAAGTTTAAACAATAGGTATTTTTATATGCAAAAGGATTTTGTATTCTATTTTTAAAACTAAAACATAACCTAATCAAACTAATACCATATTCATCAATCAAAAAATAAATAAGCGCCACTTTATATATGTAATAAGATTATCAATACCAATTTGATAACCTTATTACTTATTTTTTACATCAATATTATTCTACATGTAAAACGATTTTCCTGCATCATCAACGCTTACATCCGAATACCATTTATTCCTAGGCTATAAAAAATAGGGGCATTCTTGCAACGATCTGAACATTTCAGATAAAAAATATCTACGGTATCTTTTATCTAATTGTATTTTATTCTTTGTTCAATTGCCTTACACACATCTTTATCCATACAAAATTTGCAATACCGTACAAATAACATACTGGATAAAGAATTAGAAAATAAGACCCTTCGTTGGTTGGAATTGTCGGAGAAGATTTAAGTTATAGGTTTTTAGTCTTATGTTTTAAGATGAAAATCATAACAAAAAAACAAAGGCTGGTTGCGAGACTGGCCTTTGTTGTTTTAATAAATTGAATGCAATTGAAGAATTAATCTATCCATGTACACAGTCTTCAGACCCTTTTTCAGTGGGTCCGACGTACTTGTTTGGAAGAACCTCTTTTATTCTTCAAGCCAACCACTATCTTATCCATCGTTGCTAGCTACCAACAATT
>NZ_CALMGQ010000176.1 GCF_937863595.1 uncultured Cytophaga sp.
GATTCAGTTCAATATTTAAATGATTTAAATAAGTCAATCCTGCTTGACAAGTTTTTATCCGAATCATATTTTGAAAGATCAGATTTTTGACGATTCATTGATTCGGAAAAATCTTTAGATGATATTTCTATATATATAAATCTTAATCCAATAAGTTTAGATGGCTATTTTTGTCGTGGATTAATTTACGAAGATTTAAAACTTTATGATTTAGCTATTTTAGACTTTAAAAAAACATATAGTCTAGGTGGTTATGATTTTGCTTATTATGATGACTTGGCAAGAATTACATATAAACAACAAAAGTATTTAGAATCAATTAATTATTACACGAAATCAATTAAAATTCATCCTTCAGGCTTGAGTTATAAAGGACGGGGGATTTGTTATTACAAATTAGATGATTTTAATAAGGCAATACCTGACTTAGAAAAAGCTGTAGGAGTAATCGATAATGATGATACGTATTTCTTTTTAATTAATAGTTCAATGAAAATTAAAAATACTGTCAAAGCATGTGGATATTTCAATGATGCAATTAAGAACCAAAGTTTTCTATTAACAGAAGAGTACTATAAAGCAATACTGATTTTAGATGGGAAATGCAAGTAATACCTGTTGCCAACAATTAGTTTGCATTTATTGTAGGCTTCTTTGTTAATATTGAGATTGGCGCATTAAAATCCGCGCAAATTGATTAAATTTAAAAGGTTGCGCGGGTTCGGCGTTTAGGAAAGCGCAGCGCTCTTAAAGCCTACAACAAAAGCCACTATCAACGTTAGGGGTAATTAAAGTAAATGAAACAACTTACAACATATTTTTACGAATTTTTGATTGTAGTACTTTTAGGGTCCTGTATTTTGCCTAGTACTGATAAAATTAAAAATTTAGATAATCCTGACAATTCGATAACAAAAGAATTTGGGATTGACATAGATGGGAAAATCATTTATCAATTTTATCAGAAATATGGCTTTTCGGATTTTGAAGAGCAATTGATTTTGATTGTTAAAACAAATACGGTTGACTTTCTTACGACTAAACTTCCGTTCGATTCTCTTGAAATCAAAAAACTAAATAGAATAGATTTGAATAAATTTATTATTGACAAGCCTATAAATTTTGATTCTGAAAAGACTATTCAATCTGATATTAGATTAACGTCTAAAGAATATGATGCCAGAAAAAATGACTTGGTTTTATATAATAATGGTAATTATAAGTTGATCCATAACGATTCGATTGAAACAATTTATGTATACGATTGGCTAAATGGATTGATGTATATCGAATCTAAAAAAACATTATTAACTGCCCCTAACAATTAGCGGTATTTATTGTAGGCTTCTTTGATAATTTTGAGATTGGTGCCTTAAACTCTGCATAATTTGATTAAATTTAAAAGCTGCACAAATCCTGATATTCGCCACAGCGAAATGAATGTAGGAAAGTCCAATTCTTGCAAGGTTTGTATTCACGATAACCAACACCGTTACCTCCAAGCTGAAAAGCAAACCATATGTCAATAGAAAACATACCTGAAATGTACATTAAGAACAATCAAGAAAATCCTGATTTGTTTGTATATGATTTTAAAATGACCAATGATGTTGTTAAAAGCAAGGTCAATTTAGGTATGAATATGTTTAGCTTTTTACAAGTTGGGAAAAAGCAAGTACACTTTGCCGGAACAGCAGTTGCAGTAAACAAAGATCAATCGTTGCTGTTAAAAAAAGGGAATTGGCTGTGGACAGAGTTATTAGATACAGAAGCTATTTATTACTGTAAGCTCTTTTTCTTTTCAGAAAATAAAATAAAAGAGTTTCTAGAAAAACACACCAAAAACCTAAAAACCGTTCAAGAAGAAACGCCCTATTTTATCATCGGCAATGATGCATACATAACTTCTTACCTAAATTCATTATCTACCATTAGTGAAGCACCACCAGTTTTTTTGCAGAATTTACTTTCAGTAAAATTTGAAGAATTGATGCTCTATCTTCTACAGAAATATGGGAAAAAATTTGAACTGTATCTGCATTCTTTAATCGTTATTGAAACGTCACCTTTCAAAGAAATTGTAGAAAGTAAAATTCATTCGAATCTAAAATTGGAAGAAATTGCGTTTTTATGCAATATGAGTTTGTCTACGTTTAAACGTTATTTCATAAAAGAATATAACGAGTCGCCCGGTAAATGGCTACAAGATAAACGACTTCAAAAAGCAAAAGAACTGTTAAAACAAGGGGATTTAAAACCGTCAGACATCTATTTAGATTTTGGATATAATAACCTTTCAAACTTTAGTGCTGCCTATAAAAACAAATTCGGATTTAGTCCAAATCAGACTTCAAATGAATAGTGCTTTTGAAATTTGACCTTTTTTCATAAGCTATTGAACTGTTTTAGTAACTCCACAGGATAACTCTGGTGGTACCTTTGTATCAAATTTATTTTCATACTAAAACAAGAAATTATGAATATTACATTAGCACAAGCAGAAAAAGCAATTGCAGCAGCAAAGCAAAAATCTATAACAATTGATACAAAAATGAACATTGCAATTGTAGATGCAGGCGCAAATTTAGTAGCATTTGCACGTATGGACGGAGCTTGGTTGGGTTCTTTAGACATCTCAATTAAAAAAGCAAAAACAGCTCGTTATTTTGATATGAATACGGGCATTATTGGAGAGTTGTCTCAACCTGGTCAACCCTTATACAACATTGAACATTCGAATAATGGATTGATTACGTTTCCGGGTGGTGTGCCAATTAAAAACGCAGCAGGCGAAATTATTGGAGCTATTGGAGTAAGCGGAAGTTCGGTTGAAAACGACCACACGGTTGCAGCGGCCGGAGCAGTAGCAATCTAATATCCTGCCTTATTTAAAATTAGTCCAACCAATGAGGAAGGTTGGCCGAAAAGGCACAACCTTGGCGACTTAATATAGGACTAAAATAGATTTGGATTTGGTATCATACCATGCAGATTCATTTAAAGAGGGTGATTTTTTTTAATCACCCTCTTTAAATTTTATTTTTTTGATTGCGTTTTAGTTTTTTTTCGTGGTTGAATCTTTTCGACCAGATTTTAGGTGGTTGTCCGAAAAGTCATAACCACGGCGGGCTGTGGCGTACATGGATAGTTGATTTTAATACGTAAGTTCAAAATTACGCGCTAACTTTTTCAGTACCCCTTAATTTCTACTACAAAATAGTCGAATTTCAAATAAGGGTATATCATAAGCTAAGCACCAAACTACCCGTTGTTGTGCTTTTTCTAGCCAACAACCGAGCAAGGTCAAAATATATTTTAAACTATTATGACCTTAGATTTGGTATGCCTCCTAATTAGTCAACGATTACTTTTGCTCTGTACGTATATCCATCTTCGGTAAGCGATTCAAGAAATAATAATCCTTTGAAAGAAGTTTTAATATCATTGGAATGGAATTCTTCAACTTCGCCTAATAGGTTAATCACTCGTGTTGAACGAATAGCTTTGGAGAATTCAATTTTAAACGAACCGTTAGAAGGGTTTGGGTAAACAATAATATGTTGGCTTTGATACAGTTGTTTCGGTAGAGAAGTAGTTACATCTCCTGAAAATTTTTGCACAACGTTATTAATCATATCTATGATAAATAAACTGCCATCTTTTGAATCTAAGGAACATATTTTTATAGTTATGTAAAAGTATTAAAATAATCAATCGATACACGGGTGGATTATCGGGTTCTTTCAATTCTGCTAGTTTCTCATCGTGTTTTCTGGCACAAACACGGTGAAGGGCACGTTTGCGGAGTATTTATATGGGTACGTTTGCCAACAATGGTGAAATTATTGTAAATTTCAACCTTAGCTAGACGACTTAAAAAATGAAAATAAAAAGCAACTCGTATTTTAAAGACGAAAAGACAGATTTGAATTATTTTGAAAATTGGGTTAAACAATTAGAAGCTATTAACGGCAGGCAATACGAGCGTTTTGAAATTGAAACTTCGCTAGGTAAAACCCATGTTTGGGGATTGAATACTAAAGAAGAAGACTTGGAAACCTTAGTGATTTTTCCAGGCGCTAGAACAACCGCTTTAATTTGGGACTTTGACAAAGGACTTGATAACTTAAACCAGAAGTTTCGCATTTTTATGGTAGAGACCAATGGACTTCCAAATTTAAGTACGGGCGATACACCAGATATCAAATCGTTGGATTATGGATTTTGGGCAGATGAAGTTTTAGTTCAATTAAAAATTGAAAAAGCATTTGTCGCTGGTGCATCCTTTGGTGGTCTAATTGGTATGAAACTTGGTATTGTGAAACCCGAAAAAGTTAAGGCTGTGTTTTTGTTAAATCCCGGTTGCTTACAAGCTTTTTCGTTGACGCTTAAAAATCTATATTTTAATCTTCTTCCTATACTAAAACCAACTGAAAAGAATGTGTTGAAATTTCTTGATAAAGCTGTTTTTTCTAAGCCCACCCATCAGCTCTCGGCAGTGGCAGAAAAGATGTTAGTTGACTACGAAGTTTTTGCCATTAGTCGCTATAAAGACAACACCCAAAAGCCTTATTATATGGATACGCAATTGGATCAAGTAACGGTTGATACCTACCTGCTTGAAGGGGATAAAGACGTATTGTTTCCATTTCAAAAATCTATTGATAATGCCCAAAAACACCTTAAGACATTAAAAGCAACAAAAGTATTTAGTAATGTAGGACACGGTATTGAAACCTACGACAAAGCGATGAATTACATTGGGGAAATAATAAAAAACTACCCAAACTAAAACCAGAGTAGCGTAAGCTAATAAACATAAAAAACCAAGCCACACAATGCATACATTTATGGTAGACATCCTTTTACAAGGAATAGATACTGACACTCGATTGAACTTATTACCTAGAGAACAAGATCTGTTAAAAGAATGGGAAGACAATGGAACCCTTCTGGCTTCTTACCTAAAAGGCGATACCTATGGCATTTACTTGGTTTTAATGGCTGCTGACAAAACAGATGTAGACAATAAACTTGCAACACTGCCATACTATCCCTATATGAAAATTGAAATCAATACATTAAAGTAGTACGTCACTAAACGTAATTTGGATCAATAATTACGGTACCTAAGGGGCTTTTAAACGTAGTAGAGTCTCTCTTTCTTACCGTATGCTGTGGCACACAAAACACGGTAAGAAAGAATTGAATTAAGTGGGTATTTAAAATGACTCTATAGAAGTCTAAATCCAAACTAGAGTACACAAAAAAAATATTACCCGATGAAACAATACTATCGTTCTTCATTCCACACCCACTACGATTATGAATCCATACCTTGAAATGCTTGATGCTGCTTCTGGTATTCGGCTTGAACCCATAGAATTTATATATACCGAACAAGAAATTGATTGGGATAATAATTGGCTGCGCACCTTGGTTACGGTGAAAGCGAACGATTTTTCTGAAACTTATGAAGCGAACTTTTTGACTTTAGATTTTGAACGGTTCAAACAAGAGTTACTGCTTTTAAATACCGATAGCTGTGCCTGCGCAGTTTTCTGCGGACTAGAAGATCAACTGGAAATCGCAATTACCAGAGCAACGCCCGATTCATTTTTTGTGCGTATTCGTTCCAGCGATCAAGTAACGAATGACGCAATGCCAGTGAGCTATGAACTTACACTACAACAAGCAACGTTAGATGTATTGATTTCTCAACTCCAGATGATCACAAAAGCATTTCCTATTAGAGGTGATTTTACTATCAAAAATAGTTAAGAGAATTGTTTATACAGCACACCAATACAAAGACGGACTGAAGAGCGTATGAGGGTTATGGTTGGTGTGTAACAAACTAGGGTGCACTGACCCCTACCGGAGTCAGTGCTTAGATTGGAAGAGTTGTAGTTAATCAAAGATTAAATTCTTCCACCTTGGTTTGCACGTTCACCTCTCAGCACAGCCAGAGCGAATCAACATGGAACTGAAATGTAATTTGGTATACTTTTCTTCACGGTGTGATAGGAATCAATTCAATCTTTTTTTAGTATATTCACCTCTTGTATAGTTCATATGTTTTGGTATTAATTATCTTGACGCATTGTGTTTGCCTGCAATACTATTCAACAATAAAAAGAGTTGAAGCAATGAAATGAATGCGATGCTTTGTTTAAAATTTTATCTGTCCCTATTTTGAAATCATATACTACCTATACTAAACTAGATCGCCCGTTTTTCAGCTTATCCGAAATTATAAGTTTTCCCATTTTTCCAATCGCTGCCATTGCATTGGTATCATTCGGTATCTTGTTTTTTGTTGGGCTTACGGTCATGTTGCTAGCCAATGTGGCTATTTCCGTCGTGTTGACGTTTATTTTCCATGGACTGAAAAACGCATCGCCCAACGGATCACGAAATGTTCATTCGGGTATTCCAGGTTTGATTGTTATACTTTCCTTATTACCTACTTTTTTAGTGATTCTTGGCATTATATTAATCACCAATGTTGGCGTCTATATTGGTGTTACGTTTTTGCATACAGGCGTTTTTTACGATTTGTATTTTTATATCTGGTTGTTTGTACTGTTGGGTGTACCTATTTTATATTTTGTAGGTATTGAATTGAACTATCGTTTTCAATTATATAAGCAGGCCTATTATTTTACACCCTTACCGTTAGATATTATACACGATTACGAATTGCTAACAACAAATGTGGCATTGGCTTTTCTGCAAACTGAAAAGAAGTTGATGGCAACACTTACTGTGGGTATTCGCAAAGATGTAGAACATATTGGCAAGCTGATTGGCTTGTCTGTATCGGAGCGGAATAACTATCTGTATGAACCTATGTATGGTGCAAGGGTATATATTCCTAAAGAAACGAATCGGTTGAGAATTTCTTGGTATTCGGTTATGGAAGATACGTATTATGAAGACGAAATTGATTTTCCATTTAATTCACTTGTCTATGTAGAGGAAAAATATCCCTCGGACGTCTCTAAATTTTTGCGTGGTAAAAAAACAGATCGTGTAACACTTGCGTTGTTGAAGGGTGGAAGGATTGAACTTTTCAACAAGCAGCAAATTTTGTTGGAGCCCGTGCTTCTGAAATCAGTTGTGGTTTCAGAAGAAAAGAAAAAACATCAGATTGAGTCGTTGGCTTATTTGTATCCGAAAAAAAATCTGCCTAAGCAAATTGAGGTCATTAACAAATCACATACAATTGAAAAACGAGCGGAGCTTTCAAATTTTCAATGCAACTGGCAAATCACAGGTACAGGTCTTGTGGGGCATAATATAGAAATAAAGGATGTTCGAAATAATTATAGGACAAGTGATCCGATTCCATTCACTATTTTTGAACGGCGACCATTACCGATATTTTTTGAAATTGATTACCGTAAAAATACATGGCTTCATATTTTTATTGATGCAGAGAAATTGTTTGGTCTGATACAAGCAGCATCCGATAAAGAAGTAATGCTGAGCTTTGACTTTGCACTTGATGTGGAGACAGGGGCTGCAAAACTGACAATTAAAAATAATGACATTGTTTTGCCTTTTACTGCCTGGGAGAAAAAAATAATTGAACACCGGTGGAAAGAAGCCAAAGAAGAAATTATACAAGATAATGCGTTTATAATTAAAAATAATTTCTTAAAAGAAATTTATGAATTGCTTGTTGCTAAAGAGTATGTGGGAGCACAACAGGTATGTAAAAAAGCACTGGAAGCATATCCCTATTTTCCGATGATTTATTTTTACGAAGCACGCTTACTTTGGTATACGGATGGCTGTGAAGCTTGCTATGCAAAGAAACCGTATTTTCTAGAGAAAACAAAAACGGATCCACATGCATTGGCTCATATCTATAATCATTACGGTTGTTTGTATGATGAAGAAAAGCGTTATGCCGAATCGCTTGCGTGTTTTCAAAGTGCCCATGCCAGTTATCCGAAAGAAGTAATATATGTAGCTAATATTGCAGAAGTATATTATAAAATGAAGAATGCTAAAAAGGCATTGCACTATGCAAACAAATGTATCGAGAAAGAATTTACATCGGAGATGGTGGAAGAAATTATTGCAAATAAAGGAGTGATGGTTTAATAATGGTTTATACGAGTTCTTTTCAAGAACAAATTAATACATATCTATTGTGGCAAAAATAACATTAAAAAAAACACAGCAGCTTGTATTGGAAAACTCCAAGCAGGCGCTAATCAAAACCATTTCGGAAAGCATGATGAAGCAACCGGCCGTAGATGATGAAATAGCCTGGCTGTTGTTGGAGTTTACGCTGGAATATCCGTTTCCGCCAACGATTGGTTTTGCGCAGAAAGAAGAACTCGAACGCATAACCAACCCCGACGAACATCCGCTTGTTTGTTATAACAATGCCGATCTTGAATATTTTAGCGAGAACCAAAATATTAATCTTGAATTCGATCCGTATCAAGAATTGTTTGATACAGCGGATCAACTGTTAGAAGAAATTGAATACGAAGACAGGCAGCCATTTATATTTCAGTTGTATGTTGATGTGTGTAAAGCCTTGATGCTAGAATCTGTCAAGTGGACACATCTCAATCTTGCTGCTGATTTTCATGTGACCGCGCAGGATTATGAGATGTTCGATGGGATAGACTATCTTAAAAAGTTGTTGCCAAAGAAAACCTTCAATAAAATTCAGAAAAAACTTGATGCATACGATAAGAAAAATAACGATGTGTATGTAAATGATGAAACCATCATTAAAGTTAATGCAGTTATAGCGCAGGAAGCCAATCGATATGAGGAGCTACTTGCAACACTAGCAATGGATACATTTGTTGATATCTATACGGTTGATGAAATTTATTTTATTCAACCGTATTATGTTGAAATGCATATGCACAAGCGGGCTGATGATATTGATTGGGAGCTTAGTAAGAATAGACCTGAAAATCAATTGTTTTATTATCACTATAAACTACGTAATAATGTTCCACAGTTGGTAGATTATTACCATGAAGGTAAGCTTATATGGAGGCGTATTTTTCAAGAAAAGGGAGGTGTGTTTACTGCTTATAAGTTTTTATTAAAGAGCGGAATACCTAAATTTGATTCGTATGCAGTATTGAAACCAATTTCTGATGATACGGATATATATGAAAAATATTCAGAAGGTCATTATAATGAAACAACGTATCATAAAAATGAGAAACAACAAATTATACATGCAAGGTATCTTCGAAGTATGTTTTTTGTTGGTCATAAATCGGACGCAACGTTTGAATATGATTTTGAATATAAGAATGACGAGTTGTTTCAAATTATAGGTCTGAATGAGAATGGTAAAAGGACTGTTTATTATTGTAAAGATGAGTCGTTTATGGATGAAACCATAAATGATTTTATTGAACATATTTGGGCGTTTATGCATTCGAAATTGAACGGTCGATCCCTAGAGAATCTGGATGCGGTAGTGTTGGAATATGATCAGACCTTAGCGCTTTATTTTAATATCCATTTGGTGTTAAATAAGCAGATGGTAACTATTTCTACCTATGAACAATATGAAGATGATTCGGCAATGATGAATCTTACGGTGTATATGATGAAGAGTACCAAGTCTGCTCTTTTTGAATATATGACTAGAGAAAAGGCTGCAGGCTATATGAATGAAACGCATACACGCCTTTGTTCAACGTTGTCGCAACGCATTACAGATACGTTTCAGGTGTCGGTTCCGGTGGTAACCAAATATATACATGATGCATTGGATTTGTAGCTGAGGCTAGCGGCTATACCCCTTAAGATTTGATTCATTTAGAACCGGCAATTCATAATTCATTTCGCCACAGCAATTCATAACTAATCATTCATAACTCATAATTTAAAAAAATGGTCTTAGGTGTTTATTGGTATTATGGTTTTCCGACAGATTTGTATACGTTCGAATTCTTAAGCTATCGGAAAGGGCTCGGTGGGCATGCAGATGCTCCAGCAGAATTATTGGTGAATGTTGAATCGGATAACGTAGATTCGATTGTTGAATCGCTGAGAGCGCTTGTGGCGAAATATGACGCTGCATTTGTTTTTATATATAAGTTGGGTAACAGCCTACAAATTGGCACCGGTAGTTACAACATGCATGATTATGAATTTGAGGTTGCACGTAAAATTGAAGCCATCTTAAAAGATGCACAAGCGATAAAAGTAGAACAGCATTATCTGAATGATGCTGAATTGATTCGCTTATTTCATGAAAAAGACAATGCTGCTTGGACACTCAAAAAACACTTTGATCGGGTTTCTTCTTCCATGAAGAAATACAATGCAGAGACTGCCTGTCTTCGTTTTGATTGCAATATTGCGGCAAGTGATAAGGAAGGCTTTTTAAATGGATTGCTAGCTGTTACAGAAGCTGCCAATATTCATGCGGTATTTTATAAAGAAAAAAAATGTGGTGATCGATATAATTTGATGGTCTTTTTTACAAATGGTCGTCAGGGTGTAGGCTTGAAGCCAAAGCAAAAGGTACATCTTGAATTTCTTGAAAAGGGCATGGATACATTGATTGAGAAGCATGCTGTTGTAATTGGATTTATAGCAGGCTTTGATGAAAATTATCCAAAAGGAGATTATATTGTATTGAAAATAGTGGATTCGGAATTTGTTTTAGACTAATCATTGGTCTGTTAAGTAAAGTGAAATAGTAGCGGCGTATGCAGTTTATTGAATTAATAAAAAACAATAATTGGTTGAATGTATCGGAAACGTTTTTAGCGAGCTATCCAGACGAAGCAGATGTGATGGATGAATATGAAAATATCTTCCAACAACTTCAAGAGATGGATGCGGAAGTATGTTCCATTCAAATTAAACTCGAGTGGTTTCATCATGAAGAATCTAATACTCCAGCATATGTAGAAGTTTCAGGAATAGATACCCTTGCAACAGAGCAACAGATAGAATGCCTTGCATTAGAATATCTTGCTTGGCGCAAGTGGCTGGGAATGTCGATTGAAGAAAAAACACGTGCTGATTTTACAGCAATAGAAATCATCACACATTGTTTGTATGAAATGACTTTTGTCGGTTATGATGAAACGGAAATTCAAGCAGCGTTTTTGGAATTCAATGCATCGATTGACGCGCTAGATGCCTTAACCGATGAAGAAAAGCTGCATAATACAAGATCCCTTGATGATTTGAAGCAAGGGCTGTATGAAGAAGAATCGTAATAGATTTTTTAAAGCGTTATTGGCGCTCCCCATTCTAGCCTAAATACTTTTCCACTCGTTGTTGTGCCTTTTCGGCCAACAACCAACTGCTGTGTGATGTTAATTCAATGATTCTTTATTGACGCATTATAACGGATAGGCTAGCGGGTTGTTGGCCAGAAAAGGCGCAACAGTGAGTTTAGCTGTGCATCAGACTACTTTTTATACTCCTTCATTCGTTCATAAAAATACTTTACATCATAGGAATTTGCTTCGCGCGCTACTACTAAATAATCTTTAGAAATACGGAAGGCTTTAGAAAAGTCTTCCTCCATCAATCGTTTGCACACACCTAGGTATACTTGTTTTATTATTTCATCCCAATACTCAAAAGTCTCTTTGTTGTATTTAAAAAAGTCATACGCTCTGTAATATTGTAGATATAGATATTGCATCTTTTCCTCATATAAATTTACTGGCAATGTATTCTCATCGGAATAATAACGCAGGTCTGGTGTGTTGTATAATTCATGAAGTTGAAGTGTTTCAAACGGGCCTGGTAGGTCTGGCACAACACCAATAGCCAATTCAGGCGGAAAGGCTTCAGGCATCGCATATTTCAACATCAAACAATAAACTTCTTCATCAATTCGAACATGTTGTTGAATTTGTTCGCAAATACGTGTGACTAGAAAATCTTCTATTTTTTTGAACGTTTCTTCTAGTGTTTGATTTGCGTATGGTCGTTTAAATAAAATTTCAGGCAACTCTCTAGGAACATCTCTGTCTTTTCCAAATTCTTTTATAAGATCAATGTTGCCTTCCGTATCGTAATCGAACGTTACATCGCAGGTGTAAGAAAATTGCGTATCCTTCTGCTGATAACCAATAACGCGGCCATTAGCCGTGTGATATTCTTTCAATTTGATTTGGGCGTATTTACAAGATAGATAAAAATCGGGTAATCCATTTTTGAAAAAGGTATAACAAATGTTCCCATGATGATGTGGAAACGTATGATGAACATAGCGTTCCATACTTTTATGGTAATTCTCTTCATACCAAAAAATGGTTTCAAAACAATTGTTGTTTTCATCGTATAGGCTGCGATGTACTATTTGATTTGTTTCTGAATCAATGGTAAACGTGTAGCATTTTTCATACGGAGTATTAACCTCTTTTACATCGGTTACAAACAATAATGCGCGTTCTTCTGAGGTGATGTATTCATTTCTAAGAAGGTTCTCAAACGGTTCGATCTCAAATAGTGGATGCCTTGCCATGCGTGTGACAAGCGATTTCTTTTGAAAAATAATCTCTTTCAAATTATTAAAAACAACTTGGAAATTGCTGTGTTCTTCCAATGTTTTTTCAACGATGGCTGCTAGGTTATTATTCATCACGATCTGTTGCATTCAGGTTCATAAACTAAAAGTAGAAGAATAAACGGTTAATTAAAATAGATGTTGTATATTTTAGTTGTCGTTTATTCGCAATTAAATATATAATTTTAACAATCATGGAACAATCAAATGAAGCAGAAGGTGCAACACAAGCGTATCTTGGAGATTTAGGTAAAACAAAAGAAATAGACGCACTGGTACAGATTCCACAATCGGATCGGGATGAAAAATGGAATGAAACATTTTTAGCGCTTGTTACTCAGGCAAGCTTCCGTTGTGGTGATCCTCAAGTAATCAACGGTCCCGATGGCTTTCCTTATTTTCAATTGTTTTTGCCTGAACCCAATAAAAGTTTTCAGTGCTTTGTGATAGAAAATATGAAGAATGATTTTTTATTGGAGGTAGGTTTTGGTGTGGTTATTAATCCGAGTTCAGATAGTGCCGATTGGGTATTTTCAAATGGAGATATTTTGAACCTTCAGCTGAATAAAACATTTTATAGTACAGAGCCAACATCGTTTTCTAAAACAAAATCCGTTGAAATACTTACAGAAAGTGAACAGGTGATGGTTGCACAGCCGAATGAAAAACTCTTGCCTGCTTCAACCCGAAAACTGTTGCGTGACTATTTGATTCGTATCGGTTTGGCTGAACCGAAAGTGTTGTTGCTGATGCGTACCTTGAAGGATGGCTCTGGTGTTTCACAAAATATTGTATTCAACATTACGCCAGAACAATTTGAAAACGAAAATAGCTACCAATCTGTTTTACGCGTAATCTCTTGGTATTTGCCCCGTCATTATTCGGTTGTCGGTATGTCTGAAAAAACCTTAGGGAATGATTTTGTGGCTTTGTAGAAAAGTATACATTTCTTTCGGCGTTTGTTGTGTGTTCCCGCTAGTTGAACTCTTGTATAATGAACAAAATTATCGCGGGGCACCACTGATAGAAATTCCAAATTTCAAAAAATAAATCCCAAACAACAGTTTCCTTTCTTCTCGGTTTTTGGTGTTCCCGCCTCTACTGCACGATGTATAATGAACGAAACAATCGGCGGGGCAGCAACAACTACTGGTTGATGGTCTGTGTGTAACAGTCCATGGTGAAAAAACTGAATTTTAAGCGGGTCGTTTTGGTTGATTTTTTCACCATTTTATACTAACTTTAACAGTATATTTTATACCTCATAAAAATATTTAAAATGAGTTACATACTAGAAATAGAAAGATCTGAAGAGATTCGTTGTGCACATTGTTTATCATGGAATAATAAAAAAGATACAATTTGCTCTACCTGTACCACCACACTATATGATCCTATTAATTTTGGTGCTGCACGTGCCTTGTGTTATTGGGAACATACAAGTTCCGGCCAACTTAAAACAATCTTTTCTACTACCAGTAAAGATAAAATAAATCATTGGAATACGATTTTTCAAGCTCAGTTGGAGTTTTTTCAAAAAGAATTTCCGTATTATAGTTTTTTATCTAAATATGCTGTGTTGGATATTCAAGATGAAGTCTATAAATATTTCTTGTCGTTTTTACCCATGCGACCAGAGGTCTTTCAAGAATTTAAGGACTATGAATTTCCTAAAACAAATAAGAATGAAATTGAATTGTTGAATTTTACATTCCGTACGCATCCTTCCCCCATTTTTAAAGTCTTGGCTGGTTTAGCCTTGATTCAAACGGGTAGAGCCGATGTTAAAATTGTTCAGTATTTGAATGAATGGGATGCACATTATAAAATACTTCGAAAAGAAAAGTTGTTAAGCTTTGCGCATTGGAGTGTACAGAAACTGAATTTGTATAGCTATTATTCAACCTATGTAAATGAAGTGATGCCGCTTATAACGAAAGAGGACAGTTCGGCTTCATGGGCAAAAATTTATTTATACAAAGCCGATTACGATGTAGATGAATTGAAGTATGCATTAGAGGATATGATCACTTCTGAAAAAACGCACATTGCAATATCTGCCTGTTTTGCCTTGCGTAAATACGATGGTATTAAAGATCTGTTGTTGGATGATTTGGATGAAAGTACCATTGACCTTGCGTTTGTTTACAGCGACGAGCGTCACATTCCAAGTCTGTTGACATTTTTAAAACATGCGCCACGTAAATACCACGAAACAATTATTAGACGTTGCGTTCAATTAAAACCGAAAGGTGAAAAATTGAAAGGACAAGTGGTTGATTGGTTGTTGAATCAAGACAATACTCCGCTATTGGAAGTGTTGTTTGGCTGGACGGAGATTCCTCGTTTTGATGAAGTCCTTGCTAAATTAGTATTGAAGAAAGAAGGGATTCAAGCGCTCTTAAATTTCTTTCCTTCATGGATGCGCGACAATCAAATTTCTGTATTTGAAAATAAAAGTATACAATTGATATTTGATAGAGAAAAGACAAGCCTTGACTCTACAACAATTGAATTGCTTCACAAACTTCAAATTAAAATCAATGAGATTGATTTTGAAATGTTGAGTGAAAATGTGCGCAAGAAAAAAGATCCAGAAGCCGTGAAGACTTTATTTTTACGTGTATTCTCGGAAGGGGAACAATTGACGGAACGTCAGGTTTCTGACGGATTTACGAGTTTGATTCGTGTAGCTGAAAATACCAAAGCCAATGAAAAGCCCTATTTCGATTTTACAACTAAATGGGGTATGGGTCTAAAACTTTCACCTGCGGAATTTCATACCATTATTGATGCATATTTATCAAATGAAGATTTTATACGACCGGTGTCAAATTGGTTGTATGCCGTGTATGAAATGTTGATGACAAATAAAACGGAAACCCTATTTACTACAGCTGTTTTTAAATCGCACGTAGATTTTATGTTGAAGGAGATTTCGGATAAACGAATCGATGCAGGTACAAGCGGGAAATTTTTGAAGCTTCTATTCAATTGGAAAGAGTCGTTCAAATTGAGTAAAGTGCAACAAAAACAATTGGAAACACTCGCTTCCGAAAGTACTGATTTCGAACTGAAGTATTGGGTAGAGCAGGTGTTTGTTTGAAATTAGTGGTCAGTAAACAGTGGTTAGTGGTCAGAAAATAATAAGAATAAATTCAGCCTGTTCTTTATTGGCTAGACGAAAGAAGTACTAAGTGTATAGCACAAAGTACATAGTACTAAGACAAAAAGTATCTCTGCTAAATATTTCCTGATGTTTGTGTCTTCGCGGTGATGGAGACACACGCGCAATCCTGAAGGGATTGTTTATAATATAATCCCTTCGGGATTGCGCGTAGATATATAGGTTGGGTTTCTTTTCTATAAATATGTGACCCCTACCGGGGTCAGTGCTAACAAGGCAAGTCTGCAATAAGGCCTACAAACAGCAACTACTCTGTCTCTAGCGGCGGCCTGTTTCTGATTTCTTCTTTTCGTTTCTCCCAATACGCTCGTATTTCTTCTGAAGACATTGTTGTGAGTTGTTTCCATTTTACATCCGGATTGTAATAATAATTCTCGCTTACTTCTTCCATAAAGAATTTTGTTTCATGTAGAAAATGTTTTAGTTCATTGAACGAGGAAGATTCAAATTCTTCTGAAAGCTCGATAAATGTATTGTCCGCACATAATTCATGCAGAATTAAACTTTTCGTGCATTCCAGTATGGCCTGTTTTTCATCGGATTCATATAAGGCAATGTGCATCAGCGATACATATGGGGAACTATAGAAACCTTCAGATTCGATTTCTACTTCTTTCATAATCTGCTTTAATTCAGCTAGGGTTGGTTTTGTAATGTTTCCATCATAATTATAACAAAACTCCAAGAACGCTGCATAATGCATGTAAATAGAACGATTCCTTTTTACAAGCTCTATGTGCTTGTTGTAAATTGCTTGTGCTTGTTCTATCGCTTTGTCAGCTAGTGGGTACTCGATATTTTTGATGTGTATGTCTGCAATTTGTTTCCAAATCTTGATTATACAATATATTTCCGATGTGTAGTCATCGACACCTTTTATAATGCGCTCGTAGATTGAAATTGTTTTTACAAGAAAATCGATGCGATTTGTTTGTAACCCAATTTTATTAAAGAACTCAGCACTCTCATGAAGGTCTATGCGCGTTGTCTCTATTGGATTATATGCTAAGGATTTTTCTGCCCATCGCAACCCAAGCGATTCGGGAAAAACGTTCTCTAGTTTATTCCATTTAAAATATTCTCTTAGCTGTTGGTACGCGAGTGCAATAGGATAGGAGATTGCTGCACCCAATTGTTTTTCTAAAACTTCAATTTTTTCCTGTATGCTATTTTGAGCATCAATTTGTGTCTCCGTTATTTTTACATCTTCATACGAAATATAAAGCAATTCAAATAGCGATGACCACGATGCTTTTTCTGGAGAAAAATCAATGGCACTTTTTATTTCAGCTAAAGCAAGTTCCCAATAATAAAAAGCATTGTTTGGATCGACTTCCATCATCCACCGATAGGCAAGTGACACCAATCGATGAATTTCTAGGGTTTCTTCCGGATTAGAAATAATATAATTATTGAACGCTTTAATGGTCTCTTCTAAAATGGCAAATGCAGTTTGAGGATGTTCTTTACACGCATGTTCTAATAAAATGTGTTGCGCAAAAGCTCGGTGCTCCCATTTCTTTTCACCCAATAAAAGCTCCATTTTTTCTACCATGGGAAGTAGGAGTTCAATACCTTCATCTGTAAGTTTTCCGCATGCATGGTCGTAGTTCATGTCCCAGAATAAACTGTCATATCCATTTAGTGCAAGATCTTCTTTTTCAATAGCAGATGTGAATTTTGTTTTTGTATGTTCAAAAAGCTGATCCATTCGGTCTAAATCATAGTTGTCCGCATTCTTTTTTATTTCTTCATGAAAAAGAGTGATTGGGTACGGTTCGTTTAGTACATCATTTGTAACCGAAGTATGATGTAGATATTTCATGTAGTTTTCTTCTTTAACCCTTTGTTCGTAAGGCTCAGATATGTAATAATAGTTGAAGTAACTATGATCCTCCGAATCTACTTTTTGTGCGCGGGTATTTTCTATGCGTGCTTGCAGTGTTTCGAACTCGCAATACTCAAAATAGGATTCTGAATCGTGGGGTAATTCTGTATTCTGAATGAGTATGAATGGAAAATACTCGAATGGAATTTCAAATAATACGGCATCAGCTTGTATACTTGCAGGTAGTGTTGCAAGGTATGTTGTAGCGTCTTCTTCAATCTGACAGATACTTACAATCCATGTGTCTGTCGGTTGTTTGATTTTTGTAATGTACATCTATTTTAAAATAGTATGATGAGTTTTTTTATATGTATTCGAATGTGATTTATTCATATTTTTCCGGCGCTATGGAACTACCATCAACAGTGTATATTCAAATGTTTTAAAGACTTGAATGGTGCATCAAAGCTTTTAATTATTTTCATTTAATTTTTGTAATTAAATAAATGTTTGTATGCAGCTGGTACTTCTTTTTCCATACCCATACAATCAATGTATAACTTGTCCATGCCAATCATCGATTCGGGCAGGGTAGTAATGTCGGTTAAGATAATGCCTAGATATCTTAGATTTTCTAAGCGATTAATATCGGCTGGCAATTCTGCTATTTTGTTGGCGCCTATTTTTAGTTTTTCTAATTGCTGCATTTCTAAAAACACGCGCGGAAATTCCCTTAAGTTATTTGAAAAGAGATCGATGTCTGTTAAGTCTTTTAGTTCTGTTATGTTAGGAGAAACCTTTTGAATCTTACTATGGGTTATCGATAGTGATTGTAACTTCGTTAATTTCGAAATACCATCGGGGATTTCGGTCATGGCCGTCTCAATTTGTAAATGCGTAAGATTTTTTAAGCGTTCAATTTCAGGAATCCAAATCGTACAATTAGGCTCATACAACTTAAGATGCGTTGCATTGTCTGGGTCTAACAATGCCACCTGTAAGGGTAAAGGCAATCCGCTAAATTGTTTTTCAGTCATGTCTGAAGGAATGTCTGTCGATGGGTTGTTGGTTGAAGCAGGGCGTACAACATACACGCCTCCTCCCAAACGATTGGATCCCGAGTTCTGCACAGATTCCATAAATGCCAATGAATTCGGTGTGCGAAAACTTTCAGGTACTTCAAAGGTATGAAGACCTAAATGATACGCAGGAAGGTAATCTGCTTTTTCTACATCTAGAATTTTTATCTTGAATGTTTCGCCCTGTGTTTTAAAATTTACATAGGTTGTACCCGAACTTTCACCAGGCACGTACACAGGTATGGGTCCCCATTTCATAATGCCATTCCAACCAGAAGAGGATTCTTTACTGTATTTTTTTATGTGAAATGTTTTGTTGAATCCTGTTCGCCAATAGATAAATGGATTCGTATTTTCGGTTACAAGTGGCACCATTTCTATTGCTGCTGCCGACTGTGGAAAGTTTTCTTTGTTTGAAATATTAGGCAGGTAATAGTCATCCCGATTATTTGTCGTAAGATCTTCCTGAAAGCGGCAAATCATACGGCTATCACGCAAGCCCGAAAGTAAAATTTCAACCTTTCCATTGCGTTTAAAAATTATTCCCGCCTGATGGTTGTTGTCTTGGGATGCACGAAGATTTATAAATTCTATGTAATCAGATGTTACATATAATTCCTGAAAAAGTTTTTCAAATGCTTTTTCACCCAAATCTAAATTTTTGTTATGTATCTGGTAGTAGGGTAGTGTGTCTGTTTTTCCAGTCTCTAAGAAAGGAATGTATGTATGCGGACCGTAAAACGAGCCGCTGCGGATGGAGAAGCGTAAGGGTGTTTGGAACGTAATGACTGAGTTCCCTTTTTCATCTAGTGTTGCATATGTTTTTCCTTCAGACCTTGTTTTACTTTCATATATTTTGAACGAACCTGATTCATCCACGTCTGAATAGACCATGTATTGCTTAAGCGATGGAATGAAGAAGTACCGTGGGTAATATACCCGTCCGCGTAATACGGGTGCTAATTCCATTGTTTTCGATTTGCTTAAAATTACATTTCGAAACATGTACGTAAACTTTAATGGATTCTGTGCTTGGCTTACTAGAAAGAAGGCCAATATAAAAATGGGGATGAGAATATACAAACTTGTTAATTTGCTCATGTTTTGATTTATATTATTAAGAATACGTATCTGTCTTTTCTTTCTTTTACCTGATATCCCAATTAAACAAAGCCTGGCACGTTACTCGTTGTTGTGCCATCGGCCAACAACCATATAAAGCCTAGCACTTTACCCGTTGTTGTGCCAACGGCCAACAACCATAAAACCGAAGCCATACTTTGTTTCTGCTTTTTTGTAGTCTTTGACTACATTTTATCTATTGCAGTCAAAGACTGCAGAATTTTAGACACCAGTCCCGCTTCGCTAAAGACTGGCGCCAGAGATTCGATGGTCTGTGTGTCAAAGACCATGGTGTCGGCGCCAGAAAGTCGACGACATTTCAAAGATATTTTCTTCATCCCCTAACGGTGGCTTTTGTATTTGTATATACGAACCTTGCATTACACCGCTTTGTTCGCCTGTTTTTTTATTCACTGTACACTTACCGAAAGATGCATCATTGTCGCAGCTAATATGATATTCAGTTTCGCCTTCGTGTATGGTGTTTTCAAAGCTCGGAGAGAATACGCCAAAGTGTTTTTTGATAAATGCCAACGCTTCCAGGTCGTTTGCAGAATGAATGTAAAATTCTCCATGTTCTGATGGATTGTTAAATGGAATGATCTCGTTATTTGTAAGATTCACAACAATGTCATAGGTCAACTTTACGTTCGCTTTATTCATAGGTACATATTGAATGATTCTTGTAAAATCAATTGCTACACCATTTACTCCTCTCCAAACCTTAATATGATAGTCATCGCGATGGATAGAAATGTTTGGATGCTTTTCTTTCAATAAATCGATCGCCTGTTGAATAAGCTCGTTATTCTCTTTTAACGATAATTCTTCTTGGTTCTTCATTTCTATTTAATCAGATTTTAATGAATCATTATCCTTTAAATGATACTGTTGAATCAGTTTGTTGTCGATATACAACTCTACCGTATTGTTAGGCAAAAGGATTAGCTTCATAGGTAACACACTTTTTTTAGTAATCCAGAAAATCCAATCAAATTTTAACGATTCCTTTTCCTTACACAAGGCATAGTCGAATGGGAATTCACAAAAGTTAAAGTTATTTTTAATTGAATTAAATCGAAAACCAATTTTATTCATGTTTCTTGGTATATATGTCGTTGGCCATTTTTTAGTATTGGGGTTAATGTCCATACTATATCGAGTGCTGCTATTTAATTTTATGTTGTGTATAAATGAACTACTGTCTGTTTTATTTTCGATTTCAAGTTTACACAGGCTATAGTTTTTATACCAAAAGGATCTGATTTTGATATAGCTATATACAACCTGGCCAATCCCAAACGCAAGCATTAGGCCCAACGGAACTATAACAACCATGTTTGGTAATGGCTTTTTCATTAGGTGACACAATAGCCACAAGCTGCATAATAGCGAGCCTTCAACCCAAAGCAGCGGTGTTAAATATTCCGATGCACTTGATCCTTTGCTACCTCCATTTGGCGAAGCGTGCGATAATCCTACATATATCCATACGGCAATAAAGGAGAGTACTCCCGTTACAATCATTGCAACAGACCAGTGTGTGAGCCAAAGTAAGAGCCATTGTATGCCAGCCATTACGATGAGTAACATGGAAATCATTCCTATTGTTTCTTTATCCCCTTGTTGCATTTGTATTTCGTGTATGTTTATTTTTAGATGTGTTTTATTTATGTGAATGGGTAAAATTGGTGTGGTGCTCCAGCCGTTCTATTACTAATTCTCATTATAAAGTCTGTATGTTTAGGAAGCTCTTTAAAAGTATTTAACTGTTCTACTTTCTCCATCATTACACAGGCTATTTGTGCAATTTTAGCACCTATACAATAACGAATACTTGTTTCCTCATCCAAATCATCTGGACGTTCCTCTGAAAACCATTTATATAAATCGTCCGAAATTGGATAGCGATGTAAGACATCTGTTTCACAATAGGCACCTAGAGCTGGTATTGCATCAAAATTTGAAGACCATGCGATAACTATACGATCTATAGGTGTAGGATTTTGTTCTGTTAACCAAACTGAAAAATCATTAAATATAGGAGTCAGTTCATCGGCACATTTTTCAATGTCTATAGTATGCAAATGATCCATGAATTTTCGCTCGATTTTATCGGGTTCCGTATGACAGGTTGTGGCTTTAGCCAAAGTTTTAAGTCTTACATTGCCGTGATCAATTACGTTTTGTTCTCCATTGAATTGGTACACATTCTCGCATTCCCATCCACTGTGTTCCCCAACACTAAATATGATTTTGGCTGCACGAGGTAAATTCAAGAATTCGTGTGTATTACAAATCTCGGGTAACACTTTTTCATAACAATATGCAAGAAACTTAACCACAAGAGTTGCATCTTCTTCGAAAACCTCTGTAAGCTCTAATTCGTCTAGCTCTACTGTTGCAGCTTCACTTTCCATACATATTCCTTTTTCACTCATTAATGAGGTATAGAAATATCCTCCAGAGTCTACTTCTATATTTATTGCTGCAATAGGGGCAAGAACATTATTATCCTCCATCCACATTGTAAAACAATTTGGTAGTTCTTCCCGTAGCTTCGCTATTACATCGTCTACAGAAAATACTTCTTCGTTTTCGCCTTCGTACTCTTTTAATGCACTTTCAAATGTCTTTTGTAGTTTACTCACCTTTTTAAATTAATTGTAATTATTAATTTTTAATATTATATGCGAATCAAGAGTTGGATTTATTACTTATTGGTCTTTGTTGAAGATATTCAATATTTTATTCCAAACCTTGATTCGCTTATTATACTTAATAAAATGAAAATTTAGTATAATTGGTATTCCGTATTTATTTTACTCTTCGTGCATTTCTTCGCAATAGAATTCATACCATTCGCTAAATTCTTTTGATATGGTTTTTATTTTTTTAGCGAGTGCTTTATAGGTGTATCTTTCTTCTAAAAGCGGAATCAGGTTTTCGGTATTAAATACATCGTGATCCATGTCGATCGCAGCGAGGTATTTAATGATTGTCGGTAGATATTTTTCGTCTTGTTTTGCTAATTCGGATACTGCATGGCATAAAACGGTTTCGCAAGGGTTTCTATAGAGGTATTTTACTTTTGGATATTGAATGCAGTTAAGTATAATTTTTTGCACGCTTGCTGCATCCTGTTGAGCTGCTGTTGCAAAGAACATGGGCTCTTCTAGTATTTTTCCTTTTGTATCTTGAAAGATAAATTGTAAGGTTGAACCTATTCCTGCTCCTGTCAAATCAGATACGATGGTTTGTATTTGATTAAGTGCATCTTCAAAACTTTCTTTTGTTGAAAGATCTTCAACCTGAATTTTTACTAAATCTTGATTTTTTATAGCATCCGCTTGCTCTTTTGAATAATGCATATTGAACACTGCTTCAGGGGTTGTGGACTCGAAATTTAACGCAATAGGTGTGTTTATATCCGCGTTGGAAATTGTTGGAAATACTGTACTATAAAAATCCAATGCTTCTGCCAGTACAATTGTTCTGTTATCGATGTAGTATAAATGAGCATGAAAATTTGGAAACATAAACATTCCCTCTCCCGAATTGTTAGGCATGGAAGCCGTAACCAGTAATGGCGACAGGCTAAAGTCGGTATGTATTCTTCGGATAATACCACCACTCCAGCATAGCCAAATCCCTTCTGAACTTACTTTAATGGTGTTCAAACTTTCGTAAAATTCTCTTAAAGCTTTCATATAGTTTTTATCCCGAACGGTGCCAAGAAATAATTCCGCTATTGTGTCACATTCGTTCGGATAATAACTGAGTTGGTTTTTTTGGAAATCTCGTACCGACAGCACGCGTTGCATTTCGAACGTTGTTGCATCGAATATTGCAAGTCTATAATCGAAAACTGTTTCGCCCGTTTCGGTTGTTTTAGATACCACCTCGCCATTAGCAGGCATAATCACACGGTTGTTTTTTATATCGACAACGGGGATGAAATCATTAAAAGCATATTGCGGAGCAAAGGCCAATTCGTATTCTGTTACGTCGAAGCTTGTTACATCCAATACAGAATAAAAATGGCGGAATACTTTTGTGTTGTTTATGCGTTCACTGTCTGTTCTGTAAAAAAGTAAGTTGCCATCTTTTCGGATCTGTAGCGATTTCCCAAGAATGTCTGGTAGTTCAAACGTTTCTACTTTTATCGCATCCAGTGTAAGTTGTACCAAACAATTGTGATTGGATTCATTCCTGAAAGCAATATATAACTTGGTTTTATCGAGTGAAAGAACTGCTTTTACGTCGATATTTCCCTTGAAATCAATTTCAAATAGAAGTGTTTTATCGGCGGCATCGTAAGCACGAAGCCAGCCGTTCCAGTTCATAACAACAAATTGCGTTTCATTATAAAATTCAGAAAATACAATCGGGTCTTCATCGCCTGTTAAGGGGAAGTTCCAATGGTTCGTATATCCATCGCCTTCGGCTTTAAATACTTTTACATGATTTACGCCTTCTTTGTCGATGATGAGTTTATATGTTTGGGACATGATGAATTTTTTAGTTTAACACTTTTTTAGGACAGCTTTTATGGTGCTCGTATTAAGCGAAGCGTCGCTAGTGTCTCTATTTTTTTGTAGTCTTTGACTAATTTTTTATTTATTAAATGCAGTCAAAGACTGCAGAATGATTAGACACCAGTCCCGCTTCGCTAAAGACTGGCGCCAGAGAGCTGCCGTTCACGATCATTGATTGGATCTGGCAGCAACACCAACAATAGCTTGTAGCCGATCTATTCAAAATCATTCCAATCCACATTCAGCCAAGGCGAATTTTTATTGCTTAGTAAATAGTTGATATTGTTTTTGAACTCCATCATCACCACTTCCGTGTATTCTTTACTTTTCCAATACTGCGCACCAATGATGTAGGATAGTCCAAAACTTTCCCACGAATCAAAGGAGTCTTTTATGCGTTTGCCATTTTCCTCCAATAGACTCCATGCTTCAGACTCTGTAATGAAGTCATTGTAGAAACTATGTCGGATGAGCCAAGCGCAACGACCGTAGTGCCAGCCATAATCACTTTTGGCCAAATCGAATTGGTAATCATCTACCATGCTCAGTAGATTGCTGAACTCCATATCGATGCCTGCGTGTTTGTTTTGTTTCAGTTCTTCGTTGCTTAACAATTCCCAATTGTCCTGCACAGCAGCAAACGTTTTTTCGTTATGTAAATAGTTGAATGTGTCGCTCAGGTCTGCAAGATTTTTGATTTCCCAATCCCGCAACAAACATTGTTTGCTATCTTTTAATAAAAGTGGCGTACTATATATGTGGTGGGGTAGAAGCGTATCGTGATATTCCTTATTTAATTCTGCAAGCATCGCAGAAGTAGCAATGAGCCACAATTGAGATTTACTTAACTGTGTTGGGTTTTCGAATGTATGATATTTACTCATGGTGAGGCTGATTAATTAGATTTTACAGAACTGGAAGTTGAATGTGTGTTGATGTAATTTTTCGAACTTGTTATTTCTTCTTCGCAGTCATCTGGAAATTCTAGTCCGTAGGCAATACATTTTTGATGATGGATCAATGCTTCTGTAGGCATATCAAATGCATCATATGCATTGGCCATATTATGTGACATCCAAATGTGATTTAGATTGGTGGTCTTGATCACATCGAGATAGATGCTTCCAAACGGAATGATGTATAGATCAATGTCATTTTCCATAACAAAGCTAAACTTATCCATCAAATAGTTCTCAATCCAATCTATCGGAGGCGTCTCTGATAGATTGTAACAGTGCACACACTTCAATGCCCAATCCATCTGTTCTGTATACTGTTTGCGTTTACCGTGAGCTGCTGATAGAAAATAGGCTGGAGTGGCTCCCTTGTACACATATCCATTCGTAAATAAAGCTTCTGTTGGTTCTGTTACCAATTCAATTAGTTCTTCATACCGTTTAAGCGTATACAAACTTTGCGGTAATAATTCAAGTATGCATAGTTCTATGGTAGCGTTTTTATGGTCTGTAGTATGCTTCAAAACATGTTTAACATATTTGACACAGCGCCCATAATTTCCCATTTCAAAACAAAGTTTGGCGGCACCATACATGGATTTTATACCATTACCTTCCGTTAAAAACGTTTCTGGTTTTTTGTAGCCATCGTACAAGTCTAAGGATTCTTCTATATACAGATGGTTGTGATATTCTTTTGGAATGGTATTTAAGTAATGACTTAACGATACCGTAAAATAAAAATGGTATTTTGAGTCAAACTCATTGGTACGACAAATACTTAATATCCATTTTGCAGATAGGTGGGCATTTTTATAATCTTGTATTGCAAAAGACCATTCACACACCAATTCATTTGCTGTTAATGCGTATTTGTTGTATTGCAAATAGATACGCATATATTCTATCGCTTTTTCAAATTCTCTGATTTGGCCAGCAGCACGTGCCAGATTGTAATAGATCTCTATGTTTGTTGAATCAAGCGTATTCGCATTTGAAAAATATTCATAGGCTTTCTCATAATCCGTTGTTGCATAAAATGACATACCCATCTGATAATTTGCCATAGCATCGGTTGGGTATTCATTGTAATAATTTAGTATGAATTCCTTTTCTTCAATTACTTCCGACCAGCTTGGGATATCTCTTAAATAATGCGTTTTTATTTTATAGGCAATATTATTATCGGTGGTAAGAGACAGAGCTTCTTTAAGTGCTTTTTTATCTTTCTTTTTTTTGATTGAATAGGTTTCTATATCTTTTGCATAAAGCAGTAGCGCTTTCATGTCTGCATCATCAGCAGGAGCTTGCGAGGCAAGTGTTACAGCCTCATCAAACATGCCTTGTTCAATGAGTGCGTTGATATTTTTTATGTAAAACTGTTTGCTATTTTCTTTTGGGTCATACTCCTTCATGCAAAAATCAATATATGCTCTGCGTGCACTTGCGGCAGCAGTTACGTATTGAATGTTCAACGGATTGAGTTTCGATAGATTTTCAAAAATGAGTAAGGCCGCTCTAGTTATACCGAGCTTCAAGTAACACTTTCCTAACAGAAATAAACATTTAGTATGATCCGGATTTGTCTTTAGTATTTCAATGATGCCTGCTTTTGCTTGTGATGCATTGGATGAGTTGAAAATAAATTTAGCGCGCATGTAGATCAATTGCTTATCTTGAGGGTAGTATGCGAATGCTGTATCGAGTGTCTGTTCAAAAATGACAGCTACGTTTTCTTCTTGCTCTATAAATGCTGCTTTGTACAATATATTAAGCTTGCGTTGCCACAGTATCAGTGGTTTTGCTTCGTCGGGTATTCCTTCTGCTAAGACATTAAAAGCTTGTGCATATTTTTTTTCTCTGTAACAACTTGCCGAATGTAATAGGCGGTTATAAAGTTCATCGAGTTGGTTTGTTGAGAAAACATCTCTAGGTATGGCATGTACAATTAAATCTAGTTCGTTATTTCCATTTCGAAGGAGTCTGTAAATATATCCGTATTGTTCCCAAAAGGCTTTGTTTGCCTCATCTTTAGGATCTGGAAAAAAATCTACAAATGGAAAAGCATTTGCTAATAATTTAAGTATCTCAGATGTTAGATATGGTTTTTCATTTAAAAAATCTGCAATAGCTTGGCAATAGGCAAATAGATTTTCTTTGTCGGTACTTTTTATACTATCTATAGAACTTTTCCAGAATGCGATATCAAACCGACTAGTAGGATTGTTGTATAGATTGCTTAGATGCGCTACGAGTGTTTCAGGTGAAATGCATTGTGCTCCTGTTTCTAAGAGTTCCTTATCCGAGTCCGACATCAATACCTTTGTAGGGACGATGCTTTCTATTTTTCGAAGAAGACGCTGCGCACAGTGTATATAACTAAAGATTCGTTCAATATCAATTTCAAAATCCAACTCCGCTATTTTATCACGTAGTGCTTTTTGTATTGCTACTTTATCTGAAAGGGTTTCGATGCCTAATAGTTCTTGATCGGTCATGTTGTAACTAGTATTTAATTTGTAAGCTTTGGTTGCGCTTCTATTCTGTATTCCGTAACTATTGAATGCCAGTAACCATATATGGAAACAGAAAAGTAACTAGGTTTTTTGACCGTTACGTTTGTATACGCTGCATCCAGCAATGTAAATAATTTCAATTTGAATAATTCATCAAACAAGGTCATCGGTGTGTTGTCATAAAAATCGCTGTACAATACTTCTTGTTTTTCTTCAGATCTTCCTATTAAGTCATACCATAGGTGAGTGATTAGACTTACGGATAAGCGATTTATATCCAGCACATTTCCACTTAAGGTAGGCTTTGTGTCATTCGTAACCGTCCAATTATTATCTGGACCTGTATTGATGTTGGATAAAAGTGTATGAGCACATTTTTCGTATGCCTTTCCGATTGCAGGATTTCGAAGATCAAATCTGTCATGGTACCATTCATAACAGATTGCTTCATACGTCAATGCATCATTGTTCGCTGTTTCAATAGCTTGTTGCAACTCTTTTGTAAAATGATCAATGATTGGTTGAATCTCAATCTTATTCAATTCTTCCTTTACTTCTGCAGGAGACATTAATAAGTCGTTAAGTATAGCTGGGTGTGTTGCATTTAATTCATCCCAGATGCTTTTTGTACGTGATTCAATTTTAAGTAACATGCTTGACTTACTCATGTATGCTTTGTTAAATGATAAATAAATAATTTAAGTATATTTTATATCGAATCGAAAAGATATTGTTTTTGTTTCGACAAAAAAAGTTTTGGATTATAATTTTAAGAACAGAGCATCTGTTTGGTATTAAATTTATTTCAGCCCTATAATCTCTAAAATTATAAACTGTAATTTTATCAAAAACTACTCCATACGCACTTGGATGCTGTTGATTAAATTCTAGTAATTCTGATTTTATAGCGTTTTCTAAATGTCTCATTTTATGCTTATGTGTTCGAATGTATCTTCCAATTGTATAGACCAAAACATACCATTATTTCGATTCTTCAAGTGCGTAACATTCCCTAAAATAACAATCTCTTTAAATTCTTATAGGTTCGAATGTTGAGGGAAAATACCTTTAATGTCTACATATCCCCAGTACCTTTCTTCACTTGCTCTCGTGTTAAGCGAAGCGTCACTAGTGTTTATTTATATAATTCAGTCAAAGACTGCAGAATATAAGACACCAGTCTGAAGACTGGCGCCAGGAGGGGGGCAAGTGTGCTTCGTTTAACACTCGCACTACCCAACCCGTTGTTGTGCCAACGCCAACAACCATCTACAGTAAGATGTTCATTCTGCTCTTTCACACTAGATTACTCACTCACCGTTATCACCCCTTTGTTATCAATAATCTTTTGTAATATTTCGCCTTCGTTGCCGTTGGCACGTGCTGCTTTTGCATGCTTTACAGCTTCTTTTGACTTTCCTAGTTTGTAATACATTTCTGCCACGTTGGCGACATACATTGGCTCTGATGGAACATTGAGTGCTGCTTTTTTGAAATAAGGTAGAGCTTCTTCATAGCGTTTTTCAACATCCAAGGCACAACCACTTAAGTTGTATAAGCGACCTAATGCAGCTATGTCGTGTGCTGATTTATCAATAAAATAATCTTGTTGTGCCAAGTATGCGGGTATACCTTCTCGTAACCACAACAAACGTGCTTTTAAGAAATATACTTGTGCCATGGCTGGATCCATAATTAAAACGGCATCTGCTTTTTCTTCGGCCAAATCCCATTCTTTGTTTTTTAGATCGTTCCAAGCGGCCTGCAACAAGGTTAATTTATTTTTATTTTTAAGTGCAGCAATATCTATTGTATCCAGAAAGACATCTTTGTTCTGATGCAAAGCCAAAACTAAAGGTTCTACTATGGAAGCAAATGCTGGTTTTTTTAGAATATGAGTATAGGTGTATTGAATGAGTTCAAACACAAACAAACGGTCGTTTGCAAAGGATTCATCCAAGGGGATATGTGTAGCCAATCGTTCTATGAAATCTGTTTTGAATGTTTCTCCAAACAGTTCAGCGCCCTGTTCGAAAAGTGCTTCAATAGTTTTATTCCACGATTCTTCATACAATTCAAGCGCCTCTTCTAGTGGCCATAAGGCACCTGTATTGTTTTTAAAATAGGAGAGTAAGCGTTTTACTTTTGCTGTGCGATACACCGTAGCAAAAAAAGCTCCTTCTTCTTCGTAGTCGTCATCGTCTGGAAGCATGGGGCCGTAACGTTCTTGCTCTTTAACCGCCTGCATCATTTTTTTAGAAACGATTGCGGGTATGTGGTCATATCCCAGTTTTTGAAGCATTACATAGATATACGGAAGTTGTTCTTTTGCATCCATGATCTCCATGCTATCGGTAGTGGATTCAAAATAGGCTAGTTTTTCAAGCAACAGCGATTCAAACGGTTTTAAAGCTTCTGCAGAGAATGTAGATAAATCAATGCTTGAAAAATATCCTTTAAAAGTATCATAGCTAATTCCTTCCCGAATTAAATTAATAATATATTCAGATATTAATGGATGGTTGCGTTGTTCGCATGCATACGCAATGCGTGTTTGCATATCGATATCGTCAATCTGGTTGATAATGGATAGTAAGAATAAACGAATCTCTGGGTCTTTGCCAAATTCATCCCGGATTCCGTGCTCGTTACGGATGAAATCGTAAATCAATCTTTTGTTGAATGTAATCGATGCAGGTAGATCTTTCAGATTGTAGTGCATGTAATCAAAATTCATTCCATTGAAAAGAATGTTTCGGGCAAGTGTTCGATCCGATAATGAACAAAGAATTTCAAATGCTTTTGTTTTTAACGCATACGTTTCTTCCTTATTTGTATAATATTCACCGTCGATTTGAGTCTCTTCTTCAATCTCTGTGTCTTCTTCACAGTCTTCGATTTTAGGGGAAATATAAGGATTTACGATGTATGTAGGAGAGCAATAATATTCTTCTTCTGTATCCTCGTCTTCTTCAGAATCTTCATACGTATCAGTATTGTCAATGAACTCATACGATTCCGTCAAGGTATTAGCTGCTTCTTCAGAGCTGGGCATTTTATTGGACAATCCCGTATGCGGAGGAATATATAGTTTGTTTAAAATTTCCAAGAGCTCGTTTAAACGTGAGGTACTCGCATCAATTTCAGTTGCTAACTTTTGAATACGTGCATCATTTTTACTCAGAATAATTTCTGCTATTGTTTCTTCTTGTACGTCAAGGTTTCGGTTTTCAGAAAGATTTTTTTCAATACGAAATGGATTCCATGGGTGACTTGAATTATAGACGTAAGTGCTTTCGTTATTCGCCAATACGAATACATGCCTGGCCGAATGCTTTGGGAAGTGTAGATTGTAAATTAGTTTTTCTACAATTGTTTCCGCATCATACACAAACTCCATTTTCATGGGGTTGTAGTCGCATTGAAAAACTTCTTCGCAATACGAACTCAATAAAAAGGTGCTGGATATAATAGGTAAGTCGTGTTCTTTTGTACTGTCGATTAAGACCGCTAGGCTAGAGGCTGCGTGAAAAGCAATGTCAATATGTTGATACATGTGGTTGTGTTCTAGCACAATCTTTCCAATGCTAAATGTTGGGTGTTCTTCCACAATATAATTGAAACAATTTTGCACCATTGTTTCAATATCAGCGTGTACATCAATTTTTTCTGTAGTTGGACTTAAACCTTTCTCCCATAAAATAATTTGATGATCTGAATACGTGATTACACGATCATCCATGTAAGCCGTTGCTAAATTATGAAGAGCACGTTCGTAGTAAAAGTTTTCTTCATTCAGACTTTCAAACCAATTGGTATAAGTCGCTTGATCGTTTTCATTCCGCAACGTTGTAAATAAAAATTCTTCTCCCGTACTGATGATAGGCACTTCGGGTTTGGGTGCAAAGTAATACGTGGGGGCTAAATTATGTTTTGTTGTACGTATACAAATCGGGGTTGCAGGGTCTTGTATATTGAAAATGGATTGGCTAATCATGTAGTCGCCAATAAATTCAATAAACATATTTCTGGGTGTATAGTCTTCTTGAATTGTAGAATGGACTAGTGGATTTGTTTTGTCTGTTACATCAATAAGAATCAAAGAACCAGCGCCACCACTTGCAACGAGTAGATTGTTGTGTACAAATAATTTCCCCGCAGATTGTATATAGAGCGAATCGGATATCGGGTTTGATTCCGCTGTATGTAAGCTGTAAATCTCTAAATAATTGTTGTTGCAGGCATATACATATCCATCAGCAATGGTATGACTTTGGTAATTTTTTTTTGCTTTTTCATTTATATAAGCAAGCTTACTTTCTTCAATTCCTTTTTCGCTTGTGTTGTAGCCGATTATTCCTAACTCGGTATCAGTTATATAAACAACACCATCAGTATAGCTACTCAAATCTACTTCATGTGTTGTTGGAAGTTGCATTTGTTTAAGGATTTCAACTGTTTGTTCATCTGTGATTTTGGACACGGTGAGTACAGGTCCATTTTCTTTTTGTGTTGAAATAAACGTTTCTGCATCTAATGGGTAAACCCAAGTGTATTTTTCTACCTCTATTTTATGTGATACGTAATAACAGTGTTCGTAAGAAGTTTTGTGTATTTCTTCGGTCTTGTTTTTTTCTGTGTTGAGCGAATGCTCTTCAACCTGTTTGTCAAAAGCTACCGCACGCTCTTTTTGTTTAATCTGTTTTTCGTAGGCTTCAAGGATGTAATCTGCATTTTTTAATTCGTGTTGAAGTACAATCTTTTCAAACGTTTCGTGTGTAGGTACAGATTGTACGTGTAGTAATGCATTGTCACGTTCGTTTAGTGCAACACACACTTTGGTAAGCACGACTGATAATAGGTAGAACGCTTCTTTGTTTTTGTAGGTTTCTACTAAAGGGATAAGTTTTTCTTTCAGTGCTATTAACGCATCCTGTTCCATAGGCTCCCTAAGAAGCCATAAGGTATCTAACAATTCAAGTGTTGCTACTTCTTCCTTTGTTTCTATTGTTGCAGCGTAGGTGGTATACGCTTCTTTATTTTTCAATAAAAATAAGGAACATAGATATTGAATTTTCTGAAAATCAGAAAGCACTACCACAGTATCAAATACATCGATTGATTCTTGAAAACGATTTAAGAAAAATAATTGACTTGCCAGATAAGTTATGGCTGATTCGTACTGTACATTGGTTTTGGGTATCTGCTGAAGATAATAAGCGTATGCTTCTTCGCCATACTTAAAAATTGTTTCTCTGTGTGTGCGATAGATTTCAATATTGTATTCCAACACCATACTGAACCAAGAATCAAATGCTTCGTTTTCAGTGATTGGGTTCGGTATGTTTGCTACTATAAATTCTTTTTCTGGAAACGTACTGAAAAAGGTATTGAATGCTTGAAGGAAAGCCTGTTCGGCTTCAAGTGCTGTTTTAATTTCTGAGCCTTTTGAGCATAAGCTCCAATTTTTAAATTCATCTTTTAGTCTAAAAATAATATCAGTATCTTTTCGATACATGTAGGCAATCTCGCTCGTGTCATAGCTGTATACTTCTGATTCAGTCTTGGAACGTCCTGTTAGCGTTCCATTCATACAAAATAAATGAAACCCTGTTTGACTGAACCGTAGAAAATGTTTCGAATAGTTGTATTCAGGTATATTAAGATTTACCTGATAAAAAGGGCCGATACCTTCCGTATGGTTGAAGGCCTGCAATACTACTTTTTCTGTTAGATCGAAGCGTAGAGCATGCGTGAAAAAACCAACGATATGTGTAAAATCTTCTTGCGAATAGGAGGTAGCTACTTGTGCAATGCCAACTTCAATTTGTGTAAGTAACTCTTCTCTCAAACAAACTAAAAAAGCAATATATGCTTCATTCAGAATTTCTAAATGATTAAATCGTATGGCTGGCTGCGTTGTTAGATACTTTTTAGTTATTTCTTTTGCTTGCTCAATATAAGTGATGTCAATATTTTGCTGATTTTCCAGTGCTGCATCTGCCACATCAAGCCACTCTGAAATATTTATTGTACCAATGATTGCATGATCTTTTTTTGAAAAATAACTATCCCAATCGTTGGTAATATACACGTCTAATTTACCGAAGTTACTATCTGGCGACAGTACAACCATTCGAAGCGTTTTGGTGCCAATCTTTCCAGATTGTATCGCATCTTGAAGAATGGTTTGTAATTCACGTTCTATGGTTGATTGTATGGTAAGTGGTGTCATGCGAACTAATTATTTTAATTTTAATCAATGTGATTGTTTATTCCGTTTCTCACTATAAATAATGATTTGTTAAAATGGTTTTACCTTTTCATAAGTGGATGTTATTGCAATTATTAAAAAGGTGTCTCTTTCTAAATAAACGATTCCAATTTATAAATCAGTATCGGATCATAGTCGTGCTCATTTCCAATCAAATAAAAGGGCCTCGCAGTAGAAACACGATGAAACGCATCCGTACGAACAAAATGACTGAAGGAAATGTGCAGATGCAAAAAGGATACAAGACTTAAATATTCCTGCATTTCGCTATACACATTTGGAAAATTTTCAGTTAATTCATCCATACCTTCATAGATCATTCCGAAATCAAATGTGCCGGATTCTGAAAATAGCTCTTTTTTTAAATTTAACGATTCATCGCAATGCGCATACCCATTAGCCATTGCTACCGCATCAAACGGATCCGTTACAGCACCGGCATACTCTATATACAGTGCTTGCAAGGGAATATCGCTTCGACCAGGTTGCTCTACATCTCTTTTGAAAATTTCAAAACTTTCTATTAGATTTTCCTTTAAGGCAGGAATCGTTACAGATAAAAGCGCATCCCATGGCATTAAATAGCCATCTATCATAAGCTCTCTTGTGGTCATTTCTTTATAAAGTGATTGTGCTCTACTTAAATGAGTTAAAAATACAACATCTGTTTTGCAATGCACACAGGATGCATCTAAGTTGTCAATATCTATATCGCTAAATACTTCAGCATCCGAAACAGTGATCCCTAGCAATGTACGCACACTCTTCTTTTTGCTTAAGGAATCAAGCGGCATAATGTCTGTGCATTTTTCTAGATCATAATACGGCAACATTATTTTTATGATTTCTTCACGACCTTCTGCAACAGCTAAATGTAGCGGTGTATATCCTAAATCATCTTTAACCATAGCATAGCGGTTGATTGTACTTTTATCTAGTATTGCTTTTACAATAAACGGATGGTTTCGTTCAATGGCTGTAGTTAATGAAGACTCCAACCCATTGACAACTCCTTGTTCTAATAAAAAATCAGCAAACAGTACATTATTTCGATACGAAGCACGCCACAAAAGTTTGTCTTGATTGATATCAGCACCAAACTGAATGAATAATTTAGCCAATTGTACACCGCCATCGTTCATTTTTATGGAACATGCCATGTTTAGTGCAGTATCGCCATCAATTGCTTTAAAGTTTGCATTTGCTCCTTTTTCTAATAGTATTTTTGCTCTCTCCAAATACGAATCGTTTTCAGTTATGCCCCATTTATGTAACAAGTGAAATAGTTTTTTTGTTAATCCCTTTAATTCTAAACTACTCCAGTAAGGCTCGTCTTCTAGCCAATCTGAATATTCTTCCGTTTTTACAAATGACACGTGATAAAGTTCTAAATCGTCTGTTAAGGATTCTAAATAATCTTTGAGATCTTCGGTGACAATAATGAGTCTAGGGTCATCCTGCATTCTGAATATTTTCGCCCCATTTGTTTTACGTTCATCAATAACAAGAGATTTTATGTAAAA
>NZ_CALMGQ010000177.1 GCF_937863595.1 uncultured Cytophaga sp.
TAGGTCGCTACCAAGCAACCGAATACAATATGGAATGGGAGTCGTTTATGTCAAAAACAGGATTTACTCAAGAAGAATTTGTTTCTAGAATGATAAGCAGAAGACCCGTAGTAAAAGAAAACTTCGAAAAAAATGGCTTGATGTTGGGTTTATGGGATACCTATCGGATTAAATATTCATGGCGACCAAAGTTTGAGTTTCCTGAAGGAAGTATTTCTGAGCTGATTCGGTTAAGAATGTTTAATGGAGAATATGAAGTATTATGGGGAGACAGATTCGTTAAAAACTCATTTGAAAAACGTGCCATAACCAATAGATGCAACCTGTTATGGACAGATGAAACTGGAAAGGAATATGGTGCCGAAGTTACGTTTGATGAAGCAGAAATATTCGAAGCGTTCAAACTTATTTATGCAAAAGACAAAGAGCAAGATGCGGAGTTGGTTATCAAATATAATGATACACGTACATCCTTAGAATTTTATTTACGCAGTAAATCCGAAGAAATTGAACTAGAAAAAACCAAAGTGAGTATTTTTAAACGAACCTAGTGAAAAATATTCTTTTCTATTTTATGATTTCATCGCTGCTACAGTTTATTGTTTCAGCATGCTCGCCATCTAAAACAAGTATGCAGAAAGAAACTATGAGTACACAGTTAGAATACGCATCGGGCATCTGCGCACCAGAATTATATCCAGTACGAGTGCATAAAGGAGATTTTTATACAGCGGACGATTGGCTTCCATTGACTAAAGGTGGTGTTGTAGAAGCTGGTTGGGGTGATAATGGAATGAATATGAGTAGAAGTGGTATTATCCCGACTGGTTTTAAGGTTACCTATTTTTCTTATATGGAAAATAAATTTTACAAAGGAGATTTTGCTTTACCTTCAGATGCAATACGGGATTTATTTAAGGAGGGTATGATTGGTTATAGAAGTAAACGCTACTCTACCTATGATGCTATGATTGTGGGCATGGCACCAGGTGGGGTATTGGTTGTTTGGATGCAAGGAATAGATAAGCAGATTGAAATAGGTAGGTATCAAGCAACCGAAACGGATATGGAATGGGAACATTTTATACCTAAAACGGGATTTACTAGAGATGAATATGTTACCAATTTGATTAATAGAAGGCCTGAAGTAGTTGCCAACTTCCAAAAAAATGGTTTGATGTTGGGCTTATGGGATACCTATCGGATTAAATATTCATGGCGTCCAAAATTTGAGTTTCCAGAAGGAAGTAAGGTTGAAGGTTTTGAATTAAGAATGTATATTGGAGAATATAATTTTATTTGGGGGGATAGATTGACTAAAAATGATTATGAAAAACGCGCAATAACTACAAGTATGGATTTGTTGTGGGCCGATGAAACAGGTCAAGATTTTGGAGCTGATATATACTTTGATGAAGCAGAAATCTTTGAAGCCTACAAACTTATTTATAGAGACGATAAAGAACAAGATGCAGAATTGGTTATCAAATACAATGATACACGCACTTCATTAGAATTTTATCTACGCAGTAAATCAGAAGAAATAGAACTTGAAAAAATGAAAGTGAAAATCTATAAACGTACTTAGTGAAAAATATTCTTTTCTATCTTATGATTTCATCGCTGCTACAGTTTATTGTTTCTGCATGTTCGCCATCCAAAAGAAGTGTACATACAGATTTTCGGCCACCATTAGAATACGCATCGGGCATCTGCGCTCCCAAATTATATCCAATACGAGTACATACAGGAGATTTTTATACAGCGGACGATTGGCTGCCATTACCCAATGGAGGATTTGTAGATGCTGGATGGGGCAGTAATGGAATGAATATGAGTAGAAGTAGTATTATACCTACCGGGTTTAAGGTTACCTATTTTGCCTATATGGAAAATAAATTTTATACGGCAAATTTTGCTTTACCCTCCGATACCATACGAAGTTTATTTAAAGAAGGGATGATTGACTATTTGACAAAAAAATATGATACCTATAGAGCCATGATTGTAGGAATGGCTCCTGGGGGAGTTTTGGTGGTTTGGATGCAAGGGTTTGATAAGCAAGTAGAAATCGGTCGCTATTTAGCGACAGAAACAGAAATGAATTGGGAGTCTTTTATACCAAGAACAGGATTGACAAGAGAAGAATATGTGTTTAATTTAATTGATAGAAGACCAGTAGTAAAAGAAAACTTCCAAAAAAATGGATTAATGTTAGGTTTATGGGATACCTATCGGATTAAATATTCATGGCGTCCGAAGTTTGAGTTTCCCGAAGGAAGTATTTCTGAGCTGATTCGGTTGAGAATGTTTAATGGGGAATATGAAGTTTTATGGGGAGATAGATTTGTTGAAAATTCATTTGAAAAACGTGCTATTACCGAAAGATGCAACCTGTTATGGACAGATGAAACTGGAAAGGAATATGGCGCCGAAGTTACGTTCGACGAAGCCGAAATATTTGAAGCGTTCAAACTTATTTATGTAAAAGACAAAGAGCAAGACGCAGAATTGATTATTAAGTATAATGATACGCGTACATCATTGGAATTTTATCTGCGCAGCAAATCAGAAGAGATTGAACTTGAAAAAACGAAAGTCAGTATTTTTAAACGTACCTAGTGAAAAAAATCCTTTACTATCTTATGATTTCATCGGTGTTACAGTTTGCACCTCTTAATCAATTATATAAAAACGTGCTCTAAATAATTAACTGTATTATTATTATTTTTACTTCAAACAAGTACTCAGACCTATTTTAATTTATTTGAGTGCTTGTTTGAATATTAGTAAAAATCAAAACATTCTTTTTAAATTTGAGTTGAGACCCTACTATAATTTATTTTTTCATCCTTATATGTACATTCATATGCTTTCAAAATTTATATAAGTTCTTGTTAACATAAGATAACAAATTCTTAAACATTATGGAATGTAATTTATTGACCATATATTGTATAAAAATGATGTGTTTTTGAAATTTTAAAAGATAAGCGCTTATTAATTATTTAGTTATATTAAATGATTGCTTTTCTTTAAATGTGCGAACGAAGGTTGTTTCGTATGTTATAAACGATTAAATAGTTTTCTATTAATCTTTTATAACTAAAATTTCATACTAATTCATTTAATAAAAGCCAATTAAGAAATGAAAGAACAAATTTTGAATTATTTATCACGGATGGATCTCTTGCAAAAAATAGACATCCTCCATGTGGTAGAAATCATTTTTGCTATATTAATTACTGCATCGCTAACATTTTTTATCTGGGGGAAATTAAAACCCGAAACGAATCTCAAAGAACTAAAATCACGCACCAATTCGTGGTGGGTGATGGTATTTCTATTTATTGCTGCAGTATTACTGGACAGGATGATTACATTTCCTGCGCTTGCATTACTATCCTTTGTTGCATTTAGAGAGCTATACTCCATGATCGGTTTTCGGGATGTGGACAGAAGACCCATCTTTTGGGCATTCTTAGCAATTCCTGTCCAATATTATTTGGCCTACATCGGTTGGTATGAACTCTTCATCATCTTTATACCCGTTTGGATGTTCTTATTTATACCTGTTCGCATGGTGATTGCAGGTGAAACGACTGGTATCATTAAATCCATGGCTTCCTTACAATGGTCCTTAATGATTACCGTGTATGGTCTTAGTCATTTGGCCTACTTTTTAGCCTTGCCCGAGGCAACAAATCTAAGCGAAGGGAAAAGTTTTATAAACGGTGGACAAGGTCTATTGCTATTCGTGGTGTTTCTAACAGAAATCAACGATGTACTCCAATTTATGTGGGGTAAAATGTTAGGCAAGCATAAAATTACGCCTTCTGTAAGTCCGAATAAAACGTGGGAAGGCTTTATTGGCGGTGTTCTTAGTACAACAGTCATTAGTTATTTTATTGGCTTTTTAACTCCATTAACAGATATGCAAGTTGTTCTTGGGGGATTCATTATTGGCTGTACCGGCTTCTTTGGTGACATCGTAATGTCTGCTATAAAAAGAGATATTGGTGTTAAAGACACGGGTAGTACTATACCAGGCCATGGTGGAGTTCTAGACAGAATTGATTCGCTTACCTATACTGCTCCGATATTTTTTCACTTTGTATACTACATCGTATTTTAAATGAAAAGAATCGTTTTAATTCTTAGTTATGGGTATCTAATTCGTTACTTCCTTCGAATCATCGTAGGGGTGAAGTGTTCGGATACGTCCTTTTTGAAAAAGGAAAAACAATTTATACTCATTGCAAATCACAACAGTCATTTAGATGCCATGTCTATTATGGCTTCCATGCCGAAGTCGATTGTACATAATGTGCGACCTGTTGCAGCCCAAGATTACTTTGGTAAAACAAAACGCCAAGAATGGTTCAGCAATTATTTTATCAATACCTTATTGATTCAGCGCAAGCACGATAAAAGTTCGATACAAGATTCGCCCATGCATAAAATGGATGAAGCGCTTAAACAAGGTTTTTCATTGATTATTTTCCCCGAAGGTTCGCGTGGAGAGCCAGGTGTCGCGCAGGAATTTAAAGCGGGTGTTGCGATGTTGTTGTTACAGAATCCTGAAATTCCATATATACCCATTTACATGAAAAACATGGGGAAGGCTATGCCTAAAGGGGATAGTTTAATTGTGCCGCACGAAAGTACTATTGTATACGGTACACCAAATAAAATCACACATTTCACTGTCGACGAAATTCTGGCGTGTATGAAACAAGAAATGGAAGTCCTTCGCCAATCCTTAGAAAATACAAAATCATGATTTCAATTTATTCATTAAAGCCAAAGTTTCAAGCCTTGCTCAAACCCATCCTGGAATTTTTGCATCGCAAAGGAGTTACTGCCAATCAAATTACAATGACTTCTGTTTTTTGGTCCATAGGCATTGCTATCTGCTTTTGGTATGCAGATCAATATTCCATTCTGTTTCTTGCCTTACCTATTGGTTTATTTGTACGCATGGCATTAAATGCCTTGGATGGTATGATGGCACGCGTTTACAATCAACAATCTAAAAAAGGAGAAATATTAAATGAATTGGGAGATGTTATTTCAGACATCGCCTTGTTTTTTCCACTCTTGAAATTCGAATCACAAGCAATCTATGCCGTTGTTGTATTTATATGCTTAAGCATCATCAATGAATTTGGAGGCATACTCGCAAAGGTTGTATCTGGAGACCGTCGCTACGATGGACCTATGGGCAAAAGCGATCGTGCATTTATGATTGGTTTGTATGGCTTATTGAGTTTTTTAGGCGTACATACATCGAGCTATTCGATTTATATTTTCGCGGCATTAATTCTATTATTAATACTCAGCACGTTTACTCGACTAAAAAAATCCTTGCTCATTATTAAAAAATAGACCACAATAACTAGGAAACCACCAAATCGCAGGGGATATGGTTTAGGATAACACATTGAAAAATCAGTATAGAAATAATTAACTTTTTATTAAATCAGATATGGAAAAAAATAGAATAGCTTCGGAAAATACGTTTGTTAGTCACGATGGACAAGCAATTTTTTACCGCAATTGGAAAGAAACGACTCCAACAGCAGCAAAACGTGCAATTGTATTACTACACCGGGGACACGAACATTCAGGTCGAGTAGAGCATATTGTAAATGAATTGAATATGCCTGATACTCCGTTCTTCGCATGGGATGTACGTGGTTGTGGCCGTACAGAAGGTACGCGTGGTTATGCCAGTAGCTTTATGACTTGGGTTCAAGATTTAGATCAGTTCATTCAACACATACATCATACGCAGGGTATACCCGTAGAAAACATTGTTGTAATTGCACAGAGTGTAGGAGCTGTCATTGCAGCAACGTGGGTACACGATTATGCACCAAAGATTAAAGCCTTAATCTTAGCTTCGCCTGCTTTTAGCGTGAAGTTGTATATTCCTTTTGCAGTAGAAGGGATTGCTTTATGGCAAAAAATGGCAGGTAAGTTTTTTGTAAAATCCTATGTAAAAGGAAAACACTTAACGCACGATACAGAACGCGCTGCTTCCTATCATACAGACCCCTTGGTAGCATTGCCGATTGGCTCAAATGTCTTGTTGGATTTATACACCACCTCTGATCGTGTGATTGCAGATGCTGGTGCGATTGTTACACCCGTACAAATGCTGATTTCGGGAGATGATTTTGTTGTTCGTAGAAAACCACAAGAAGAGTTCTATACAAATTTGAGTTCCTCTATTAAAGAAAAACATATTCTAGAAGGATTCTTTCACGATACCTTGGGAGAAAAAGATCGTGCACAAGCATTTGATAAAATCAAAGCCTTTATTGCAAAGGTAGAATCCGCCAATGCACATACCAATTTATTGGATGCCGATAAGAAAGGATATACCTTCAATGAATACCAAGAATTATTAAAACCCAAAGCATCTTCTTTTTCCAAACAAGTAAGTTTTGCCTTAACACGCGGCTCAATGAAATGGATGGGTAAAAATGCTTCCAAAGGATTGAAAATTGGTGTCGAAACGGGTTTTGATTCTGGTAGTTCCTTGGATTATGTATACCTCAATAAAGCACAAGGATTAGGCTTGTGGAAATACATAGGCTTAGGAAAAGTAATTGATCGAGGGTATTTGGATAGCATCGGTTGGCAAGGGATTCGTGCCCGTAAACAAAACCTTGAAAAGCTTATTGGTAAATACATTGATGTGTTGAAGAAAGACGGACAATCTGTTCGTATCATGGATATTGCTTCTGGACATGGTCGCTATATTTTAGATGCCATACAGCCTAAACGCAATGATGTAGAAGCAATTTTATTACGCGATTACAGCGATATCAATGTAAAGGCAGGTAGTCAAATGATCTTAGATCGTAATTTAAGTTCAAAGGCGCAGTTTAAAAATGCCAATGCATTTGATGAAGAAAGTATTGCTACAGAAGAAATCAAACCAACAATTGGTGTTGTTTCAGGAGTATATGAATTGTTTTCAGACAATAGTTTGTTGCAAGCATCTTTAAAAGGATTTAGTAGAGCAATACCACAAGGAGGCTATTTGATTTATACCAATCAACCTTGGCATCCACAAGTGGAGCTTATTGCGAGAACATTGAATAACCATTCAGGCGAAGATCGCTGGGTTATGCGTCGTCGTACACAAGCAGAGATGGATCAGTTGGTGGCACAAGCTGGTTTTGACAAGATTGAACAATTGCAAGACGAATGGGGCATTTTTACCGTTTCGGTTGCACGCAAAAAATAAATACAATCACATTTAAGAATGAAATGGCTACAAGTAACGCATATTACTTGTAGCTTTTTTTAATAATTTATAACCTACGCATGCAAAACACGACAGAAGTTCCTAAAATACATTGGCTTAGTGGATTTATTTGGTTGGCTATATTAGCACCTTTATTTTTTATTGTATACGGCTGGGCAAATACCTATTCTGCAGGCTTACCTGTAGATGGAGTAAAGGAGTTTGTATATGATTGGGAGCGGCATATTCCGTTCATGCCTTGGACGATTTTACCGTATTGGAGCATTGATTTTTTATATGGAATATCCTTATTTCTTCCTTTAACAAAATTTGCGCAACGTCAACATGCCTTGCGATTATTGGTGGCAACACCGATTGCTGCTGCATTCTTTTATTTTTATCCCTTAACCTTTTCTGGCGGCAGACCCGATGCAGAAGGTTTATGGAAAACCTTGTTTGATGCATTATTGGGTTTTGATAAACCCTTTAATCAATCGCCCTCACTACACATTATTTTATTGGTTATTATCTGGCAAATCTATTTGCCACAGTTTAAAAGAGTAGGGAAGTTATTGTGGAATGTTTGGTGCTTTTTAATTGGCATCTCTGTACTTACTACATTTCAACATCACTTTATTGACATCCCCGCAGGCTTTTTAGTGGGCGTTGCAATTTGTTTTATATTTCCTTTGGTAAAAGAACATCAATGGAAATGGAATCAAATGAAAATAACGAAACTATCTCGCTATTATTTGATTGCTGGTATTATACTATTAATAGGCGCGATGTACGCATCTTTTTGGCCCGCCTTAATCTTACTTTGGATTGGATTTTCCATGCTGGTAATTGGTTTGGGCTATCTGAATATGGGTGCTATTGTTTTTCAAAAGCAGGATAACGGAGCGTTTTCTTTTGCAGCAAAAACAATACACTTACCATATCGTACCATTAGTAAAACCGTTCGGTATTTCTTCTTTCCTTCGTACAAAGAGCCTCAGAAAATAACAGATAATCTATATCTAGGTGCGTATGGCATGGATCATATGACTCCTTGTGATGCCATTTTTGATGTATGTTCCGAATACGAACGAGCAAATTATACGAAAGAACATTATGTAAATTATCCACTGATAGATTTACAGGTGCCTTCAATAGATGAGCTTAAGATTGGGGTAGAGAAACTCGATGCCTTATTGCAAAACAATCGAGTGGTATTTATTCATTGTGCTTTAGGTATGTCACGGAGTGCAATATTGGTAATGGGTTGGTTACTGTATTCTAAAAAGGTACGGTCTGTTGAAGAAGCCATTCACTATTTTAAAGAACATAATTTCAAATCGAACGTATCTGAAAAACATATTGCGATGTTACATATGTATTCTAAACAAATTGCTCAATGACCGATCAAGAACGCAATATATGTCAGGTTGCATCTGCAGCCTTGTTGGGATTTAGCAGATTGGGTTTTGTAGTATTTATTACCACACCAGCACTATTCATACTGTTGCAACATAAAGAGGTAGAGTTGTTTCATATGATAGCGATAGCGGTCTTTTTAGTTTCAGTATGCATTGTTGCATTAAAAAGTTGGCATATTTATTTTGATGCATTGTTATTTAAAACACTCGGATTAGGAACTGCAGGGATAGGAGAGATTGATTTATTGTTATTGAAAGTATTTAAAAAAGATATTCAAGGTAAACCATTAACCGAGCGAATAGATGCCTGCTATGCATTATCTCGCAAGTTGTTTATTCTTGTTGGTGTACATGTATTGTTGTTTATAAGCATACTTATTTATTTACTGAATACGTAAATTTAGTGTTGCTTAAATTGAGCACTAAATTTCCATTCTGTCATTTATCTACAGGTTGAAATAAATGGATAAACGTATTCCAGGAGCACAACAATTGATATTATAAAAAAACAAAATTTACGTTTGTAATCTTATGTACATTGTTTTTGACTATTTAAACTCCTTAAGTCTGTTTGCTGTATTTCTATTGTGTTTAATAGAAAATATCTTTATTGCGTTTAGCGCAATTTTTATTGGATTTGCAGTTGATGGTTTACTAAAGCAAATGAAACAATTGGTTTCAATCAAAGAACTCTATTGGGGACTTTCTACTATTTTTTTAAATACCGTTGTAACGTTTACAGGTTATCTATTATATAAATATAACTTCATTCAATTTGAATTGGGATTTACTATAAGTGATTTTGTCGTAGATTTTATACTATTATTTATAGCGATGGATTTTTTGATGTATGTATTTCATTATATAGCCCATAAAATTTTATTTCTCAATCAATTCCATGAGCTGCATCATGAGTACGATTCACCCACAGCGTTTTCATTATTTGTGCTACATCCTATAGAAGTAATGGGTTTTGGAAGTATTTGGTTGATGTTATTATACCTAGGCGAATTTTCTTTCTATGCAATTATGGCCTATCTAATTTTGAATGTAATGATGGGGATGATTGGTCATCTGAGAAAAGAATTTATACCTGATTTTCTTAAAAATAACACGATGTTTAAGTGGATTGCGAATACCGGTTTTCATGTCGAACATCATCAAAACGATGTACACAATTATGGTTTTTACACGAAGGTTTGGGATCGAATATTTGGGACGTTGAAATAAATAAAATTATTGAATTGTTATTTAATTTCAACAATCCCAGTCATAACGTATTATTTTACTGCTACAATCTGTATATAACTTCCATTTAAATAGTTCAGATTTAAAGTACAAGTATTATTATTTACAATTCCCTTGCTTGAAAAATTAAACGAAGATTGATCTAACATTATAATCACTTCCATTTTTTGTAATTGTCATTTTATCTATAACAATGTCTGTCGAAGAACTATTCGCATAATCAATAATAACTTTCACTGTGTTTTTATTGAATTCGTAACAATCACATAGTCTCAATAACGAGCTATTAACAGTTATAATGCAATGTCGTTTCCTTAAGAGAATTTAGAGTGATAAAAACCTTCGTTTTTTTTCACTCTTGTATAAGGGCTCTAATAATAAAACCATCCGACCAACGGAAATTTACTCGGATTGCTGTTCAAAAATATTCGTTCATTCCTTTGATGGTTGATTACGAACATATTCAAAGAGGTTCATGGTTTTGTAATTCTATTTATTAATCTGTTAAAAGTTCTAACTGCATTTGATTTAACGTATTGAAACGAACATTCGATATTTGTACTATTCTACTATTCTATCAACAGTTAGGTAACTGTATGGTAACAGTATGGGAACTGTATGGCTAATGTATGGGGAATGTATGAAAATGAATAATATGATGTTTAATTGAATACAGCCTATTAAATGCGTAAAGGCAGTTTGTGCAAAAAAGGGGTTTTGCATCAGGATTGTATTATTTTAATAAAATTAAATCACTGGCTTTTCCTTAAGAGAATTTAGAGTGCTGATATCCTTAGTTTTGTAGTTGTTTCAAGCTTGAAAAAGAGAACTCTGATAATTTTAAATCCTCGTACTAAGAAAAAGTGGTCGAACGACTGTTCAAAATGAATGTATTTTTTATTTCCCTTTTAGGGAAACGACATTATTAGGTATTTGGAAATCACTTTCCATCACCAACCTGTTACCAATAAGCCACGAGCAGCTTTCTCTGTACATTTTTGGTATGTTGTATAGGCACGCGCAGCTCTGGTTCTTATAGACTCATTGCTTTCGTTGTTTACATATCCACTAAGTGCGTCGTGTAAGGTATATGCTTCCGGGCACATCAATCCTGTAGTCCATATAATAGGATTGGCTTTTGCTGGTTTGATGTAGGGTGAAAAATAGTTTTTACTGATGCAGGCTAAAAGAATACAATCACGTGTTTTGCCATCGGTATTTTCAACTGCATCCGATAATTTAAAATCCATTAATCCATCGTGTCCGATATACGATACAAGTTTTGCATTGCCCTGAATACCAATAGTGGTTGTATTTACAGTCATGGTAGCTTTTTTTTGCCCTGAACAACTAAAAAGAAAATCTTGTGTACACGTTTTTATGTATTTTCCATTGTATGCATCTGCAACCAAATAAACGTTTTTAGTTTTGTGTTTAAAGACTAAGCGTTCAAGCACTATGCTATCCATCTTCATTGATTTAAGTAGCGTCCATTCATTGCTTTTCTTGAAAAAGGTTTTAATACCATAGGCACACCCCCAATATAAATTATTAAATGGATCTTGACCATTACCTATTAAGGGAGGTACGGGTACAATGCCTTGATACCTATTGTCGCATAAGGCTACGAATACATGTATAGTTGTAATAGTTGTATCGAAGTGAGCATGTTGTACTTCTAATGCTTTTACGGGAGTACCAGTAAGGGATTTATTAATCAGTTTTAACTGCGCTTTGAAACAAACAACTATTAAACAAATGACTATTAGATGTAGTTTCATACGCTTTTAATTTTGAAACTGTTTTTTGTTACGAATACAATTTTGAGTATGTATATTAATTTTTTTATTCTTGAACTTTGATCGGGACATTAATGAGAACACCATCGTGCTGTGTCAATTGAATCATACATGTTCGATTATTTTTCCATTCGAAATGTATCGTTTGTTTATTGATTTCGTCTGCATAAAATTCTTGATATACTTTAGACGTTTCTCCCTTGTAGGTCATTTCAATATCCAACAACCAGGGATCCAATGAACTTGTTCTTTTACCTTGAATGGATATTTTCATTTCCTTATCCGCAGAGTAAGATTCAATCGATTTACTGATTTCTTTTGAACAAGAGCTGAGTATTGTTACGAATACTACCAATATTACTTTCCAGAGTGTCGTTTTCATCGCTTTTTTTTATACATAAGGAAGTAAAACCCCAAAAGATACAGTCTACAAATAAAAAATGTGTAAATATTTCATTTCTTGTATGAATCTGGATAAAATTCTTTTTTCCACAGAACCTTACACAAAGTCTATATGTTTTGCTTCCAAAGCTAAAATTCACGAAATTGAAAATCTATAATATTTAAGCCCTATGTCAGTCGAAAAAGTATCTTGTTTAATTATTGGTTCAGGTCCAGCTGGGTATACTGCAGCAATATATGCATCACGTGCAGGTTTAAAGCCTGTTATGTATCAAGGAGCTCAACCAGGAGGTCAGTTGATGATTACAAATGATGTTGAAAATTTCCCTGGTTATCCAGATGGTGTAGTTGGTCCAGAAATGATGGAACACTTTAAAAAACAAGCGGAACGTTTTGGTACGGATGTACGATATGGTACTATTAGTTCTGTTGATTTTACAGGTCCTGTACATAAAGTAACAGTTGATGAAAAACTTGTGGTTGAAGCAGATACGATTATTATATCTACAGGAGCAGCAGCAAAATGGTTGGGAATAGAATCTGAATCACGTTTGAATGGTCGCGGTGTATCTGCATGTGCAGTATGTGATGGCTTCTTTTTTAGAGGTCAAGATGTTGCGATTGTTGGTGCAGGAGATACGGCTTGTGAAGAAGCGAGTTATCTAGCAAAATTGTGCAAGAAAGTATATATGCTTGTACGTAAAGATAAATTTGTTGCTGCATCTGTAATTATGCAACAACGTGTATTGAATACTCCTAATATTGAAGTGTTATTCAGTACTGAAACCGATGAAATATTAGGTAAAGAAGATGTAGAAGGTATGCGTGTTCGTAATACTGTAACTGGCGAATTGCGCGAAATTGCAGTATCCGGATTCTTTGTTGCAATCGGACATAAACCCAATACAGACATCTTTAAAGGTTGGATTGATATGGATGAAAATGGATATATCAAAACAATTCCTGGTACTTCAAAAACGAATATTGAAGGGGTATTTGCTTGTGGAGATGCACAAGATCATGTATACCGTCAAGCAGTAACAGCTGCAGGTACTGGTTGTATGGCAGCCTTAGATTCTGAAAGATATTTAGCTGCAAAAGAAGCAGTAACAGCATAAATAATAAGACATGCGTATATTCCTATTTATATTCTTTTTTGGTTTTTTGTTGTCTGTTCAAGCACAACATCCCAAAAAAGGAGATAAAGACTTTGATAAAACTCAAGCTCCAGCAGTTGAGTATAAAACACCCAATATGGACGATATTCTCTTTACAGATGAAATCGTTGATACAGTAGCAGGTGGTATACAAACCAATTATAGTTTTGATGCTGAAAAGGATTGGACAATGATTGAAGAAGATACGGCTGCTTGGGAAGAAGGAGAAGAAGTTGGTGAAGATGAATTTGTTGTTGTAGAAGTAGAAGAGCAACAGCGATTTGATTCCACATGGGTTACCATTGCTCAATATTACTCTGTTTGGGATACCCGTTCAATAGATCCGTATAAAATTGACCCATCAGATTTTAAGGATACCATTTCAATGGTATTGTACGATTCATTGGAAGGTCATTATTGGTCCATGCCTTTAAGTCAAAGTAGAATCAACTCCAATTTCGGTATGCGTTCACGCTGGCATTATGGTACAGATCTACATCTTGAAATTGGAGACCCTGTTATGGCTGCATTTGATGGGATTGTTCGGATTGTACAATACAATGCCGGCGGTTATGGATACTATATTCTGGTGCGTCATTATAATGGATTCGAAACATTATATGCCCATTTAAGTAGACAAGATGTTAAAGTGGGACAAATTGTAAAAGCCGGCGAAGTTATCGGTTTAGGTGGTAATACAGGTCATAGCAGTGGCCCACATTTACATTTTGAAGTACGTTATGCTGGTAATGCTTTCAATACAACCTATATGTATGATTATCCAAATCATCGATTACGAACTGCTAATTTCTCTTTATTGCCAGAGCATTACGCGTACGCTAAAGAAGCACGTAAAGTATATTATCATACCGTAAGGTCTGGACAAACATTAAGTACAATTAGTAGAAAATACGGCGTATCTGTTTCTCAAATTTGTAAGTTGAACCACATTACTACACGTACAGTTATCAACGTTGGTAGAAGATTACGCATAAGATAGTATGATTCAAAAAGTTGACATTTTAGTATTTGCAGCGCATCCAGATGATGCGGAGTTAGGTTGCTCCGGAACCATATTGAATCAAATTCATAAGGGTAATAAAGTAGCTATTGTCGATTTAACAAAAGGGGAGTTGGGTAGTCGCGGAACGGCAGAAATACGTTCTCAAGAATCCGCAGCATCTACAAAAATATTAGGATTGACAGCACGTATGAATGCTGAATTTGCAGATGGTTTCTTTGAATCGGATAAAGAACATTGTTTGAAATTAGTTGAATATATTCGTTTTTTTCAGCCAGAAATAGTTTTATGCAATGCAATTCATGACCGCCATCCCGATCATGGGAATGGCTCTGTACTTGCTTCTAGAGCATGCTTTCTAGCTGGTTTGATTAAAATTGAAACCACGTGGATGGGCGAGAATCAGCTCGCTTGGAGACCTAAGAATGTATACCATTATATTCAAGATCGATATATTCAACCCGATTTTGTTGTTGATATCAGCAATCATTGGGAAGAAAAAATGAATTGCATATTGGCTTTTAAATCTCAATTTTATAATCCTGAAACCAATTTAAATGGCGAACCTCAAACCTATATTTCTGGGAAAGGTTTTTTACAATCAGTTGAATCTCGGGCGAGAGAGTTTGGTCATTCCATTGGTGTGGATTACGGTGAAGGCTTTACGAAAGAGAAGCAGTTGGGAGTCATTGATATCTTTGATCTTATTTGAGATAAATTCCAAAACACAAAAAACAAATCCCAAACGACTTTCAAATTCGTTTGGGATTTGTTTTTTGTGTTTTGGAATTTACCAGTTCAAGGGCATATCCTATAAATTTCCCATTCACCTTTTTCATCCAATTCATATACAATACGATCGTGTAAGCGACTAGGTCTTCCTTGCCAAAATTCAATATAGTTTGGTGTTAAGGCATAGCCTCCCCAATGTGATGGTCTAGGAACGACGGAACCTTCAGGATATTTTTGTTGATATTCTAGAACCTTATCTTCTAATTCTTTTCTAGAGGTGATCTTTTTACTTTGGTCCGAAACCCAAGCACCGATTTTACTGCCGTAGGGACGACTTTCAAAATACCCATCCGATTCAGAAGGATCAACTTTTAATATAGATCCTTCAATGCGAACTTGTCTCTCGAGTTCGGGCCAAAAGAAATTGATAGCTGCAGAAGTCTGTGTTGCTAAATCTAGACCTTTATGACTAGTATAATTTGTGTAAAATATAAACTGATCTTTTTCAATTCCTTTTAATAAAACAATTCGTGAGCTTGGCTGGCCGTTTGGGTTTACTGTAGCAAGATTCATCGCAGTAGACTCTAATGCACCGGCTTCCATTGCTTGATTTAGCCACGTTTCAAATTGCTTGATTGGTGATCGAGCAACATCTTTGCAATCCAAATTTCTGGAAGAGTATTCAATTCTTATATCTGCAAGGTTTGTTTTCATATTCAAATGTACATCCAAAATCGTGTTTAAGAAATTTCATATGAATTAGTTTTGAACAGTTCCGTCTGAATTGTAGTACATCCATCCACTTGATTTAACTCCATTGGAATAATCACCTTCTGAGGAAATTTGCCCGTTTGAATAATAATATTTCCAAGTGCCACTTTCTTTATTGTTTTGATAATTCCCTTCTTCTTTAATTTGACCAGAAGGATAATAAAACTTCCAATATCCACTTAATTGCCCGTTGGAGTAGTTTCCTTCTTTCATCATAAGTCCATTAGCATAATATTGTTTCCAATATCCAGAAGGACTGCCATTTTGATAGTTTCCTTCAGAACTCATTACATACGAATTCGGATAATAAAACCGTGTATAACCGTTAATATTATAGTAGGCATAAGGAACAACATAGCGGCCTGTATCTGGAACATAAGAATAATTGGGGCGTGGTGGTTCATTGTGTGATGATCTGTTACAGGAAGCGAGGGAAGATGCAATAGCGATTAAACCAATTATAATTAGTTTAACATTCATTTTAATTTTCATAAAGGGTAGCTTAGTAAAAGAGTGATTGATAAACAGTGATTGATAAACAGTGATTGATAAACAATACTGATATTTGAATTTACAAAGAATAAATATAGAAATAGAATGAATCTGATAATAAAAACACGTTATTTTTTACATCATTCACATTTTTTTCGATATTGAAGTATATATGTACGAACCATTAAGAATTTGTTAGAAAGAGGAAAAATATTGATTTCAGAACCTTTTTTAGGTGACGCTACCTTTGAACGTAGTGTTGTATTATTGTGTGAACATAATGATAATGGAGCATTTGGCTTTATGTTAAACAAGTCTACTAGCTTAACTATTAATGCAGTACTAGAAGAAACCGTACCATTTGAGCAAGATTTATTTCTAGGCGGACCTGTGGCCCAAGATTCATTGTTTTTTTTAATACGCCAAGAAGAGGCAATTTTAAATGGTGCGATGCACATCAAAGACGACCTCTATTGGGGAGGAGATTTTGAGCATTTAAAAGTATTAATAAAAGAAGAGGTATTGGATATTAATAATTGTCGATTTTTTTTAGGATATTCGGGTTGGAGTGAGGAACAATTAGAGGCTGAATTAGAAAATGATTCATGGATTGTAACAGATATTCATTCGGAAGAAATGTTTGTAAAAAATCCTCAATCCATGTGGCAAACTATATTACGAAATATGGGAGGGGAATATAAAGCCCTTTCGAACTATCCAATTGATCCAAGGTTAAATTAAATAAAATAATAGCGTGATGAGTATTTCTGATGAATTGCATAATGAGTTTGAAGATTCGGTAGATGTAGCGAACCAAGATGATGTACAGAAACAAGATTTTAGTCAATTTACTAAAAGTGAATTAGTAGATTTTTTAGAACAGTTTAAACCCGAAGCGAATTTTCAGGAAGCAAATTCAGTATTAAAAAATGTGCGTCAACAATACGACCATCTATTTGAGCAAGAAGAGCAAACAGCTTTGGAAAAGTTTGTTGCAGACGGCAGTTTAGCAGATGATTTCAAATTTAAAAAAGATGAGCGCTCTGTAGCGTTTGATGCTGCATTCACAGCCATAAAAGAAAAAATTTCTGCTCATTATTCAAGTTTAGAAAAACAAAAAACAAAAAATTCTGAAATAAAGAATTCTATTCTTGAACAGATGCGTGCAATTATTGCATCTGAAGAAAGTGCAGAATCATTTCAATCGTTTAAAAAACTTCAAGATACATGGAAAGCTACAGGGCAAGTGCCACTTGCTGAAGCCAAAGAGTTATGGGCAAACTACCAGGCCCTGACGGATATGTTTTACAACAACCGCAGTGTATATTTTGAATTAAAAGAATTAGATAGAAGAAAGAATCTAAGTTTAAAACAAGAGATTATTTCAAAAGTAGAGCAGTTATTAGATCATCCAAATGTACAGTCAGCATTTAATGAGTTAAGGAAATTGCAGGATGAATTTAGAAATATTGGTCCTGTTCCAAAAGAAGATCACGAAAATCTTTGGGCTAAATTAAAGCACTTTTCCGATGCAATATTTGCAAAGCGTAAAACATTTTTAGAAGATCTAGACAAAGCAAAAGTTGCGAACCATGAATTAAAAGTAGCACTTGTTGAAAAGTTAAAGGAGTTTGAAGAATTTACTACTGAAAAAATTGATGAGTGGAAAGTTAAAACAGCTCACATTTTAGAAATTCAAGAATCTTGGAAAAAGATTGGACAAGTTCCAGAAGATAAAGTAAAAGATTTATCAAAAGAGTTTTGGGCTATTGGCAAAAAGTTCTTTTCAAACAAGAATACGTTCTTTAAAAAATTAGATGATAAGCGACAAGAAAATCTAGAGCAAAAAATGATTTTATGTGAAAAGGCAGAGGCTTTAAAAGATAATCAAGATTTTGCAGAAACATCTAGAAGCATTATTCAGTTACAGAAAGAATGGGCTAAAATTGGACAAGTACCTATTAAGTTTAAGGACACAATATTCGCTAGATTTAAATCTGCTTGTGATTATTTCTTTCAACAACAACGTGATTTAAAAGTACAAGCAGAAAGTGCGTTGATTGAAAATCTAAAAAATAAGGAAGCGTATTTAAAAGAATTGCAAACGAAGGTAAAATCTACCGTTGTTGATACAGAAGAAACGTTGCTTTCCTATATTGATCAATGGGAAACGTTGGGTTTTGTACCTATGGAGCAGAAAAAAGCATTACAAGATTCGTTTAGAGATGTATTGTTCGCAGGTATTGAAAAAATGCCTTTAGATAGCGAAGCAAAAGAAAAACTTCAGTTGAAAATTGAAGTGAAACAAGGCGGTACGAAAAATGTTGAAGGCTTGATGAAAGATTTACAACGCAAAGCTGCAACTGTGAAAGCCGAAATAGAACAGTATAATAATAACATGGCTTTCTTTGCTAATTCTACCAAAGCGTCTGCATTAAAAGAACAAGTGCAAACTAAAATTTCAGAAGCAGAGTTGGAGTTGAAAAAATTGCTCGCAAAAATTAATATCTTAAAAGGATAAGTTGCCCATTCGATATGTTAAAAGAGCTTGTTCTAATAGTAGAACAAGCTCTTTTTGTTTTCGTATGTGATAGTTAACTTAAACAGATGTATGTCCTGAATCTGAGAAATATGTAATGGATTTAATTTCAATATAAATGCGTTTAATTTCAGGGAATTTAGTTCGAATATCCTTTTCAATTTGATCAATATGATTGGCTAGTTCATTCATTTTTAAGTCTTCTTTAAATTGAACATCTAAGGCCAATAAAATATCCTTTGGGCCAAATTGCAGCGTAAGTGGACTTCTAAAAAATACTACTGCAGGATTCTCTTTTATTATTTCAACGATTTTTTCGATTAAAACGGGATCCGCACTTTCTCCAATTAATAAACTTTTGGTCTCAAAAGCCAACATAAAAGATAAGCTTGCTAATATGCAACCAATGACGATGGATGCAATACCATCTATGTAGGGATTGTTTAGGGTATGTCCTAGGTAAACTCCTAGAAATGCCACAATAAGACCTAATATATCAGCAGCATCTTCAAAGAGAATGCTAAACGTGCCTGGGTCTTTACTATCTTTAATTGCTCTGTAAATAGGTTTATTTGGATTGTCCGTTTTGAATTTTTTTACTGCAACATATAAGGAAGCGCCACTTAATACAAAGGCAACAGCGATTACAATATAATTCCAATACGGATCTTCTATAGCTTCTGGATGCTGAATATGTAGAATGCCTTCATAGATAGACATTCCACCACCTATTGCAAACAAGGATATGGCAACAACCATACTCCAAAAATACAACTCTCTACCATAACCAAATGGATGGTTCGGTGTAGCAGGTTTTTTACTTCTATAATCGCCAAATAATAACAATGCCGTATTGCCTGTGTCCACTAACGAGTGAATCCCTTCTGAAAGCATGGCAGAACTTCCCGTTATAGCTGCTGCGATAAATTTAAAAATTGCAATCAATAAATTGGATGCAAAAGCACCAATGATAGCAATGTTCGATTCTCCTTTTGACATATTGATTTTTTCTTCAATCTAATGTATAAATAAAATAAGACTCTTAATAAAAATAAGTAGCAAATTAATATGAATGCGTATTCAACAGCATTAGGTATTCAATAGTGTTGTTGAATTGAACTACTAACGCATGTTGATTTTTTTTAAAAAGATATTCCATCAAACGTAATTCTATATTAAAACACGTTAGATGTATGTGTTTTAATATAGATTTGTAAATAAAAAAATATATGTAATCAGAAGTATGTATTAAATCCTTAATTTGTCATACATATATAGGTCAGTAATAAATGGAAGGATTCATTGCATTTGAAAAATAGCAACTATGCAAATTAAAACGTGTAGTAAATGTACTGAATTACTTCATTGCGGTAGCTCAGACGGTTCGTGTTGGTGTATGGCGTATCCATCTATTCCAATTGCGGATGCAGAAATGGATTGCTTATGTCCAACCTGTTTGGCTATAGCACTCAAGCAAAATGAAAGCAACGTAGATGCCATTCAGCAGGATTATTATATTGAAAATGGTATGTGCGTATTTACTAAATTCTATCATCTTAAAAGAGGATACTGCTGTCAAAATGGATGCAGGCATTGTCCCTACGGTTTTAAAAGGTAATTTAATGGAGCTAAAAGATAAAGCAATTTTTTGTTGGAGTGGAGGAAAAGATTCTGCTTTTGGTTTATATAAAATACTACAGGAAGCAAAGTATGATGTTTTGTATTTGTTGACCACCATCAATGATGATTACAAGCGCGTATCTATGCATGGCGTTCGCGAGGAAATGCTTGATAAGCAAATTGAATCGATAGGTATACCTGCTTTAAAGGTTCGTGTTATTGATGGTACGTATGATGAATATGAACGGTTGATGCACTCTGTTTTGATGCGCGCAAAATCAGAAGGAATTACGCATGTTATTTTTGGCGATATTTTTTTAGAAGATTTACGCAGTTATAGAGAAGATAATTTAAAGAAAGTAGATTTAATAGGAGTATTCCCGTTATGGAAGAGCGATACGAGTATATTGATAAATGAATTTTTAGATCATAAATTTAGAACAATTACCTGCTGCATCAGTGATGTACACTTAGATCAATCGTGGGTTGGTCAAGAAATTACTACTTCGTTTATTGCAGCCTTGCCCGAACAGGTAGATCCTTGTGGTGAAAATGGGGAGTATCATACTTTTTGTTTCGACGGACCTCTTTTCAAAAAAACCATTGATTTCGTATTGGGAGAACAGGTGTACAAACCCATCCAACTTAAAAATGATGATGAAGAAATTTTAGAAACGACTCAAACAAACGGATTTTGGTTTTGTGATATTCTACCTATTTAAAAAAAAATAATTTAAAATGGAGCCATTAAAGAATATGTTTTCCCCAGCATTTATTGCTGATGTAGCCGATTCATTTAAGAAAGTGAATTCCAAATTGAATGAAAAGAAATTCATAAACGCAATATTCAATGCAGGCTGGGAACACAAAGAATTGAAGCAGCGCATTCGGCATATTTCAACTGTAGTGCATCAATTTTTGACACACGATTTTTCAAAAGATAGTGATGTTCTCATTTCTTGGGTGCATGCATTAAAAGAAGAACAGGGCGAGAAACAAAGTCTTGAATATATTTTTCTTGCAGATTTTATAGAAGTTTATGGTCAACAAGACCTTGCACAGTCATTAAAAGCGATAGAAGAAATTACCCAATTTACCAGTTGTGAATTTGCTATACGTCCCTTTATTATAAAAAGCCCAGAGAAAGTAATGAAGCAAATGTTGAAATGGTCGAAACATAAAAATCACTATGTTCGACGTTTGGCAAGTGAAGGATGCCGGCCTAGATTACCATGGGGAATGGCAATACAAGCGTTTAAAAAGGATCCATCTTTCATTATACCCATATTAGAAAACTTAAAAGAAGATACGACATTATACGTTCGGAAAAGTGTTGCCAATAACTTAAATGATCTTACTAAAGACAGTCCAACTATAGTAATCGATTTAATGAAACAATGGAAAGGGAAATCTGTTGATACCGATTGGATCATTAAACATGGAGCAAGAACGTTATTGAAAGCCGCGAATCAAGAAGTATTGACATTGTTTGAAATTGACCCAAGAATTAAATGCAGTGTCGTTGATTTTAAGTTACATCAAAAAGAAATTAAACTAGGAGGTGCACTCACATTCTCTTGCATATTGAAAAATGATTCTAAAAAAGAGCAACGATTTAGAATTGAATTTGCAATTTTTTATATGAAATCCTCGGGCAAACTAAGTCGCAAGCTTTTTAAGATAAATGAGAACGTTCATTCCAAAGATGCGATTATTTCGATTACCAAAACGCTTTCATTTAAAGATTTGACTACCCGCAAACATTACGAAGGAAGCCATAAAATTGCCATAGTGGTAAATGGGAATGAAGTTTGTGAAAAGGAATTTATGATTGTGGCTTAATAAAAGTGTTTTTACAAAGCATACTGTTTCTTTAATTTATATCCTTACGTTCGGATTTGGGAAATAAAAAAATGTAATCGGAATAAATGAATCGCAACTAACCTTTTTTATAAGTCAACTTGTACGTTGTATAAGGTTCCGTTCATAATAAAATTAATCGTGAAAAATTTTTCTGATATTGAAATTAATCGAAAGGCTGATACTTTCGGAAATCCTTTAAGCTCACCTGTGATGGTTACTTTTTCATCTGTTTCAATAATTTCATCTATTATTAATACACCATTAAAATACAATTGGTATACATCGGATTTTCCTTCTTGTAAATACCATTGATGTGTTGCTGTAAAATTATTTTTATCGCCTATAATTTTCTCTAAGGTATCTGCCGATAATTTTTCACTTGAATAGCCAATACCCAACAATTGAGTCATTGTAGAGTCCGTGCTTCCTTCTGTAAGTAATGCTTTTTGATTCGGAATGTATATTAGATTGGCACCTTGCATCGCTGCTTGTATACGCAATTGGGCATAACGTTTTTCAAGATATTTTTTTTGACCACTTAATTCGTAATTAAAAGGAACTTGTAGTTCTGATATCTTAATTGTGTGAAGCGTATCGTCAGGAGTAAAACTTGTGACCACGTCATTGAAATTTGAAACACCTTCAATGTGTTTCAATCGGATGTCTTCTTTTATAGAGAATGATTTTCCATTTTTATAAATAATTTTATCAACTTCTTTTTTTGAAATATGTAAGAGCTCTTTAGAATTAACGAGTCTGTATTTTATGGAATCTGTTTGGATTTTTATAACAGTACAACTGATTTTATTGGTATGTGTAACAAGCGTATCTGTCTGTGCTGCTAAAGACAGATGTAGTAAAAATAAAACAAAAACGTAAATGGTCTTATTCATGCGTTGGCATTCATTTGTAATGAAACGACAAAATTCATACCATGGTATGCGTTGAAGATACTTATTGAATGAATAATTCATTTGGAAAAGAAATTAAGCCTTACGCTCAATTTCTTTCAAATTGTCCATTTTTTTGTTTCTTAAGAATCCGTTGATATCTTCAAAGTGCTCTTTTATGCGCTTATTGCCAAACTCGAAAACTTTAGTAGCCAAACCACTTAAGAAATCTCTATCGTGAGATACTAAAATAATAGTACCGTCAAAAGCGAGTAGTGCTTCTTTTAAAATGTCTTTGGTTTTGATATCCAAGTGATTGGTAGGTTCATCGAGAATCAGCAAATTAACCGGCTCTAACAATAATTTAATCATTGCCAAACGTGTTTTTTCTCCACCGGAAAGTACTTTTACTTTTTTAGCAGAAGCTTCGCCGCCAAACATAAAAGCACCTAAAATATCTCTTATTTTAGTACGTATGTCACCAACAGCAATATTATCTACTGTTTGGAATACCGTTAAATCTTCATCTAATAACGACGCTTGATTTTGAGCAAAGTATCCAATCATAGAATTGTGTCCCATTTCCAACTCACCATCAAATTCCAATTGTCCCATGATGGCTTTAATCAGTGTGGATTTACCTTCACCATTTTTACCTACGAAAGCAACCTTTTCTCCACGTTCAATTGTCAAAGATGCATTTTGAAATACAATATGTTCGCCGTACTTCTTTGTAAGGTCGCGTACAATAACGGGGTAATTCCCCGAGCGTGGGGCAGGAGGGAATTTTAAACTTAAAGACGACGTATCAACTTCATCTACTTCAATAGGCTCAAGCTTTTCAAGCATTTTGACACGTGATTGTACTTGTAGTGTTTTAGAATATGTACCCTTAAAACGATCCACAAATTCCATGGTGTCAGCAATAAAACGCTGTTGTTCATCAAATGCTTTTTGTTGATGTTGTCTGCGTTCTTTTCTTAATTCTAAGTAATGCGAATAGTTAACTTTATAATCATAAATGCGTCCCATTGTTAATTCAATAGTGCGATTTGTGATATTATCTACAAAGGTTTTATCATGCGAAATAAGCATTACAGCTTTGGCATTGTTCACTAAAAAATCTTCTAACCATTGAATCGATTCAATATCCAAATGGTTGGTAGGTTCATCTAACAAAATCAGATCGGGTTTTTGCAAGAGAATTTTTGCTAATTCAATGCGCATTCTCCAACCACCACTAAACTCCGAACAAGGTCGTGTAAAATCTTCACGCATAAAGCCTAAACCCAATAAGGTTTTTTCAACTTCTGCATCAAAGTTTACTTCTTCAATGGAATAGTATTGCTCGCTTGCTTCGGAAACGCGCTCAATTATTTTCATATACGCATCCGTTTCATAATCGGTACGCGTTTCTAATTGATAGTTTAATTCATCGATTTCTTTTTTTAAAGCTAAAATAGTTCCAAATGCTTTTGATGTTTCTTCAAACACATTACTATCATCTTTAACCAATAAATGTTGCGGTAAATAGGCAATAACTGCACCGTTTGGAGCGGTTACTTTACCTTTGGTAGGTTTGTCTACACCTGCTATAATCTTTAGCATTGTTGATTTTCCCGCACCATTTTTACCCATTAATGCAATACGATCTTTTTCATTAATGTTAAATGTAACATCACTAAATAAAACGTTACCACTAAAGGCAACTGCTAAGCCATCTATCGAAATCATGAAAATAAATTTAAGGGTGTAAAGATAGATAAAAAATCGTGCTTAATTCAGTGGAATTGAAAGAGAGGATTTCTTCAATAGTTGCTTGTATGTGTGTATTTGAAAATCTTTTTTTGTAAATGTAGTGAGCTTTTGAATGTAGTAGGTAATGTGTAATTCTTTAATAAATAGTTAATTATGTTTAATAGTTGTTTCTTTTTATGAATGTTAGTTACCCTCAAATGCTAATGAGTTATGTCTTTTAAATATGAATTAATTGCATTATATTTAGTATGTATAGTATGTAACGATTTCAATCTTATTAAAAAAAAATAAATAATTATTCTATGAAATGGCAAAATAGACGTGGTAGCAACAATGTGGAAGATAGAAGAAGCTTTGGTGGTACTGGTGGGAAAATGATTTTTGGTGGCGGAGCAGTGGGTATTATTTTCATCCTAGTACAATTGTTTTTAGGTGGCGATAATCCGGATTTATTAAATCAAATTCAACAACAAGTTTCTGTTGGTCAACAAGAACAGACATCTGAACCTTTAAGCGCCGAAGATCAAGAAATGGGTAATATGGTTTCAGTAATGCTTGCAGATAACGAAGAAGTATGGAACAAACTATTTGCTGAAGCAGGAAAAACCTATGTCGAACCAAAGCTTGTATTATTTCGTAATTCTACAGAATCGGGTTGTGGAAATGCAAGTTCCTCGATTGGACCCTTTTATTGTCCTGCCGATCAAAAGGTATATATCGACTTAGGTTTTTTTGACGAGTTGAAAGATAAGTATGGTGCTAAAGGAGGTGATTTTGCTATTGCTTATGTAATTGCGCATGAAATAGGCCACCATGTACAAAACTTATTAGGTGTTTCAAACGAAGTAGACAAACAACGCCAACAATTAAGTGAAAAGGAATTTAATAAGTTATCTGTTGCAGTAGAGTTGCAAGCTGATTTTTATGCCGGTGTTTGGGCAAACCACGATCAAGATATGAATAACGTCTTAGAAGCAGGTGATATAGAGGAAGCAATTAGTGCTGCCAGTGCAGTGGGTGACGATCATTTGCAGAAGATGGCACGTGGTTCAGTACAACCAGATGCCTTTACTCATGGAACGTCTGAGCAACGTGTGTATTGGTTTAATCGAGGATTCAAAACCGGTGATATGAACGAAGGGAATACATTTAAAGAACTTTTATGAAAACTAAAACTACAGCTATGAAACCTCAATTTGATTTAATCCGAAAAACCCGCAGTTTCTTATTGGATGCAGTAAAAGATGTTTCAAATGATCAGTTTAATAAAATTCCGCAAGGGTTTAAAAATAATATCATTTGGAATATGGGACATATAATAGCCGCACAGCAAGGATTGTGTTATGTTCGATCGAATGTTCCTATAGTTGTAGATGAAGGTTATATGAAGTTATTTAAACCAGATACAAAACCAGAAGGTCAATTATCTGCAGACGCAATTGATACATTAAAGAAGCTTATGTTGCCTATAGTTGATCGTTTAGAAACGGATTATAGGCAGCAATCCTTTGCAGCTTTTAAACCGTTTAAAAATAGATATGGAGTAGAAATTCAAACGATAGAAGATGCACTCAATTTTTTAGTGTATCATGATGGAGTTCACTTTGGATGCATTATGGCCTTGAAAAAAATGATATAATATTAAATATTTCACAAAAAAAGGCTCTGAGTAAATCAGAGCCTTTTTTTGTGAAATGATTCATGGTACAACTGCTTATTGATCATACTGTTGTTGCATTGTTTTTTTAAATCGTTTGAACACTTCTGTATTTTTCAACGAATCTGTTTCGATTTCTAATATCTTTCCAAACATGGACGGTTGAAAGAATCCTTCAATGGATTTATTTAAATCGTTAAAGTTTTTACAAAGCGTATATTCAAGGCTGTGTTCAATGGCTAGATTTTTTGCATTCAACTTTTGTTTGGTTTCAAAAAACTCGTCTAGCTCTGGTAGCGAAGACGGTCCATCTATCATACGGAAGATGCCCCCGCCATGATTGTTTAATAAAACAATACGTAAATTAGAAGGCTTGTAATTATTCCAAAACGCATTCCGATCGTAAAAGAATGCTAAATCACCTGTTATAATGGTAACGAGTTGAGGTGTTTTTAGGGCATATCCATAAGCAGTACTGATTACACCATCAATGCCACTTGTACCTCTATTTGCAAATACTTCAACCGAACGTTGATGTATTCCAATGGTATTCACATAACGGACAGACATGCTATTGGCAACGTGTAATTTTGTATAGGAAGGCACATTCTGCAATACATCGGCAATCGCTGAAAATTCATTAAAAACGTTTTCTTTTTTATTGAAGTCTCGAATTGCAGGCATGATGTGGGTTTGCTGTTGCATCCATCGTTGTAAATAATGCTCTTGGCTATCCGATGCTATTGACGTGTTGGATAAGAAATCAGAAATGTGCACAGGTATTATTTCACTTAATTGTTGAAACACATCTGCAGTTGTCACATCCGGACCGATATACCAATGATGGGTAGAAGCGTTGCTGCGGATAAATTTTTTCAACCATTTTGAAATTAGGGCTCCTCCAAATGAAATAACTAAGTCTGGCTTTAATTCTTCCAAAGCATCCACAGGTATTGAGGTTAACATGGTATCGTGCATCTGAATGACGTTTCGTAAACCATGTAAATTTGATACCACTTCACCTATAAAGGGCGCTTGTATATTACCAATTTTTAAACGCAACGAATCATCGTAGGCATGTTGTCCAGCTATAAATATAATTTTCTTATACCCATTTAACCTATGTTGTAGGAGTTTCCATTGCGCTTCATTTAAGCTATTTGTAGGTTGTTCGCGCTTAATAACTGTTGGCTCATCTGAAAATTGAATTTCACCTTTAGGATAAAAAGGTTCTCTGAATGGGATGTTTATATGAACAGGACCTTTCGGATACGATTCCGAAATAATTATTGCTTCGTTAACTTTACGATACGTTTCCCATTGAGTGGCTTCAATTTCATGTTCAGCAGATAATTGAAAAAAAGCTTTGGTATGTTTGCCATAAATTTCTTGTTGCTGTATGGTTTGTCCATCGTTTTGGTCAATCCATTCCGGCGGTCTATCTGCAGACAACACAATCAGTGGCACACGTTGATAAAATGCTTCTACGATTGCTGGAGCATAATTATATAAAGCAGAACCAGATGTGCAAATGAGCACAGTAGGTTTGCGGGATTGTAAAGACATACCTAACGCAATAAATGCAGCCGAACGCTCGTCTGGAACTACTTTGATTTGCAATTTTTTATGACGTGCAAAAGCAATGCTTAATGGAGCACAACGAGAGCCTGGCGAAAGTACCACATCTGTAACACCATGCTGAAAAAGTATTTCGGGTATATCGTATATTGCTTGCACGGTTAAAATCGATTTAAATTCAGATTGTTAATTTACTAAAAACTGCACCAATCACATTCATTTTCAACTCCGTTTCTTCAAATTCTTTCTCTGCGTCTGAATCTGCTGTAATGCCAGCACCTGCGTAAAGCGTTATTTTATCCGCATGGATGTTGGCACAACGAAGGGTGACAAATAAAAACGTTTCTTTTTCAATATTAACAGGTCCAGAATATCCACTAAATAGTTTTCTATCGAAGGATTCATTGTGTGCTATGAAATCTAATGCGGATACTTTAGGCATACCACATACGGCAGACGTTGGGTGCAAGAGCTCAAGCATGGTAGTACCAATCTCCGACATATTTACTTCTGTTGTATGAGCCGTAAATTCTGTTTTTAGATGCAGGATGTTGCCAGCTTGTATGGTTCGAGGGCCGATCTCCACATAATTACGCAAACGAATGGTTTTGAAACAGCCAATAATGTATCTGGATACTAAGGCTTGTTCTTCAATTTCTTTATGTGTCCAAGAAACGTCTCTAACAGGTATAGCTGGGTTGTATTTTTGGGTGCCGGCTAAAGCAACCGTTTTAAAGGTACCTGCAGCATCCGTGGTTAATAATAATTCAGGCGTGGCAGTGATCCAAAGCCCAATCTCTGGTTGATAGAATGCAGCTATACAGGAATGCGGATACGAAGCGCGTAATTCGAGTAATACTTTTTCTAGCGCTTCTACAGGCGCATCTATGGTTTTTGAACGCGATAAAACAACTTTCTGAAATTTTTCATCTTGAATACATTGTTTTGCTTTATCAACACCACTTATATAAAATTCGCTTGTCGTTTCTTCTGTATTGGTATGCTTCTTTAAAAAATGTGTAATAGAAGTATCGGTATTATTAAGATACGTTTCAAAGGATTCAAATGCGTTTTCAGAGCCGTCTTTAATTTGTATTGTTATTGTTTTATCTAAAACAATATGCATGTTATTTTTTATGAGGTATTTTTTTTTATTGCTATTAAATGGAGCAATTAAATAACCCGATTCTAATGTATGTATGGAGGGGGATCTATCTTCTGATAGGAGTGTAGCGTCTTGATCTAGTAATATATCCCACTTAGAAGATTCAGGCTTTGACCAACATGCTAGTGAATAACCATGTTCTAAGGCAAAGCACAAACTACCCTTAATGAGTTTTTCTTTACTTAGGCTTGTTATAGAATCGATTATTTTTGAACTTGAATAATTCATTTTATTTTTTATCCAATACCATTACGGTGAGTCTGCTGCTGCAAACAAGTTGACCTTTATCGTTTACAATATCAATATTCCAGATATGGGTTTTAGAACCTTCATGTATCAATATCGCTTTCCCAGTTACAAATCCTTCCTTTGCTGCTCGAATGTGATTGCAAGAAATGCTTAAACCTACACAAGCTTGGGTATTGGGATCAACACATAAATAAGAACCGATACTTCCTAAAGATTCAGCCAATACTGCAGATGCACCACCATGCAACAATCCCATAGGTTGTTTGGTTCTTTTGTCAACAGGCATTGTTCCACAGATATAATCTGTACCAACTTCTGTAAATACAATTTCTAAGTGCTCTCCAATCGTATTGGCACTCATTTTATTTAACTCTTCTAGAGGTATATTTGTATTTATCATTATACTTGCATGTACGTTTACAAAGGCTAACAAAAGTAAAATAATTTTGAGTACCAAAAAAATATACCTCGTCCGTCACGGACAAACAGATTTCAATTTGAAAGGCATCGTTCAAGGAAGTGCTGTCAATTCTTCTCTAAATGATACGGGTAGAGCACAAGCGATGTGTTTTTACGAAGCCTATAAGCACATTGATTTTGATGTTGTATATACTTCAGCATTAAATAGAAGCATAGAATCTGTACAATCGTTTATTGATCAGTCTATTCCTCATTCGATGCGTGCGGGACTCAATGAAATCAGTTGGGGCGAAATGGATGGTAAGTTAGCGACGGATACCGAACACAATGAATATAAGGAATTATTACGGCGTTGGAAAGAAGGTGATATCGAATTTAAAATGTGGGGAGGAGAAAGTCCGGTCGATGTACAAAAACGACAAATGCCTGTTGTGGAAGAAATTTTGCAATCTACGCATGAAACCATATTGATTTGTATGCATGGACGTGCCATTCGAATTCTTTTAAGTCTACTGACTAATACCAGTTTAACGAAGATGGATCAATTTGAACACGGTAATTTGTGTTTGTATGTGCTTGAAATACAAAAAAATGAGGTCACCATTGTTCATAAGAACGATCAAAAGCATTTAGATCATCTTTGATTCTCTTTCTCATTCAATAAATAGAGAATGGGTTGAGGACAATTTAATTTTGAATAACAAGACTAATTTAGAGCAATGTTCTAGATAACAGTTGTTTAATTGCTGATTCTCTCTGGGTACGTAAAATGGAAACAATACAAAGTACAGGTACCTGCATAATTTATATACTTAGTAGTGGGAATTTATTGTAAAAAACGTATTTTTGAATTCGAAGAATACGTTTAATCTCTATATAAGATAATGGCTGAATTGATTAGAATGCCTAAAATGAGCGATACCATGACTGAAGGTGTTATCGCTGCATGGCACAAAAAAGTAGGAGATAAGGTGAAGTCCGGAGACCTTTTAGCGGAAGTTGAAACGGATAAGGCTACCATGGAAATGGAATCGTATGAAGATGGAATACTCTTACATATTGCTGCGGAAGCAAAAACTGCTGTACCGATTGATGGTGTTATTGCAATCATAGGTAAAGAAGGTGAAAATATAGATGCATTATTAGCTGAAATCAAAGGCGGTGGTAAGCCTGCAGATGCTCCTAAAGCAGAAGCAAAAGCAGAAGAACCTGCAAAATCTGCTGAAGCAACAAGTGCGCCAGCCGTTGATTTATCTTCTATTAAGGCAGAAGCGATATTGATGCCTAAAATGAGCGATACAATGGTTGAAGGAACGATTGTAGCTTGGCATAAAAAAGTAGGTGACGCTGTTAAATCAGGCGAATTATTAGCAGAAGTAGCTACTGATAAGGCGACCATGGAAATGGAATCCTATGAAGATGGTACACTGTTACACATTGAAATTAAAGAAGGGGAAGCTGTTCAGATTGACGGATTGATTGCAATCATCGGTGAAAAAGGAACAGATGTAACTCCAATTATCAATGCATATAAAAATGGCGGTAAGCCTTCCGCTGCACCTGTAGCAAAAGAAGCTGCTAAATCTGATACTGCTTCTGCACCAGCTAGTGCTAGTGCTCCAGTTGCTCATGGTTCTTCTTCGGATGATCGATCAAAAGTTTCTCCATTAGCGCGTAAGATTGCGTCTGATAAAGGAATCGACATCAAACAAGTGAAAGGGTCTGGTGATCATGGTCGTATTGTAAAACGCGACATTGAAAACTTCAAAGCATCTGATGCTGCTCCGGTTGCCAAAGGTGCTAGCACTCCTGCAGTTTCGTTGCCATCTGTTGTTGGCGAAGAAAGCTTCAGTGAATTTCCAGTTTCTCAAATGCGTAAGGTTATTGCAAAGCGTTTGACAGAAAGTTTATTTACTGCGCCTCACTTCTATTTAACCATGGAAATCAACATGGATAAAGCGATCGAAGCACGAGTAAGTATTAACGAAGTAGCAACGGCAAAAATATCCTTCAACGATATGGTAATCCGTGCATGCGCGGCAGCTATTCGCAAACATCCAATGGTGAACGCTTCTTGGTTAGGCGATAAAATTCGTGTAAACAATCACATTCACATAGGTGTGGCAATTGCTGTAGAAGAAGGTTTATTAGTACCGGTAGTACGTTTTGCAGATTCTAAATCACTTTCTCATATTTCTACAGAAGTAAAAGAATTGGCTGGTAAAGCGAAGAGTAAAAAACTAACACCAGCAGAAATGTCTGGTAATACCTTCACTATTTCCAACTTAGGTATGTTTGGTATTGATGAATTTACATCTATCATCAATTCTCCTGATGCATGTATCTTATCGGTAGGTGGTATCAAACAAACTCCAATTGTAAAGAACGGTCAAATCGTTATTGGAAATATTATGAAGGTAACACTTGCTTGTGATCACCGCGTAGCGGATGGTGCAGTAGGTTCAGCATTCTTACAAACACTAAAAAGCTACCTTGAAGATCCCGTACGTATTTTAGCGTAAGTTTCTTATAAGATGTTCCTATATGAAAGTTCCACTGGAAACAGTGGAACTTTTTTTAATCAATTTCTATGAGAAAAATTATCATACTTTCCATTGTTATACTATTTTGTTGTTGCTTAAGAACAAACAACGCTAAGTCAACCAAACAGATGACCTTGTATTCATATCAATCAAATAGAGGAGATGCTGTTTTTAGTAAAATTGTCCCAAATAATAATTATGGTACACTTGAAGATATTCATTTATATGCTTGGACTCAAAATGGTGTGTTAAATGTAAATCGGGTACTAGTAGATTTTAATACTTCTGAAATCATTCCAGGGACTAAAATAAACCACGCGTATCTGAATATATATTACAATACAACTTCACAATATGATATAATATTGGGGGGTAAAGGCAACTTGGGAGAAGACTCCTTTCTGGTAGAAGAGGTTGTTTCAGAATGGAATGAAAAGACTGTAACATGGGCAAACCAACCAATAGTTAATTCATTAATGAATGTAGTAATATTAAAAAAAATAGATCCCAAAGCGAATTATATAAAACTTGATGTTACTGAAATTGTACAAAGTATGATTCTTAAGCCTGTTGCTGAACGGTATGGTCTGAGATTGAAACTTGAAAATGAAATTCCATATAATGTTTATTTTTTTGCATCTGGAAATCATCCGATAGTAAATCTTCGACCATCCTTAGAAATAGATTTTTAATATGCATCGTTTGAAATAAAAGTGCTACTGGAAACAGTGGCACTTTTATTTTTTGTGTATTCGAGTTACACACTTAAATCACATTCGGAATCTCCACAATAAACGTTGTTCCGCCCGTACTTACTGGTTGGTACGTTATTGTTCCATTTATTTTTTCTAATGACATTTTTACGATGTATAATCCTAAACCTGTACCGCTAATTTCTTCCTTCAAATGTTCTCTGAAAAACATCGTAAAAATGTGTTCACGATTTTCTTTTTGAATGCCAATGCCGTTATCCGTAAACTGAAGGATTGCCTTTGACTCATTTGCTCGGATTAAAATATCCAATTTAGAGGCTTCAACTTGAACCTTCGTGTACTTCATCGCATTTTCAATAATGTTTTCTATAACAGTATATATAATATGTTCATGCGATCTAAATACTCCAGTTTGATGTATGTCTTTAGAAATAACAATAGTTTTATATTCGTTTGTAGGTTCAAGAGATGTTTGTATTTTATTAAGTAAATGTTCGAAATCAATTTCACAAATTTCTTCTTTATCAGATTTTTTAATATTCGATAATTCTCTAAAATCAGTTGTTATCTTATCTAATTTTAAAGCACTTCCTTGAATTAATTTAAAATAATTTTCGCGATCCAACACGTCAATTAATCCTAAGTTTGCTAAGCCAAGAATGGATTTAATAGGTCCTTTAATATCGTGAGAAAGTCTGTAAAACAAGGTGTCCAATTCGTCCACTTTTTCATTTATAATTTCATTTTGAATTTGAAGTACTTCTGTACGTTCTGATACACGTTCTTCCAATATTTTATTTATGTTCTCGGTAACAATTTTTTCCTGAATCATTATTTTCAACCAAGAGCCAAGTGATAAGGATAGGAAAAGAATTTCTAAAACTGCTCCAAAATTTAATGAATACGCAGTGAAAATGTTTGATTCAACAATACATGCAACTCTTAATGAATTGATGATAAAAGAGATTAAGAGTACTGAAAAACCAATAGCGAAATATAAAGCGGGTTTAAATCCTTTATAATACGCGTAGATAGCCGATAAATAGGCTACTATAAATGGAATATAATCATAATACATGATTAGGGATAAAAATTGGTCGTTATTCTGCGGTATACATGCGATAACTATTCGAACCACAATCCATACCATCATTGCTTTCCAGATCCAAGGCGATTTTTGCTTTATTTCTAAAAAAGCGCAAAAATAAAGTGTATACGGAATGAGCATCAACAATCTCGAAATAGAAATGGAGTGTGTATTTATAAACGGATAATTCGCCCATAGATATTGAAAGCCTGTGCCGTCCTGACACATGAAAAATACAGCGAAACCTGTAAGAAATAACGAATAGTATAGAAATACGATTTTTCGAAAGGATAGTAGCATTAATAGACTAAATAGGGCTACTATACCAATTGTGCCGTAAAAGATCCCCAGTAAAAAGTATTCTCCGATTGCATAGGTTGTAAAAGCATCAAAACGTCTGATATAGAGTTCGAAACTTGCTGGTTGTTTTGTACGAATACGTAGGTAGCAGATTATCTGCTCCTTTGAATTAGGAATCAGAAATTCGAAATTCTTATGACCGACAGAACGTTGACTGAACTTATATTGATCTCCTTCAATCACTTCTGAGAAGCCAGTATTTGTTTGCATGTAGCAGGAAATTTCATTGATTCTAAAATTGAAAGATTCAATGAGCCACTGCTGACTTTTATCTGTTTTATTTAAAATGGTAAGCTTAAGCCAGTAAGCCGACTCACGATTAGAATTACGCAGCATACTTTCACCAGAAGCTTTAAATCTGGAATTAAAAAGTGGAGATGTTACCTGTTCAATCGTAAAACTTGCCGTTGGGTCTTCAAGTTGCTCAATAAGTTGAGGTGAAATTTGATATTGTTTGTCCCCATTATGTAGGGTAACAGCATACTCCGCTTGTGTCCATAATGAACTCAACAAGAATAGTATTAATAAAATACAATAGGATGTAATTTTATTAAGCAGTATTGAAAAGTTCAATCTGAGAATATAATTAGATTTCTGGTTGAAAATAGGAGTAGTTGATTAATAGCTTAACTAAATATAACGAAGTGTTATATCATTTAATAACACTTTGAAATTTATATTATGAATAATTTAGATTGTTATTTACTATTATCGAATCTAATTGTTTGTTTTAATGCATGGATTTGTTTTAATAAATAACAGTGTATTTTCACGAAAATTGTATCCTTTTTAGCAATACTTACATATATTCCAGTTTTTTTACGTTAAATTTTTCTTATTAAAATGAAAGTCACATATTTAGTTTGAGAATTAAAATTTACAGCTATGTCAAAAACAAAAAATGAATCCCCCAAATCTAAAGAAGAACAAAAAGAAGTAGGAAAGGGCAATCTTCAGGAAGTAAAAACAAATGAAGATTTTAATAAAATCAAACCCAAACCTGAAGATCCATTGCTTAAAGTAAAAAAAGTTAAAAAATAGTTCGGTCACAATCGGAAGAGCGTCGTGTAGGGAAAGAGTGT
>NZ_CALMGQ010000178.1 GCF_937863595.1 uncultured Cytophaga sp.
GGGTCGGAAAATTCTAGAAAGTATTGAAATTGAAATTATACTAACAGACCAACGCATGCCTGAAATGACAGGTGTAGAATTCTTAGAATCTATTATTCCAGATTTTCCAAACCCTATCCTAATTCTATTAACTGGCTATACAGATATGCAGGCATTGATAGATGCAGTTAATAAAGGGCAAATTTACAGATATATCAATAAACCTTGGGACGAAGAAGAATTGAAAATGTTCATCAATCAAGCGTTTGAGTTATATACACTTCGAAAAGAGAACTCAGATTTAACAAAAGATCTAGTACGCGTAAATGCGCAGTTAGAATTTATGCTTAGACAAAATCTACTTTCATAATTTTAAAGTTTGATTTGTGTATTGTACATTTGACTATAATTATTATGGGTTTTTTTATGAATGAAATAGCAGTTTTATATGTTGACGATGAGATAAATAATTTGAATTCATTTAAAGCATCTTTTAGATTAGATTATTTAGTATTTATAGCTAATAACGCTTCTCAAGCCAATGAAATATTAGTTGAAAATCCTCAAATTCAAGTTGTGATTTCTGATCAACGGATGCCTGAAATTACAGGTGTAGAATTTTTAGAATCTGTAAAAGAAAAATATCCTAGCATGATCCGTATAATTTTAACTGCTTTTTCTGATTTAGAGGTATTTGAACGCGCAATAAACATGGGTATGATTTTCCGTTATCTTGAAAAGCCATGGCATCCCCTTGAAATAAAAATAGCAATTGACAATGCATTTCAGTATTATTTTTTAAGCAATCAATTGCATTCTAAAAATATGGATTGAATTTAAATATTGAAACGTATATGTATTTTTTTAATAAAGATTTTGGAATGTTTAATATCCCCAATGTATATCTTGGGCATTTTCAATTAAAATAAACGTGATGCTCTAACTTACTTTATTAATTTTTCTTAAGTTATTTGTACAATATGTTCAATTCAATTTTAAGATAGAGTGTTTAACATTTTAAAAATTTCAAAAAAAATCAATGATGATACTTTTCTCCTTTAATAATTGTACAAGCTCTATATAATTGTTCGAGCGCAAACAAGCGTACCATTTGATGGGAGAGTGTCATTTTTGACAAGCCTACTTTGCCATTGGCTCTTTTGTAAATAGCTTCAGAAAATCCGTAAGGTCCACCGATTAAAAAAATTAGATTGCCAGAAACCGTATTCATTTTCTTTTGAATGAATTGACTAAATTCTGCTGAAGTAAATTCACTCCCTTTTTCATCTAACAAAATTAATTGATCGGAATCTTGAAGACGACTTAATAGTATTTTCTCTTCTTCTTTTTTCAATACATCGCTACTGAGCTTTGTGTTTTTAGGTTCAGGTATTTCGATGTATTCAAAGGGAAGGTAATGTGGAAGACGCTTTAAGTATTGATCACAGCCTTCTTTTAAATAGGCATCGTTCGTTTTTCCAATGGTCCAAAGGTGTAGTTTCATTTACAGAAAGTAGTGGTCGGTTGTTAGTGATCAGGGGGCAGAATAAAGACAAATTATAAATAATTGATTGTATTTATAATAAAGTGCTACGATGTATTTACAATTCCACAACCAAGCCGTCGTAAGCGAAATGAATATTTTGAGGAAGTTCTTTTTCAACGTCAGCATGTTTACCCATACGGTGCCCCATGTGTATGAAGTATGCTTTCTCTGGATTGATTTTTTTTACAATTTCGATTGCTTGGTCCACGGTGAAGTGGGATACATGCGGCTCTTTTTGAAGCGCATTTAAAACCAAAATTTTGGAGCCTTTGATTTTTTCTATTTCTTGGTCGGAAATATAATTGGCATCGGTTATATACGTGAAATCTTGAATGCGAAAACCAAATACCGGTAATTTGTAATGCATCACGTCTATAGGAGTAATGCGTTCTCCGTTTATTTCAAATGGTTCATTGGTTAATTCTGTTATTTCAATGCGCGGAATACCTGGATATTTATTTTCCGAAAAAATATATGAAAACTCTCTGTGTAAAGCATCGATAACATTTTTTCGTGCAAATACGGGCATGTCGCGTTTTTGTACAAAGTTAAAACCTCTTACATCATCTAAACCTGCAATGTGATCTTTATGCTCGTGCGTAAAAAGTACTGCATCCAATTCTTTTATCCGTTCTCGTAAGATCTGTTGTCTAAAATCAGGCCCTGTATCGATAACCAATTTAACGAGGTCTGTTTCAATATATATAGATGTGCGTAGTCGCTTATCGCGATAATCAAACGATTTGCATACTGCGCATTCGCAGGCAATCACAGGGATGCCTTGCGAGGTTCCGGTTCCTAAAAATATTGCTTTTAACACCTTATGATTTATGGATGTCTAAATACATCTTTTTATTTTTATCCGTCATTTTATCTGTATTCAATTCAATTTGTTTTAATATTTCTATTAATGAATTGACCTTACCTTCTAATGGATAATACTTATTTACAATTGCAACGTGCGTTTCTCTTAGCAAGCAGTAACCCGATTGGAAGTTGCCTTTTTCATAACGCAACATATAATCCGACTCTGAAAAGATATCTTCAAGCTTGCTTAAAAACTGAGTAGTGTATTTAACTTCCATGCTCTAATTTAAGCCGTATATTCTTTAACAATTTCAACCAATCGATCAAAATCTAAAGGCTTTTGTAAATAGGCATTGATACCAGCAGATTTGAAATCTTCATCTGAATAGTTTTTCGCATTTCCAGTGATGGCAATAATAGGAATGGCTGCTTTGGTAGTATCAGAAAGTTTTCTGATTTCTTTTGCGCAAGTCATTCCATCCATTTGCGGCATGTTGATGTCCATCAAAATAATATCAAATGAACCTTTTTCCAGTTCCTTCATTACTTCTTTGCCATTTTTAACTGCCGTTATTTCGTAATTTTGAAATTGTAATATCTTCTTCGTTAGGTTTTGAATAACCGAACTGTCTTCAGCAACTAATACTTTTTTTGCGCTCATTTTTAATAAGAATTTAGTATAAAAGTGTATTGATTAACGAAACGACTATGAGCTTCTGAAAGTTCTTCTAAATCGTCTTTAAGTTCGGGATAATATCCAAATTTTAGTTTTGCTTCAATAGATCTAGATAAATTTTCTAGTTCAATTACTCCTAAAGTTCCAGCTACGCCCTTTAATGTGTGCAATTTATTTAAAATATTATGAATGTCACCCATACTTAGGTATTTTTTACAATCCACAATTTGTTCAAGTGACTCATTTTCAAACTCTTTGTATATCTGCTGCAGTATTTCTGCACCCGATAAATCTTTAAGTTTTGAATAAACGTCAAAATCTATAATGGAATGCGCTGGAAATGCATTATCTGCACTTATCTCATCGCTGTCTTCTAGCGTATCATCTGCATTTAATTGAATCCAATGTTTTACTTTTGAAATAAGCATTTCAGCTTTTATGGGCTTAGCAATATAGTCATCCATTCCATTTAACATAAACCGCTCTTTATCTTCCTTCATGGAATAAGCGGTCATTGCAATGATGGGTGGTACGATTGCTAGATTTAATTTTCGAATCTCAGCAGTTGCTTCCATGCCATCCATTTGTGGCATTTGAATATCCATGAAAATAATTTTATAGGAATGCTCCTTTGCTTTTTGAATCGCTTCCAAACCATTTCCTGCAGTATCAATTTCGCAGCCTGCTTTTCTAAGTATTTCGGAAGCTACAAATAAGTTGATGGCATTGTCATCTACCAATAAAATTTTTGGAAAGTTTTTGATTGGCTTTTCGTTCGCAATAACGGTACGTACTTCTGGTTTCGCCCTGTCAATAGTTAGCTTGCTATCGGTTGCTTCAAACGTAAACCAAAAAGTACTTCCTACACCAGACTGTGTTTGTACACCAATTTCACCATTCATTAACTTACTTAATTCTTTTGAAATGGCTAAACCCAATCCAGTACCACCATAGGATTTCGATGATGAATTATCAACTTGATTGAAGTTGCCAAAAAGGATATTTAGTTTATCTGCTGGAATACCAATACCTGTATCTGTAATGTTTACTCGTATTTTATTTAACTGATCTTTTTTGTGGTCTAATGAAATTTGTATGCGAACGGATCCTTTTTCGGTAAATTTTATTGCATTCGATGTTAGATTCGAAAGGATTTGCAATAACCGTGTTTCATCACCCAAAATTATTTTTGGCACATTAGAATCAATGCTATACAACAAATCGATTTTTTTAAGACTGGCTTGTTGGTAAAACAACGCATACAATTTTTCAACTGTTTGCTCTATGGTTATAGGAGCGAGGCGTAATTGCATTTTACCAGCTTCAATTTTTGAAAGATCTAAAATGTCATTTAAAATATCTAATAATGTTTCAGAAGACTTCTTAATCGTTTGAACGTATTTGCGTTGTTCTTCTAGTAAGGGTGTTTCGTTTAATAAATCAATCATACCAATGACACCATTCATCGGAGTTCTGATTTCATGACTCATGTTCGCTAAAAAATTCTCTTTTACTTTTAAAGATTTCTCTGCAATTTCTTTCGCTTGAAGTAAATCGGCAGTTGCCTTTTTTAAATACGTAATATCTCTGGCTACGCCATCAACACCAACGGGTTTGCCATCTTTATTGTATATCAAACGTATGTTTGATATACATTGTAAAGCGGCGCCATCTTTAATGCTAACTTTGGTTTCGTAATTTTTTACTTGACCTGTTTTTAAAACTTCTCGAATTAAATTTACTTGATGTCTGTCTGTAGTGAAAAAATCACCAATATGTTTCCCAATAATTTCTTCTTGCTTATAACCCGTAATTTCACATCCTGATGGCGAAATCATAGTAATGTTTCCTTGCAAATCGGTACGGTAATAAATATCTTGAAACGATTCAAAAATATTTCTAAATTTTTCTTCGCTTTCTTGTATGGTTAACTCCCATTGTTTCTTTTCAGTAATATCGTGCGAGATACCTGATACCTCCGCTATTCTGCCATCTGGTAAGAAAATTGGATTTAAAAAGGTTTCTCTCCAGAATACCTCGCCATTTTGAATGGTATTGCAGGCTTCAAAATGTTGCGCTTCACCATTAAAAGCCAATCGATATTTTTCATCAATGGATTCATGGTAATTCGAATCGGATAGAATTAAGATTTCTTTTGATTCTCCTTCATCATAGATTGAAGGATATTTTTGATATTTTCTAAATATGGCATTTGCATAATTTTGGTTGAAAGAAGTAAGTCCACGTCTTCTGTTTACCGACCATATTAAGTGAGAACTACTTTCAAAGATTGCATTTAAACGTGCCGTTTGGTCAATGATTTTTTCTTCATTGCGTTTACGTTCAATAACCAAAGCTATTTGACCAGATATAAAGTCTAATAGCTCAACATGTCTTCGTTTGTATTTGTTTCTGTCGCTGTGACTTTTTACACAGATAACCCCAATAGTTCTGTTTTCTAGGCGTAAAGGCACGCCCAACCATATTTTTGGAATAGGACCTAATAATTCAATTTTACCTTCATCCGATAATCTTTGTATGTCTTCTTCGTACAAGAACGTTGGACCGTCGTTGAAAAGAGAGTATTCTGTTAAACCCTTACCAACGATACGCTTCATGCTTATAGGCTTTGGGCCTATATTTTCATCAACGTAATAGGGGAAATTTAAATAATTGTGATCGCGATCATACAGCGCAACATGAAAATTATTTACTGCAATTAAGGTGCGCAGTTCTTTGTGTATGTTGTCTAATAAAGAATCAAGCTTATCGCTATTTATAGCAAGATTCGAAATTTTATAATATAAATTTTGCGCACGTTCTGCACGCAGATGCTCCGTATTGTCGTGGAAGATGCCTCTAAAAGAAACAGCCTTCTCTTTTTCGTAGCGAACGTTAACACTGCAAATTACCTGAATGTTACGCCCGTATTTACTGGTGAAAACACTTTCAAATTTATCATCTTTTTTGCTTTCAAGAATTTTGTTTAAATGCTCAAGTGTCTCTTCAACATGATCATGAGCAATGATGTCTCGAAAGTTTAATTTTAAAATTTCTTCATCCGAATATTGAAGCGTCTCTTTCCAAGCTCTATTTACAAATTGTATTCTTCCTTCTAAATCAAAAACCTGAATTAAATCATTCGCATTTTCAAATAAATCTTGTAATTGTTCATTGCTATCTTTAAGCGCACGAATAACTTTTTTCTTATCGGTAATATCTTCGCCAATAAGAGTCGTTAGATGTTTGTCGTTATCTATCGGATGGTGAATAACAACATTGAATTTTATGGTTCTATAATCGCCTTCTTTTGAAAGGAATTTTCGTTTTAGCTGATCAACGAAACCTTGTTTTTTGATTAAGGTATATATGTGGGCATCCTTCGTATTGTCGGCACCCGTTTCTAAAAAATCTTTCCAGTTTTGGCCTAGTATCGTATCTCTCTCCCAACCAATTACCTCAATAAAAGCTTCATTTGTAAATACAATCACTCCGTCTTGGTCAATTGTCATGACCAATAGGTTTATTTTTTCGAATGCTTCTTGAAGTATTTTTTCAGGTCGTTGGTTTGCATTTATAAGCTGCAAGTCCTTTACACGCTGAATAAGCTCATCTCTTGAGGAATCTTCAAATGGAGTATCTTGTTCTAAACGCATACTTTTTTTCCTTGATAGAGAAAGATGGTTGGGTATCTATTTGGGTGTGTAAGCTAGTATGTATAAATTTACCGATAATATCTGTTTTCTACAAGAATCAATACGTACATGAAAGTCTATTTGTCGTTCGATTATGAATTGTACTTCGGGGCCAATACAGGCACCGCTGGTAATTGTATCATTGAGCCTACAAATCGCTTACTTGAAATTGCTGCGAAACAGGGTATTTATCTTAATTTTTTTATAGATAGTGGTTATTTACTAGCACTTGAAAAATATTCAAAACGCTATCCATCTGTTGATTATGAACGGAAACAGGTTTTTTCTCAAATCAAGCAATTGGTAGCTGCTGGGCATGATTGCCAATTACATATTCATCCCCATTGGGAAGATAGTTTTTATGATGGGAAAACGTGGCAAATGAAAACGGATCGATATCGTTTGGATCAATTTTCGGATGTGCAAATTATAGATATCGTAACACGATATTATGCGATTACCAAAGAAGTAACGAGTGTAGCGCCAATCGCATTTAGAGCAGGAGGTTGGTGTTTACCTCCTTGGAATACATTGAACAATATCTTTAAGAAATTAGGCGTTTGGATTGAAAGTACGGTGTATGAAAAAGGATGCATACAAGCAGAACAAGTTCAGTTTGACTTCAGCACTGCGCCTGCTCTAGATCAGTGGATGTTTGAAGAAGATCCTTTGAGAGAAAATTCAGTTGGTTCTTTTCTGGAGTTGCCGATTTCTTCTGTAAAATTATCTCCCTTATTCTTTTGGAATTTATACGTTCGCGGTAGATTAAATCGTTCTTTCCACAAAGGGATGGGCGATGGCGTACCAATGGCACAAAAGAGTACAAAAAAAGCATTACTCACTTCGTATACACAGCAAGCATTGAGTTGCGATGGTTATTTCGCCAGTTTATTACAGAATGAGTTTGATATGCGTGTTTTGAAGAACAACGATACAATGGTTGTAATCGGACATCCTAAAGCACAAAGTGAATACTCCTTGCAAACCCTCGATGCTTTTATCGCATCTGTAAAAGATACGTGCATATTTGCGCGTTACTCAGATCTTCAAAACAAGTAATTTTGATACAATATATACAACATCAAGACCTAGATTTTAAAAAGTGGGATGCCTGTATCGTAGCAGATTCCAATGCAGACGTATACTTACGTTCATCTTGGTTGAATGTTGTTTGTCCCAATTGGTCTGCCATTGTTGCAGATGATTATGCAGCTGTGTTCCCAATATTTGGAAATAAAAAACTGGCTTGGTCATTTTTTGATTTGCCTAATTTTGTTCAGAAAATTGCTGTGTATGGTGATGCACGTTTTGAAGAGGAAATTGCAGTTGAATTGAATCGATTGAATGATACATTTGATTATCTCTGTTACACAACCGATGAACGCTTAATCAAAGATGTATCTTTAAACATTAAACATAGACGTCACCAATTATTAGAATTAAAAGAGGGCGTGCGTTTCCCCACCAAAGTTTGGGGAAGAAACATTCGCAAAGCTGAAGCTTCCCAATTAACTACACTTACTTCGGTACCCATACCTATTTTTATTGCAGCACTAAAAAAAGAGTTGTTAGAAAAAGGGAAACCTTATAAAAATAAAGATTATAAGTTATTAGAAGTACTTGCACAAAAATCGATACAAGAAGGCTATGGTTTTATTGACGGAATAAAAGATGGAACTGGGACATTTACCTGCGGACAATTTTATATTTATGCCAAAGGTAAAATGTATTTAGTAGCTTGCTTTAGCAATGAAGTAGCACGTCAACACAGTCTCTTGCATTATGTATTATTTAAAATTGTTGAAAAAGCATATGTAAACGATTCTTTATTGCGAGTGCATTTCGGAGGGTCTAATTTACCCGTTATTGCTGATTTTAATAAAAATTTTGGGGCCCAAGACGAAGAATTCGTTCTTGTATTAAAATACAATCTTCCATTTTGGTTCCGATTCTTTAAACGCGTATAATGTCCAGTATAAAAAAAATAAAAATTACCGTTTCTGTAACAACAGACTTAATAACCGATCAACGGGTATTTAAAATTTGTAATAGTTTGCATGAAAATGGGTACGAAATTTTATTGGTAGGAAGAAAGAAAAACGACAGCATGCCGATGGATGAACGTCCATATAAAACACATCGATTTCATTTGTGGTTTGAAAAGGGACCTTTGTTTTATGCCCAATATAATCTGTATTTATTTTTCTATGTACTGTTTCATAAAGCAGATATTTTACTAGCAAACGATTTAGATACACTATTACCTAATTATTTGGTATCGAAAATAAAAGGTGTTCCATTGGCTTATGATAACCACGAATATTTTACAGGCGTACCTGAATTGATTAAAAGGCCACGCATACAGAAGATATGGAAGTCCATTGAAAATTGGATATTTCCCAAATTAACTTATATCTACACCGATAACTTTGCGAAACGAAGTTTGTTTGTAAACGAGTTTAAACAACCCGTAGAAGTGGTGATGAACGTACCGATTCTTCAAGAAACACTGTTAGACTCGAAGTATAAATTAAAGGATATTGAGAATAAGTTTATATTGATTTATCAAGGCACAGGTATCAATGTAGAACGCGGTACAGAAGAATTGACTTTAGCAATGCAATACCTCGACGAACGTTTTTTATTGTTATTTGTCGGTAGTGGAGATGTAATTGATGTATTAAAAGCACTAGTGAAAGAACACGCTTTAGAAAGCCGTGTACGCTTTATTCCTAAAGTACCACATCATATATTAAAGCAGTATACCATGCAAGCACATTTGGGCTTAACCGTTGATAAACCCATCAGTGAAAATTACATTTATAGTTTCCCGAATAAGGTATTTGATTACGTACATGCGGGTGTACCTGTCTTAGCTTCTAGATTGCAAGAAGTGGAACGTATTATGAATTTGTATGGCATAGGCACCTTCGTTGAATCTTATGAGCCGAAACATATAGCTGATCGTATACAATGGATCTACGACAATCCTACAGAATATGCTGCATGGAAAGAAAATCTAAGCCATGCAGCGAAAGAAATAAATTGGAACGAACAAGAAAAAGTATTGTTGTCGATTTATCAGCGGATTAAAGAGGAAAATAATATTTAAAAAGAATTAGTGACGTATTTTTAATGATGCATAAAATGGAACCTTGGTTGAAAAAAATGATGTTAGGAGTATATGGATTTGTGCCCTTAAAGTGCGAATTGTTTTCCATGATTCGTTTTTTTTACCTTCCTAAGGAATCCATTTTTAGACATTTATATTTTAAAGGAAATTTTAAGGTTTCTGTCGATAAAGAACATTCCTTTTTGATGAAACATTATGGAAGTGGTTTTGCAATGGAGTCGGATCATTTTTGGAAAGGTGTCGGCGCCTGCGAAAGGTATTCAATTGATTTATGGATTAAATATGCCAAACAAAGTGATTTGATTCTTGATATTGGAGCCAACACGGGAACATATAGTTTAATTGCTTCTGCTTTAAATTCTAATGCAGAAGTGCACGCGTTTGAACCAGTAAAACGAACGTTTGATAAACTGCAATCTAATGTACAAATCAATACATTTGATATTCATCTTCATAACATCGCATTGAGTGATACGGTGGGAGAAATTTTTTTGATGGAAGAAGGTGGAAGTAATGAATATACGGCCCACGTTACTAAGCTACAAAATCCCAATTCTTATCTAGTTTGTTGTAAGCGTTTAGATAGCATTCTGAATGTAAATTATATTGGGAAAAATATTCTAATGAAGTTGGATGTTGAAAGGCATGAAGTGTCGGTTTTATTAGGCATGGGTGATTTACTGAAGCAACTCCGACCAATTATTTTATTAGAGGTGTTGGATGAAGAGATGGCAATTCAGCTCAATCCTTTTTTTGAAAATCTGGAATATGTTTTTTATAATATTGATGAAATGAAAGGATATTTTGAAATTTCTAGTGTTCAAAAAAGCTTTGGCAATAATATTTTTTGTTGTCCGAAAGAAAAAGTGCTCCAATCTTAATTAATGTATTTATCTTTTATAACCTTAAACTGGGTCACATCCATTTTCTGGGGAGCAACTGGTTTAGGCGAATAATTTAGACAAT
>NZ_CALMGQ010000179.1 GCF_937863595.1 uncultured Cytophaga sp.
CGCTTGTTGCAACGATGCTGTTTGAAATTGAAAGTGTATTTGCACCACCGATATAGCTAGGATAGTTTGCATTTTTATACGCACCTGAAAGAATATTTTCTGGGCCAAATACTGCAACGGTTACATTTAAGTTTTGATCTAAATCTACACCAGCATTACTTTCAATAACAAGCGAATAGATAGAAGCAGCAGAAGGAGTTTCCATATCCAATCTTGCGCCTGCTTTTACATAGACACCACATTGACCTAATCCATTGATAGATTTCACTTTTAGTTTACCTTCTTCTACAATCCAATTGCCTTTGTAAGCAGATCCATCACTATTTAATTGAAGTGTACCAACACCTGTTTTAGTTAGCTCTGCAGAACCTTTGATCGTTCCATTGAGTTGGAATACAGATGTAGCAATAGAACCAGCAAGTATGGTGGATGGTTTTTCAATCGTGATATTCGATTGTAATGTAAATAGCGGATTGCTGGTGTATGATTTCAATGTTCCACCTTGTAGGTACAGATTATCAACAGTAGAATTTGCAGTAAGTCTAATTGTACCATTTGTTTCAACATAGACTGGAGCTTTTTGTTCTAGATTTGCTATCTGCACTTCTCCATTACGTATTATAACAGTATCTAAAGGAGTTGGTATGACTTTACCCGACCAGTTGTTTGGGTTTGTCCAAGATAAATTTCCAGAGTTATCGTATGTATAAATATATTTTTTAGGAGGCGCAGCAACTGTGAGTACGAGTGCCGAAGAAGTAGCAGAGCAGGTAGATGCAGTGATCGTCACAGTATATGATCCAGCAGTTAGTGCCGTGTACGAGGCTGTAGTTGCTCCAGTAATAGCCGTTGTATTATTTTTCCATTGATACGTATAGCCCGTTCCAGTTGAAGCATTGAGTATAAGATTTCCTTTATATGGAATTACTGTGCCCGAAGGAGAGGTAATTACGGCTATTGGAAGAGATATTGTTGTAATAGTTGTTGCTGCAGAAGTGGCAGCGCAATTAGAAGCATTTGTAACAACAACCGAATAGGAACCGCTTGCATTTGCTGTATACGTTGCATTCGTAGCTCCACTGATTGCATTCGCTCCGTTCTTCCATTGATAGGTTAAGCCAGTACCTGTATTTGCATTTAACATAACATTTTTTCCAATACAGAATGTCGTTGCGCCACCAGCAGTAATATTCGCTAAAGGACTTGTACAAGGTGCACCAGAAGGTTCTACCAAGACCGCTACATAATAGGTGTAAGAAGCGTCTGAACTTTTAATTGTAAATTTATAACTTGCCATTCCTGAAAAATTTGCTGTAGGAACAAAGTGTGCTGTTTTGCCATCCGACAATAATGTTACTGTTCCGTTTTGAGCATTGCTCACAGAATAAACAGGAGATACATTTGCAAACCCACCAGCGTATGTGCTCATATTCAAATCAACTGCTGTGTTCTGAAGCGTACGTGAACGTACTTCCGCCAACCAGTTAAGATATTTTTCGATTAGTGCATAACCATCACTACCAATTTTCATTGCATCATTACTTGTTACATTTGAACCGAATGTTTTTTCCCAGTAATCTGGCATACCATCATTATCCGTATCAGTAGGTTTTGTTCCTGTAACAATTGTACCATACCCATTATTCCCTAATCCTGTTTGTACTTGACTGGTATATAAACTACCACCAGGACCACATGTACCTGCGCCAGTTCCTGTAGTTCCTTTACCAAGCGTTCTTATTTGCGACATCACTAATCTGTCCATTTCATCATGTGGAAATGTTCCTGCCACTGAAGCCGTGTATCGATAAGCTGTTTGAGCACTATAGGTTGGTATTCCAGCGGTAAGGTTAGACCATGGTGCCGTTAAAATTGTTCCTGGACCTTGATACCAAGATGGTGTTGTTGTTGTTCCATTAAGAACGCCATCCAAATTACTATCTTTTAAATTTCCATTATAATAGATACTCTGATTTTTATCTACCTGGTACCATTGATTATCAGTGCCTGTAGATGCAGGTCCTTTGATCATGTAATTTCCAATGATATCGTGTTTGAAATTTGTACTCGTGTGAGTTGTATATCCAGCAGAGCAGTTGTAAAGAACATTATTAATAAAAATATCATTAATCTTGTCCAACGGGTTTCTATTGTGAGAATTGGCAAAAATATTATATGCCCAAGTCCAAGTACCATTTGGAGATTCTATATGCGCACCAAATTGTTGGTAGGTAGGATTCGCAATTAAACAATTTTGGAACGTAATGTTTATTACAGGTTTTGTCTGCGAATTTGTACTTACACCACCAATATTATTCCAAGGTGCAAACTCAATTGTACAATGATCTAAAATTATATTTTTTGCATCCACTAAATTTATACCTACATCTTCTTTGCTAGCAACTTCACTACCTGGACGTATACGTATGTGTCTTATAATAACATTAGATTGACTACCAAAAGAAATTTTACCTCCACGAAATCCAATACCTTCGCCTGGCGCTGTTTGTCCTGCAATTGTCAGATTGCTTTTTGCAGAGACAGCCGTTTTTAAAGTAATATAACCACTTACATCAAATACGACAATTCGATTTGATGCACTTACAGCATCTCTGAAAGAACCAGCACCTGCATCATTCAAATTCGTGACATGGTAAACAGTGCCGCCACGGCCACCTGTTACATCTTTTCCAAAGCCAACGGCTGTAGGGAAAGCTAGTGTTTGAGCATCGCTATTATTTGTTATTGCAAATAATAGCATACACATGTATGTGCTCAATATAATACCATACGCCTTACAAATTTTAATGCCCATGTTCCTATTTTTTAATTGTCTCATTTTATTTTTTCACAATCTTAGTTGTATACACGCCATTTTCAGTTTGAATAATTACAGAATAAAGACCAGCAGCTAAATTATCACCCAATGAAATTTCTTCAACATGTAAATTGGAAAACGTTTCAACCAATGCGCCAGAAGCAGTGAAGACTTTAACATTTTGAATCATACCCAAATTTTCTAATTTGATTGTAGTGAAATTATCAAACGGCTGTGGTACAACTGTAATGTTCGTTGTTGTACCATTCATAGTTGTAGTGGTGACGCAAGCTGTATTACTTGTTGTTCCACCTACGCAAACATTGCAATTATCATATACTGCTGTTCCGTTTGGTATCCCAGCACAATCAAGGCAAGAACTTTCCGTTTTCCCACAACCACAATTTCCCGCTGAAGTTTTATTTGCATCTGTAGGGCACGCATCTCCTACTGTAGAAACATAGCCTATAGGTTGCGTGCATGATGTTTGTGATACAGATAGATCTCCCATACCATCTCCATCTATATCTTGATACCAAACAGTACCTGTCGTTACATTGATTTGTTTTACAATAGATATTGCTTTACAACCTGCTTGATTTGATACTTCAACTGAATAGCTGCCAGCTGCATCTGCTCTATATGTAGCTGCAGTTCCAACTTGTGTAGTTCCGTTAAACCATTTATACGATGAACCTATACTTGCAGTAAGCACTACTGAACCACCTGTACAGATTGATGTAGTTGGTGAAGTAATCGTTGCAGTTGGTAATGTGTTTATAGTAATTTTTGTAACAGCAGACGTTGCTTTACAACCTGCTTCATTTGACACTTCAACTGTATAGCTGCCAGCTGCATCTGCTCTATATGTAGCTGTAGTTCCAACTTGTGTCGTTCCATTAAACCATTTGTACGAAGAGCCAATACTTGCTGTTAATACAGTAGATTCTCCTGAACAAAACGACGTAATCGGAGTTGTGATAGTAGCTACAGGTAATGTGTTTACAGTAATTTTTGTAACAGCAGATATTGCTTTACAACCTGCTTCATTTGATACTTCAACTGAATAGCTTCCAGCAGCATCTGCTCTATATGTAGCTGTATTTCCAACTTGTGTCGTTCCATTAAACCATTTGTACGAAGAGCCAATACTTGCTGTTAATACAGTAGATTCTCCTGAACAAAACGACGTAATCGGAGTTGTGATAGTAGCTACAGGTAATGTACTTACAGTAACTTGCGTAACAGCTGAACTTGCTTTACAACCACTCGCATTGCTTACTTCAACTGTATAGCTGCCAGCAATTGCTGCAGTATATGTTGATTCCATTCCAACTTGTGTCGTTCCGTTAAACCATTTATAAGAAGAACCCGCACTTGCAGTAAGCACTACCGATGCACCTGCACAGATTGACTTCGTTGGTGAGGTAATCGTTGCTGTTGGTACTGCGCTCACTTGTATATTAAATGTACTTGTTGCTTTACAGCCACTTCCATCTGTAAAAGTAGCAGTATAGGTTCCAGCGTTTGCCGCCGAAATATTTGTAAATATTGGATCACGTAAAGAAGAAGTGAAGTTATTAGGACCTGTCCAAGACCATCCAACAGCAGTTGTAGGCCAAGGGCCCAAGTTTACTGTACTGCCTGCACAAACAGTTGCTGAAGGAACTGCAGTCCATGCACCTGCATCCACTTTTACATTCTGAATAATGGTTATGGGTGAACCAATTGCAGTTTTTACAGCAGCAGAACTCACTTTACAACCTGTTGCATTTGAAAGTTCTACATTGTATGAACCCGCTATACTTGTAGTATACGAAGAAACTGTTGCAACTTGAGAACCCATATTTTTCCAGCTATAGGAGGAAGACGATGTTGCCGTAAATTTTACGTTATTCCCAGCACAGAAGGTAGAAGGGCCACTTAATACAACAATGCTTTTAGATACTTTTAATGTGCTCGCACCACCAATATAGGTAGTGTAGTCCGCATTCTTGAACGAGCCAGCACTGAGGTTGTACGAACCGAAAACTGCAACTTCGGTATTTAAGTCCGCATCTAAATCAACACCTCCTAAAGAGTCAATTTCAAGTGAATAGATGGAGGCAGCAGAAGCAGTTTCAATATCAAGTCGTGCATTGGCTTTTACTTGTACTCCGCAAGCACCCATGCCTTTTAGTGAACGTATTTTCAACTTACCTTCTTCAACAATCCATTTACCTTTAAAACCAGAGGCATCACTGTTTATCATTAACACCCCAACACTTGTTTTAGTAAGATTGGCTGAGCCTGTAATGGTACCCATTAAATTAAAGACCGTAGCACTCACTGAGCCAGACATAATTGTCGATGGTTTTTCAACCACAATATTCGATTGCAAATCAAACTGCGGATTACTGGTATATACTTTTAGCGTTCCACCTTGTAGCTGTAATTTATCAACAGAAGAATTGTTGGTAATTCTAAGTATACCATTTGCTTCTAGATAGATGGGAGCTTTATGATCCAGGTTTGCAATTTGTAGTTCACCTGTACGAACGATAACTGTATCGATTGCTGTTGGTATAGACTTTGGTGTCCAGCTATTGGTATTGCTCCATGCATAGTTGCCGCTGTTATCGTAATTGTAAATGTATTTTTTTGGATTAGAAGAAACATTTATTATCACAGGCCATGACATTGTTTTATTTCCATTGTTATCTATTGCCACAGCTACCAATGAATACATACACGTTGTTAGTGCCGTTAAATTAAAGGAATAAGGCGCGGATACATCTTCACCTAGTTTTATTGTACCACTGTAAAATTCTACTTTAGAAATTGCTCCTCCTGCATCAGAAGCATTCGCAGAAATGAGTATCGGTGTTGCATTTGAAAAAGTTGTACCGGTTGTAGGATTTGTAATTGAAACAATTGGTGCTGTATTGGATAATCCTGCAGTTTCAGTATACGATGGCATTGTTCCCCATTTGCCACCAGTTCCAGATTGACTCATACACGTTGCTTTAACGGTACTCACATTTTCTAATGTGTACGAATAAGGTATCGTAAATTTTGCTGCCACATCTTTTGGCTCAGATGAGTTTACCCAATCAACGGAATGTGAACCTATGTTATCGTATTTGTTACCACTACAATAAATTACTCCTCCATGCTCTTTTACTGTTGGGAAACGAACCTTTTCGTAATGTGTGTTTTCAATATATACCAAGCAGCTAGGGCTTCCCGAGTTGCTCGCATAATAACCATTATCTGAATGATAATTATTTATCATATGTATACGTGTATTGGTCGTTCCATATGTCTTTGGAGCACGTCCATTTGAATTCTCCCACCATTGATGATCAAATGTAATGTCAGAGCCTGTGATCATAGCCGAATAATTGTCCACGCCACTGCACATATATTCATTCAAGCCGTTCCAGCGGTTCCAAGAAAATGTACATTCCTTTGTATCTGCAATATCATTTCCATCACTGATCCATTTGAAGGAACAGTGATCTACCCATAATTTTGTAACGGCGTTTAAAGAAATCCCATCATTCGCTTCAATGATATGTGGGTTGACATCCCAAATTTTTAAGTTTCTAAAAATAAGATTTGATTGTGGATTTCCTCCATTGGCATAAAATGAAGCGCCTCGCAAAGATGCACCTCTACCCATACCAATAATACTTTTATTGGAACTCATCCAGATTAATTTCTCCCAACGTTTAACCGTTCTATAATTTGTAGGGCAACCAGCACCTACGTCAATAAAATCTCCTTTATAGGTTGCTAATGTTGAATTGCATTCAACCCGACATGTTTTTTGGTCTCTGTAATCTCTAAGGTCATAGCTGCCTTCTTTAATAAGAATTGTTTTGGCAGTAGTAGATGCTATCTGTGCTAATAAATCAGTTACGTTTGTTACAACAACGACAGGGCCTGCATCTCCACCTGTAGTATTCGCTCCAAACCCAACCGCTTTAATGTCGAATGTATAACGTAATACAACATTTTTATCTGAAGATGAATTTGACCAAATCCATTTTGCTGTAGATGTAGTTGGGAATCCAGTAATTGTTGCACCACTTGGTGTTTGTGTTATAGTTCCTGTTGATAATACAGTGGCTCCAGACCAAGATGCATCATTATATCCTTTTGTTTTATATGTGTTATCTGCAGGAGAGTTGTTTACTTTCCAACCTGTGCCAGAAACGTAGGGCTTTTCTAATTCATCTAAGTGCATTAAAATACCAGGTGCATTCAACCCATTTATTCCAACAATAGAAACAACATTTTTTCTTGGTAAAAAAGTCATAGGAATAAAACGAACCCGACCGGCTGCATTGTCATAAGCTAAAAGTTCACCATTTAAATACAGTCGATAGCCACCATCTGCAACAATATAAATACCTGGGCCTTGTCCTGCACCATATGTATTACCTATCAATACAGAACCAACGGCATCGCTACCGCCCCATTTTGAATCAGTAGGTAAGGAAACAGTTTCATAACAACTTGTTTGGGCAAAGCTATTATTCCCTAAAATTGCTACGAAAATAAGGACGAAAATAATACGATTAATTGGGGAGTGAAATATGTAGTCTTTCATTCAAAGGCTTTTTTAAGTGATGTTATTTATCAAATTAAAAAAACCAAAAAATATATGGAAGTAACGGTTTTTGCTTTTTTTATTAAAATT
>NZ_CALMGQ010000180.1 GCF_937863595.1 uncultured Cytophaga sp.
GTTTAAACTAGAAGGAAATTTTCAAACATGCACGGGTTACATGAAAAGAGGTAATTATATAAACAACCCGAATCTCAACCCAAGTTACAAAAATGTGTTTGCTTTTAATTCTCAAGATACAAGTAAAAAATCTGCTACACTCGTTGATATTACCTGCCAAGATTGGCCAACAGCAAAAAACAAGTATACATCCTTTAGTCAAGGCATTCGCATGGTAAACTGTGAAGGTAAAGCTACGTGGCAAGCATCTGAAAAGAAATGGAGCATGGTACTGCTTGGTGAAGATATTTCGGGAAATATATTGTTTATTTTTTGTCGTTCGCCTTATAAGGTATTAGACTTCACAAACATGTTAATACAATCGGAATTAAAAATCAAACACTTGATGTATTTAGAAGGTGGCCCTGAAGCTTCGTTCTACTTAAACCATACTACTATTAACGTTCAAAAAATGGGAAGCTATGAAACTGGATTTAATGAAAATGATACCAACGGTGCATATTGGGAGCTTCCAAATGTAATTGGAATAAGAAGGAAGTAATAATTACAAAATAAGATAGTTACACAAAGCGTTATCATAATGAATCATGACTCAATGTATTTTAGTGAATGATTATAAATCGCTTTGTTCTTATTTCCCCAAACGATAATTTATTTTCTGGAGCAATGTCATGGTGGAACAACACCCATTGGCATCCCTTTGTTTGCGCTCTGCAATAAAGTAAACCCGGATTATTGATATATATATTTAAGCATTCTCCACAAAAATAAGCGTGTAGTTTATTTCTTTTACTATACAACATTGAATTACAATCCATGGTTTATTACTTATTTTTTCACTATGATTATCTACTTAGATAATAACCAACACGTTCAAAAAAAATGCAAACATTTTAATAAAATTTAAAAGACTGGTTTACATAACACAGAATTTAATTTATGGCTACTCAATGGTAGCGCATGCTATAAAAGCTACAACTCCAAAACTTGAAAACAGGTTGTTCTAAAAAAATATACGTCAAACAATACGTACAATTAATTGAACTCTTCCTTGTTGATATTGATTCTGCACTTATCTCAAAGAAATTGTATAATTTTGCAACTTGAGTCCAGAAACAAATAAAAAACGGGGCGTATTCTGAAAAGCCTTATGAGTAAGAAAAATTATTTTAATAATAAAAAAATGAAAGTTTTTAAAATGTTAACAGTTGTAGCTTTAGTAGCTGCTTTTTCTAGTTGTTCAACGTATAACCACTCCATGAGAGAACCCAACACTAGAGTTAACTTAACGAAGTCTGACTTTACATTATCTGAGCAAGTTTCAGCTGAAGCAACTTCTAACAAAATTGTAGGAATTGATTGGTCTAGATTGTTTATTAAAAAGACTGGTGAAGTTCAAGGTGGTGGATCTGTTAATATTAGTTTTGCATCTATCCCAGTAATTGGTAGCCTTACTACTGACAAGACAGCAAATTATGCACTTTACGACTTAATGACTGCTAACCCTGGTTATGATGTTGTTTTCTACCCTCAGTATGAAACAACAGTTGTTAAACCAATTTTAGGAATTGGAATGATCTACAAGACTACAACTGTTAAAACTACAGCAAGACTTGGTAAAATGACAAAATAAAACTTGTACAAATATGTACATGTGCTAATGGCGGGTTTAGTGGTTAATAAAGCTTTTCCCTACGAATGAAATTGGTAGTAAATTAGAATAACACTACTAAATCCGTCACTTTGCAAATTTTATTACTGCATGCAATACTATGTATTGAAAACCTTTTTATATTTTTTATTGGTACCCTTTTATATATAAGCTGTTCTTATTCCGAACCAAACTAGGCAGTTCTTTTTTATAGTCTATAGCGCTGAATAATGCCATAAACTACTTCTCAGTGCATTGAATGGCACTTAGCAAACCTTAGGGCATTCAACGTTTACAACAAAAACCACCGATAAGGTGTTATAACAAAAATAATTTACGACATCTTTCAGCAGAAGTTAGTAAATTACGAAGTATAATCACTGTTACGCATGTTTTACAAAAATAGAATTGCAGTTATAATGGCTGTTTACAATACGACCTTTCTACTAACAAAAAGAGCCATAGATTCAGTATTAAATCAAGATTTTCAAGACTTTGAGCTTATCATCATTGATGATGGTAGTAATAACGATACGCAAAATCAAATCTTACTCTATGCTATTCAGCATGAAGATAAGATAACGTATGTGCGTCATAAAAACAGAAGCCAATCCGAATCTATAAACAGAGGAATGCTGATGAGCAACAGCGAATTCGTTACTGTTATTGATGCAGACGATGAATACAAACCAAATCACCTCAGCACCTGTTTGTCAGAAATTAAATCGCTGGATTTGATTGCCTCAACAACTGAAACAATTGTAAATCAAGAATCGGATTATTATGTTCCCGATCGTTTTGATAACAATCAAGTAATTCACGTAGATAATTGTATTCTGTTTGCTACCTTATTTGGAAAAAAAGAAGTATTTACGATGTTTAAATTTGATAATATATATGGCGCAGATGCCCATTTTTACGAACGTGCAGAACAAAAATTTGCTGTCAAGAAACTCGATTTGAGAACCTATGTATATTACAGAAACAATTTACACAGTTTAACGGCTAGTATTAAAAGGAACGCTCAAATTGAAAATTGATTTTAAAATAGGCAGCAATCTTATTGTTTCATCCCTTATAACAGGCATTCATGATGTGAATAGAAATGAAACGTTAGCAAATGACGATTTTTCACTGGTATCTGATTGGGCAAAATCCATTACAGCATTGGGTTTGCAAGGTATTATTTTCCATACAAATTTTTCAGAATACACATGTAAATTACACCAAAGCGATCACATTCATTTTATAAAAATAAATTACAATCCGATATACAACCCAAATGTGTTTCGATATTTTGTATATGATGAATTTTTTAAATTACATGCACCTCACATGGAACATATTTTTTTTACTGATGTGTCTGATGTCCTTGTATTGAAGAATCCGTTTATACAAGAACTGTATAAACGCAATCCCAATACTTTTTTTTGTGGTGACGAACCTGAGATATTGAAAAATGAATGGATGCAAAATCATTCGCAACACTTACGAAGTAAAATACCGGATTATACAACGTATGAAACGGATTTCAAAAATGCAGCCTTGTTGAATTGCGGAATCATGGGTGGCAGCATTTCCGTTATGCAGCCATTCATGGAAGAATTGTGCAAGATTCATCGTACATATAATTCAGATAATACAACAGCTTATACAGGAGACATGGGCGCGTTTAATTATTTGGTTCGAACACGTTACAATACGAAGGTAATGCACGGCAGTCCAGTAAATACCGAATTTAAAGCGTATGAGGTTAACGATGCGTGTTGGTTCAAACATAAATAGCTCGTAATTTTATATCTATTCATCAATCCAGAGTTTTTAATTAAGTGCATTCACTTCTGTTTATAAAAAAATCTAACATACCAATGAATATCGTGCGTAGGAGTTATAGGATAATCCATACACGTCTCTAAACTAGGCCCCCGAAGACATTATACATTAAAATAGTGTTTACATGCACGCACTATTTTAATAGTTAAAATGCCCCATCTCCTATTTTAAGAATGATTTGCGTTTTATTCATTATTCAAGAACAAAAATAAAATACTGCTTTGTACTTTTTAAAAAAATAGTGTTTACCAAGGGGTAATTTTATTCCTTTTTTTATATAATATTGAATTAGGTGCATCGTATTTCGAACAAATTGTTTATTTTTATCTCAATAGTTTTTAGAAATGTAGGATTCACCCTACCAAGTGATTTTAAGAACATTTGGCACAGTCATTAAAAGAACTGCGATAAAGATTGGTATAGATAGGCAAATACCCCATAAGCCTTACAATTACGTTAAAATGGGATATATTTAATCGTTCTATAAAGAATTAGTAAGTAAATTAAAATCAAGGAGTACAAGAATCATTAAGTTTCGATAACATGATGAACGTTTTTTAATTGCATCCATTATTAATTATCAATACACCTTAAAATAAAACGAGTATGTCAAATATTAAAAGCAGCATTGAAGAGTGGTCTGTTAAAGACCTTGAAGATGGTTCCTCTCTGGATATTAGTGTAGTGGGATGCACTGAATTGGGCAATCAATCGCTACCAGGAATTCAAGTGTGGTACATGGGTAATATCGTTAATTTTGAGCCCTTAGCTGTAGAGCGATGGAATTATCAGGCAACTAAAGCCAATACTACAGAATACCTATTAGTGGATCATTCTTGGATGGTACATGAAGATCAATATGTGAAAGTATCGCTATTAGTAGGTTCTCCACTAAAGGCAAAGGTTGAGGTAAAGACGCGCAGCTCGAAGCCAGTTATCAAGGAATATGTGCTTCCATTTGAAGTATAAAACATAAGATCGGTTTTAATGGTATAGATACATTTGGTTTGTAAGGCACAGAATTGTTTACCGTTCAATCCGCTCAATCTATTCAATCCGTTTAGCAGGTTTCCAAAACGAATATTAGTCAGCTCATTTAAATTAAGATACAGCATCTTGATTAAAAACAAGATGCTGTATCTTATAAAAATAATTTTCATGTAGGAAGGATTCATCGAAGGATGTATCTGCCTACTATCCTACGTTCCATACTAAAATCATACCTGCTAAAAAAATAATCGTGCAAGCAAATAAAAACACACCTTATTATTTAATAGCAATTGGTCTTGTCATTTTAATGAAATTCGGTTATACACGTGCCAACACGAATGACCTGATTTTTTTACTTAAACCTACTGATAAAATTGTTGGACTAGTAACTGCATCTCCATCTGTTTACAGTCCTGAAAAGGGATATTACCACGAAAACCTACATATTGTGATTGACAAATCCTGTTCGGGTTTTAACTTTTGGATAGTATCTTTTGTCGTTTTTACCTATTTAACCTTCAGGCATTTTGATAAAACGGTCTATAAAATTTTTATTATTCCAAGCATTTTATGTTATACATTTCTGTTTACAATTTTAGTAAATACGGCTCGAATACTTGCCTCCATAAGTGTTCAAACCCAAACTAAAAATATGTTCCTGAACCAACAACATTTAATCCATGAAGCCGTTGGGATAATTACGAATCTGTCATTTCTTATTTTAGCTTATTACCTAACAGAAAAACTTTTAACACACATACAACACAATGAGAAACTTACTTAACCCAAAATGGGTTTTTCTAATCAACACAGTACCCATAGTGTTGCTTTTTATTCTTTGCATTGGACAATACAACATTATAAAATCATTATTGGACGAAAACAATATCCAACTATGGACGTACTTTGGATTGGCATTAGCCCTTTTAGGATTACTCAATTTTTCGCATGCTGTTTATCTTATTATTAAAAAGAAAGATATATCTATCCTCTACTGCTTACTATCATTATGTTCCTACATTACCTTCATCTATGTATATGTATTCCATCTAGATAAAATCATGCCATCCAACGTACCACAATGGATGGTTTCTGAAAATATTTATATATATGTGGGCACATTCTTAATGCCAACACTTGCGTATTGCTTATTAATTTTAGTAAGTCATTTTACAACTGAAACAAAAGAATACAAGGTTTGGACAAATTTTTTGATTGCAATTTGTATTCCTGTTTCGGGTTATTTATTTTCTCAAATCATCCTTCCTTTATGGCAACCCATTGATGTTGATTTTAATATCCACGCATCACTTATACTCATTATTGTTGCTACCATCGTATTTCTCTTTTTCTTAATTCGAGGTATTTTCATCTTGAGCATTAAAAAATCTGCAATTTTTCAAGAGTATCAATTGGCTTGGAAAATCCCGATTGCAATTATCCTTCCTTTATTGGGCTTATCTGTAAATAATGGTAATCTATACAGGAGTATAAGTCTCTACAATTCGGGTATTTTCGGAGATTTCAATAATCCTTGGTTTTATATTCTTGCTGTGATTAATGGTATTCTTATATGTTTACCCAACCTCAATCACAAACAGTATAGATTATTTTTATTTATTGGTCGTAGCATAACATTCGCTTACACCTTCTATTTCTTTTTGGTATTCCTACCCTTTTTGCCCCTATCTGTGGTTGCTATTATTGCAATCGGAATTGGTTTTTTATTGCTTACACCTATACTTCTATTCGTTGTACATGCAAACGAACTCTCAAGAGATTATGCTTTTTTGAAATCATTCTTTTCAAAAAACAGCATCATAGCAATTTCTATTTTAGGTTTTTTAGTAATCCCGATCGCTATTACTGCAACTTATTTAAAAGATAAAATTGTATTAAATGAAACGCTTGCATATTTATATAGTCCGGACTATTCAAAGCAATACAGCATTGATAAACATTCTCTTCAAAAAACACTAAACGTTGTTAAGAGCCACAAAGATGATCACAACGATTTTATATTAGGCAGTAAAATTCCATATCTATCCTCCTATTTTAATTGGCTGGTATTAGACAACCTAACCTTGTCGGATACAAAAATAAATACCATCGAAAAAATATTTTTTGGAACTACTTCCATAAAAATACGACCAGAAAATATTCAGTCCGAAAATGTAAAAATCACCCACATCAAATCAAAAAGCGTATACGATACTTCTCTACACACATGGAAAAGTTGGATTGATTTGGAAATTACCAATAAAAATGAAACGGCTTGGCGTTCCGAGTTTTCTACCATACTTAAGCTGCCAGAAGGTTGCTGGATCAGCGATTACTATTTGTATGTAGAAGGTAAAAAAGAGTTCGGAATGTTAGCTGAGAAAAAATCGGCCATGTGGGTATTTTCAAATATTAAAAATGAAAATCGTGACCCAGGAATTTTGTATTACCTGACTGGAAATAAAGTAGTTTTTAGAGTTTTCCCATTTGCAATGGATGAAGTACGAAAAACGGGGATAGAATTCATCCACAAAGAACCTGTTACACTAACAATTGACGACCATGCTGTTGAATTAGGCAATGTAGAAGAAACCATAAGCGAAAATGTTGAAACAGAAAATGTTGTTTACATAGCGACACAACAAAAAAGGTCTCTAAAACCCGTTCAACGCAAACCATACTTTCATTTCTTAATTGATATCTCAGAAGATAAAATACTACAATCAGCAGATTTTACAAAACGTATAGAAACCATTTTAAAGAACAATCAAGCTCTTGCCGCAAATGCACAAATCAGTTTTGTAAATAGCTATGTAACTACGATTCCGTTAAAAAATAATTGGCAAGAGAATTATAAATCACAACATTTTGAAGGTGGATTTTATTTAGAACGAGCCATAAAAAAAACATTATATGATGCGTATAAAAAGCCAACGTATCCCGTAATTGTAGTCGTTACGGATAGTATTGAAAATGCTATTTTGGATAAAGATTTTTCAGATTTCAACTCTACGTTTCCTGAAAGTTCTCTATTTTACAATCTGAACGAAGATGGAAGTTTAGCAGCGCACTCACTCATTGATAATCCGATTGAGCCAATTCCGAACACCCCTATTTCTTCGTTTGATCAAACTGTATTGCAGTACAAACTTCAAGATAACACAAGCGTTTATTTGACAAACAACAATGAACCAAGTATTATTTTAAAGAAAGATATTTTTGAAACAAACGAAACAGAAATCAAAGAAAAGAATTGGCAGTCGGCTTTGACAATGCAGGGTAATTGGATCTCCCAGACTTTCCACCCGGAAATCTCTGATAAAGAATGGCTGCATTTGGTAAGATACAGTTTCCTATCAAAAGTAATGACACCTGTCACTTCTTACTTAGTAGTTGAGAACGAAGCACAAAAAGCCATTTTAAAAAAGAAACAAGATCAGGTGTTATCAGGTAATAAATCATTGGACCTTGATGACGATTCGCAACGTATGAGCGAACCAAGTTTATGGATTATGATTCTATTGATTGGAATTGCCTTGTGGTATCGACAATCACGAAAACGACATTATAATACCAGCACTATCCATAAAATCAACTAAGCAATGATTTTCACTATTGATCGGAACGAAATTAAAGTAGAATCTACCCAGAAAGGACTACGCTTAACAACAAATTCGGATTCGAATCTGCTATTAGCACATGTTTCAGATGAAGAGATTAAAACCATTGTAACAAAGAATTACAATTTTGTTAAAAATTACTTTATACAAAGAACAGGCGATAAGATTTCCAACCAAGATTTAGAACGTATTGCACTTAAAATCGTGTTGCATTACTTCTACCTGTATCAAAATTGGCGTGGGATATACGAAAATGAGAAAGACCGTGATTTAAGCTTTATTCATTCCGATTTTGAACACCCACAAACTGCAGACCTGATCGTGTGGTATTTTAAAACACGCCATCCAAATAACTATGCTGAAAAATGTTGCCTAATGCTAAACATGAGCTGTGCCGGATTTAAAGAGTATGAAGCATCTAGGCAAGCATTTTTTAACAGATAGAAAAACAGCACACAACACACATGCTATAACGAGCTAAAGGAACTCATTTACTAGCACACGATGATAATTTTGAGGTCTGTGTACCTATTTACGAACGAAATGGTTAATTTTACTTATTGACTATCAAGAACGCTCTCTTAAGCGTTGGGATAGTCTACTAATTCCATGTTAAGTAACATATTTTACTCTGAATAGGTGTAAAAAATACACATAACAAAATACGCAATTGAACAACCACAAAAATATGAAACGTTTTTTAACATATCTCCTACTTATAAGTTCAATTCAATTATTCGGTCAAGTTGATACGATATTTTACACCACAGAATTAAATATTGATGTTACGTCTATCGATTTTAAAAATTCTAAGAAAGAATTATTAGATTTTATGAAACGTAATGACTTATCCATACAAAATCAAAATGAAAGTACCACTTCAATTTATCTTAAGATTAATTTAAGTAAAGATCTATATGAGCAATTAGATGAGAAAGCTTCCTCCTTAGGATTCGTTCTATCTAGGAAAGTAACCACGGTTAATAATAGTTTAAAAGTAAGCGATATCAATCTTGAGATAAGTTATCTAAAATCTAAAAAAGATTCCTATGCTGAATTGATGAAGCAATTGGATGTTAAATCGGATATGTATATTTCACTTTGGAATGAAAATAAAGTAACGGAAGAAAAAATATTTAGAAAAGAAAAAGAGTTGTTGCCTTTCATACAAAAAACTCAAAATTACAGCGTAACAATTACCCTATCGGAAGAGCAAACAAGTCCTGATAATTCAAAAATATCTTTTGTTAATATGCCTGGGTTTGAATATTCCTTTTTAACAATTGATTCGCCTAAACCAGGTATATCTTCGAATAGTTACCAAGGATACTTTCTAAAATATTTATTTACCAAAGGCAAAAGCTTTGCAACAATAGGTGTCTATAAAAGCACGCAGAGCCAAAGTACAAATGATAGTACATTCTCTGAATTATTTGTATTAGGTTTTGGACAAGACTTTTATTCTAGACATCTTGGAAGAGGAAGTAGAAAGTTTTTCAATCTATATTCAGGATACAATGCGGGATACATGTTAGCGACGGGAGTTAAAACAAAAGCAGATATATTTTACGTTTCGCCAACCATTGGTTTAGAAATATTTAAAAATAAGTTCATCTTAATTGATACAAAATTCACCTATTTAATACCCTTCACAGATAATAAAAATTTAAGAGGATATACCTTAAATACATCGGTAAACTTTGTATTTTAATATCATTAAATTATACAGAATGCGATAAAAATCACTTCTGTATAGAATCGAGTTGATTTAACTCTTAGCAAACGTGGCCATTTATAAATTTATATTTGCAGGGATATTTAATAATAATGTATAATAAAGAACAATCAATTACGGATTTAAAACAAATTCCTGGTGTTGGGATTTCATTGGCGACCGACCTTTGGAATATTGGAATCACTTCAATCGCAGATTTGAAAGGGAAAGATGCTTATACCCTTTTTGATTTATCCAATGCATTTGCGGGTACAATTCAAGACAGATGTGTTTTGTATGTCTTTAAATGTGCAATCTATTATGCAGACACGCCAAAAGATGAACACGAAAAGGAAAAACTTAAGTGGTGGAATTGGAAAGATAAAAACAAAAAATAAAAATTAGTCCTTTTTTGAATTACAAAAATCGAAGCAGTATAAATATATAGTTCATTAATATTATACTGATTTAAACGTAGCGCACATACAAAAATAAATAGTACGATTGTTGCGATGATTGATTTAATTAAGGAAATCCAAAATAAATAATTTGAATCCATTGAAAAAGAATATATCGAGTTGGACAATTTGCGAAGAGTGTCAAGGACGTGGAAAAAAAAGCCAGAGACTCCGCAAGAAAGTGCGCCTAAGCTACAAGATAGAACTCGATGAATTCGAAAAAACAAAAACCGAGGGGGTACTTCCAACCCGCCCTAATGGACATCTTATTACCTGTGAAAATTGTTCGGGATCTGGTCTAATTCCTTCTACCACTCCACCAAAGCCAGATACAGAAAACTACCCACACGTTGCAATTATTGGAGGAGGCATTGGTGGCGTTGCATTGGCTGTAGCATGTTTACACCGCGGCATTCCATTTACGCTGTATGAACGCGATGGAAGCTTCAATGAGCGCTCGCAGGGCTACGGACTCACCTTGCAACAAGCAAGTAAAGCAATCGAAGGTTTGGGTATTTTCTCTTTAGCAGAAGGGATCATATCAACAAGACATGTGGTGTACACCACAGAAGGCAAAATGATTGGGGATTGGGGATTCAGAAAACGATTGCCAGAAGATGTCAAAAGATCTCCGAAGCGCACCAATGTGCACATCGCACGACAATCATTGCGCTTAGCGTTGTTAGAACAACTCGGAGGAGTTGATACAGTACAATGGGGACACCAACTCATCAATTATACGGAATCGGTTGATGAAGGAATTGAACTACACTTTCAAGTAAATGGCACAATGAAAAGTGCCAAGGCAGATCTTGTAGTTGGAGCCGATGGTATCCGTAGTGTAGTGCGTAGCTTATTGATTCATGAAAATGTTACACCCTTGCGTTACCTTGAATGCATCGTAATATTGGGTATTTGTCCCTTGTCAGCTCTTGAAGGTATAGACAGTCCTTTACTAGATTCCGCTACTGTATTTCAAACTGCTAATGGCAACGAGCGCATTTACATGATGCCCTATGCATCAGACTCGATTATGTGGCAACTAAGTTTCCCAATGTCAGAAGAGGATGCAAAAGCATTAAGCAGTAAAGGAACGCATGCATTAAAAGAAGAAGCTTGTCGCAGAACGCAGTGGCACGCTCCTATTCCACAGATTGTTGCTGCAACCTTAGAAGCACAGGTTACAGGGTATCCCGTGTACGACAGAGAATTATTAGACGCCGATTTATTCGTGCATGCAGGTGCCGTAACCTTGATTGGCGATGCAGCACATCCCATGAGCCCATTCAAAGGACAAGGTGCAAATCAAGCACTCCTAGATGCCTTGGCGCTGGCTCGTGAAATAGCTAAAGCAGCAGAACCTTACTCTCAATGGAAAACAGTAGGACTGAGACAAAGTGTATTAACGCCTTTTGAATCCGAAATGTTAAAACGTAGCGCTTCTAAAGTAAAAGATTCAGCCGATGCGGCGCAGTTCCTACATTCAGACACGGTATTACTTGAGCGTGATGGACCAAGAAGGCTGCAACAGCCACAAAAAAAAGAGGATTAATACGACATTTAAAAATGATTGTAACGAAATACAAGTTAGAGACTACCAAAATCAATATCCATCAAATTTATTTTTCGGTAATATACCAATGTGCTTAGCACTACTTTTTGATTGCAATTCGATATGTATGAATTGCAAGATTCATTTGTGTTCGCGTCTTTTATATTGTTTCATTTTTTTCTATGATCATGCACATTGCTTTTTGTATGTTTCTTAGACGTATTCTAAACGATTCAATAATAACAACTCATTCACTTGAAACAAGCGTCACGAAATTAACAAAAGTACGCCTTTATGACTTATATCATACGATTCAACGGAATGAAACATTGGCTTTAATTTCAGAATGTAGATATGTTCAACTATCTTAGTTGAATCCCATTGAATGGAGCTATTAGAAGATTATGAAACACCATTCCATACATGTGATTTCATAATCAGAAAAATAGATACAAATTACACCCTAAATTAAAATTCACATGAGACTACTTGTAACCACAGACTTTTCTGAAAATTCTAAAGGAGCTGTTCGATTTGCGCAAACGTTAGCAAAACAATCTAAAAGCGTAGAGGTAACATTCTATCATGCTATTCGAATTATGAAACCCACACAATGGAGTGATGTGTTTTTTAAAGAGTACAAAGATGCAGAGATAGCACGCCTTACTGAAGATCTCAAAAAATTTATCTATTCTACTCTTGGAAGAGGTAAGGGAAAATTCGCAAAAATGAAATTTATTATTGACCATAGCTCTTCTACTGAAAAGGACATCATAACCTTTGCTGAAAAGCACAAAATAAACTTTATCTGTATTGCAACCAAAGGTGCTGGTATGCTTAGGAAAGTAATGGGTACGCATACATCCTATATTGTTAAGAACTCTACCATTCCGTTACTGGTTATACCAAGCCATTATATACAGAAGCCTCTAGAAAAAGCTACTTATTTATCGGATTTTGAAAATCTAAAAAAAGAAGTAGTAAAAATATCAAAATTTTCAAACGAGATTTCAATGCAATTAGAAGTATTGCATTATGCATCAGCAATAATTGACACAAAAAAGTTTGAAAAAAATAAAGAATTATTCAAAACAGAACTATTTGCAAACATTGAATTAAAGATTCAAAAAAACAACTATGAACGTTCTCTCATAGAAAAAGTCACGAATCATGTTCAAAAAACAAAACCTGAATTATTAATCTTATTTACAAAAAGAGAAAAAGGTTTCTTTGAACGTTTATTCTTACCAAGCAAATCGGTAGAATTGACGTATACCACAAAAGTACCCATCTTGATTTATTCAAAATAATGATTACTTCTTACAATTTATTTTATTAAATTATTTAAAATAATGTAGCCGATTGAAAGGATTTCCCTTAAAAGATTTTGGATGGTGTCAAACTCTTTTAAGGGAAACCCTTTTTTTAATTTCTAACAGAGTATTACTTTATTTTTCAAAAAAGAATACCAAATAATTAAAACAGAACAATATTTTTGTGTATTTATAAGTACAATTCACCTACGTATATTTCACATTCCTATAAGTAAATAGTTTAAATAAGGACAATAGTATATGATATAAATCATATACTATGATTATTCTGTAACAAAGCATATAAATACAATTCAATTTATGTATTCTTATAATTGTTAAAATAACTAAAGTATAATTCCCCTAACTTTTAAAATGAATTATGAAAAAATTATTTATTCTATTTTCTATTGCGGCTACAATATTGTCGGCATGTAAAAAACAAGATGAAGAACCTAAAGTTCCAGTACATACCGCAACTACTGGAGAAGCGAACTCTATAACTTCAACATCAGCAGTTGTGGGAGCATTTATAAAAGCATCTGATGGATCCGCTTTCATTGCATCGGGTATATGTTGGAGCACGAGTCACAATCCAACATCAAGCCTTCTAACCAAAATAACCTGGGGAGGCGGAAATATGGATAATTTCGGGACCATTACGGGCCTTTCACTACAAACTACTTATTATGTGAGATCCTTTGTAACCAATGCTACAGGAACGTTTTACGGAAACGAAATACAATTCACAACGATTCTAGAAATAGGTTCACTCACAAATGGCGGTATTGTAGCTTACATTTTACAACAAGGTGATCTTGGATATGATGCTCATGTACAACATGGTTTAGTTGCTGCGCCAAGCGATCAAAGTTCTTCAATAGTATGGTCTCCTACTGCTACTTTAATAGCAACAACTTCGTCCTCTTTGGGTTCTGGACAAATCAATACTACTGCTATTATAACAAATCAAGGTGATGGAGATTATGCAGCTAAATTGTGTGACGATCTTACTCTGAATGGATATAGCGACTGGTATTTACCAAGTGCAGATGAATTAGATAAACTATTTATCTTGTATCAAAATCTTCAAACAACGATTGGATTTGATTACACTTTGAATTATTGGAGTTCAAGTCAATACGATACAAATGGTGCATGGTCTCAAAAATTCAATTCTGGAACTAAAGGTTCAAATACGAAATTAAATACGTATGCTGTTCGTGCGGTTCGATCCTTTTAATTCATAATACTCATTCCATTAATCATTTTATATACGCATACGAATAGCGGGAGGCACCATAATTTTATTTTGGTTATTCGTATGCGTATATATTTACATAAGAATTTACTTGTCGTTAAAATTATAAAACCCGAATTCTCTTAATTGCTTACTTACTTTTCAGAATCAGTTGTAAACAATATAAAAAATATTTTCCACCTTTATTGAACCCTACATTCATATTAATAAAAAAATAATCTCTTCAAAACACAACTCCCTTTTTGAATATAATCAGGTATTTAGAAAACAATGTCTCACTCTTAAATGATTCCATTCATATATAATATTTACCTAGCATATTAGACACGTTTAATTTTAATTCTTTTCTTTGAAAAGAATTATTTTTTTATCGTAAAAAGACGTTTAAATACATGCACTTTATACAATACCCAGTCAACTATTTGTTATAAACATATAAATCCTCAATACAAGAGCATTGAGGATTTATATGTTATTATTATCATGTATTATTCTACTACTGTCACTTTGCCTTTCATAACTACGTGAATGCTGCAGTAGTAAGAATCACTTTGGGTGATTGCTTTCTTCCATGAAGCCTCGTTCGCTATGGGTGACGAAGTCCAAGCTTTATCATCTTGGGTAACATCATGCGCTACGATATCTTTATTTATCCAAACCACTGTATCTCCTTTGTGCACAATAAGATCTGCAGGTTGAAAACGCATGTCCTTAATTTCAACGACATGCGTTTCTGGGTTATGGCTTTGCTGGCTGTTACTGTTACAACCAGTCAATAAAAAAACAGACAGAATAAAGAAGATGCCGTTTTTTATAGAGTTCGTTAAATTCATTCTTATTTCAATTTACTTTGAACCATTTCAGCATGATGAAGATGTGTCTCCAAAATAGTAAGTGCCTTTCCCAATAACGCTTTCAATTCTGCATTTTGCGCCTGAGGTATCAATACCGTTTTCACTGCAGCAATTACTGCCTTATGATACGCTACTTCATTATCAACATACGCCTTATCAAATGCTTTACCTGTTTTTGAATCAAGCATTTTGATTGTTTCTTTTGCGTTAGCAACATATTGTTGACTTACAGCATTATCTTTAGGTGTTACATTCAATTTTGTAACCAATGCAACTGCTAAATTAATAATAGCTTGGTGATCTGAAACCATCGTCTTAGCTAAGTCCAATACGTTGGAATCTTTCGATTTCTTTAATGCAATATTTGCGAAATCAATATCATTCTGATTTGCAACAACAGCTACCGATGCAATCTCTGGATCAGAAAGCTGAGGTGCTTCTTGTGCAAATGCTGGAGACAAGAACGTAAGCAAGAATATGAATAGTCCTGTTACTAAAGATGTTTTTTTAAAATTTTTCATGATTTCTTATATTTAATGTTTATACCTTTTTTATATCTATTAGATGCAGCAGTACAAAAAAGGTTACAAGATTTTAAAATAAATTTTCAACGAGTATCCTAAATGACATACTTCATTTTTATTCGCACTACAAATCACTCATTATTTGAGTGTTAACAAAATGCAATTTATTTGAGCAACCAGGCAGAGTAAGTAAATCGTATTGATTGCTGATGCAACTATTTAATGTATCATTAAAAGGACAGGGTTCAAATTATTCGCTATTAGATTACGAAGCATTAGCACGGGAAATTCCAATACAGTTCTAATTGAGTGAGAAGGATCAAGAAAGCTTAGAAAAAAGATTCTGAGCAAGGTGAATAATGCGTTCTTTTAGCACATAACTTATTTACAAAATCACTCGAGGTTTTTATTTATCAGATGTAGAAAAAAATGGACATGGTACTAGATAAAATGCATTCTTATTTCAATTGCAGCGGAAAATAATTTGCCATTGATATAAATAGCAAAACCATTCAAAAAAAATATCCTTAAAATTATTTTACAATTCAATAAGACTTTTGATATACACGAACACTCGTTTATATCAAAGGCCTATATCAACGAATGTTCATTGCTAATATAGGCCTTTAACAACTTCGATTGGTATGCAAGTACCATAACCTCGCATACCAACGGAATACGCCTTTATTATTCTATATTTTTTTCTTCAATAAGTTCGCCCTTCTTATAAACTTCTTCTTTGATGAGTGTACCTAACTCACTATACATTTTTTGTATGCCTTCTTTTTTGTCATCGTGAAACGTTGCGGTAGAAGAAATTGATCCGTTAGAATGGTACCACGTACACACACCTTCCTTCCTATCATCAATCATTTCACATGTTGTATAAAGCTGACCTGATTCGAAGAATACTTTTTCAAGTCCGTTTAGTTTACCATTCTTATAATTTTTTTCTTGTAAAAGTGTATCTGATGCTAGAAAATACATTTTCCACACTCCTTCTCTTAACCCATTTTTAATCTCTCCGGTTTCAAAAATACCATCCGTATCTTCATAATAAGACACGTAAATACCATTACCATTTGAAACTTTCTTAGTACTATCTATATCCCAATTATTAAGAACCTTATATAAATTATTTTCATAGACACCTTCTTCATTCAAGATTCCACTAGAAGTATAAGCCTTCCATAGACCTACTCGCAGACCGCCTACTACATCTCCTTCCAAAATCGTTGTACCATTTTCAGCAAAACTTTTATATCGACCATTTCCATCTAAAATCAATTGATTTCCATTTTCATCCCAAAGATTATTAATGGCAATTGTTTTGTCTGCATTGTACGTTACTTGATTTACTAACTGCCCAGTTTCATTGTAATAATTCCATTGACCACTCTGCACACCATTATCCATTTGGCCTTCCGTATTTAACTGGCCATTTTCAAAGTATGTTTTCCAAAGGCCAATTTGTGCGTTTCTATTATATGACCCGATTTGATTTAAATTTCCGTTATCATACCATGATTTCCATAAGGAGACCATTCTACTTCCAACAAAACTACCTGAATCACTTAAGGTTCCATTTTCGTGATATGTTAACCACACGCCATCTTCAAGTCCATTTTTATACGAGCCGCTCTTGGATAATTTTCCTGTCTCAGTATACCACAACCATGTGCTATCTGGTTGTCCATTCATAAAAAAACCTTTCGTTTGAACGTTTCCATTCTCGTACCAAAATGTCCAGGGACCAACTTCTTTGCCGTCTATTACTTCACCTTCTGATATTTTCTGACCCGAATCATTTTTATAAACTTTTATTCCGCCAGTTTCCCAGTTTAAGAAAAAGAATACAACAGATAAAATCAAAAGACATGCAATTGTTAAAGGCATTCTTAATTTGGAATATGCGGAAGGTGCACCATCAAACGCATCGTTAGTTTGCATGGATTGCACTTCTTCTTCAGAAAACTTTCTAAATGCAAATCGATATCCTTCATATATAGCGATACCATAAAATAATAGATCCATAGGTTGAAAAGTATCAACAATAATTTCTGTTGTTATGGCAAGGTCTAAATAGGAAACCACCTCAAGATAACTAAGCGATTCTTGATTGGCTATAAAACCAACTTGCGTAAATAAATTACCAACCATGCAACCCAATAAAGAAAGCACTGCACCCAAATAACCAAATTTGGCATCAACTCCTGCTCCAAAAAACCGAACAGCATACCCAACGATGAAGCCAATACCTATGGCCATAAAACCTATTTGTCGTTCTATAGCAATTGTAATTGCAGCCCATAAAATGGCGCTGATTAAAGCAGCTAAGGTACCGCCGATTAAAGCGTAGGAAAAATCTTGATGTTGCCTGATTTTATCAAGTGTTTTGTTGTCTAATTCTGTTGTCATAATAAATAGTTTAAAAAGAATGTAAAGAATATATGGAGCAAATTACAGAATAATTTCGAAATACAGTCACGTAATTTCGTTTGCGATTTCTACTATTAAAATGAACACTTACTAAATTCCTATGTTCAAAGATGAACGACATCTAATACCTATTCTCGATAATAATTTGTACTTTTATATGAACGCAATAGAATCGTATGGATGCAACAACTTTTTATATTCTATTCATCATCTTCATCGCCACCCTGGTTCGCTCTACGTTTGGGTTTGGCGAATCTTTAATTGCTGTTCCCATATTATCGTTTTTTATACCTATAGAGCAAGCCGTTCCACTTTCGGTATTGATATCTATTTTTATTGCAGCAGTAGTCGTCATACAAGACCACAAACAAATTCAGTATAAAAGCGCAACGGGTTTAATCTTATATGCTATTCTAGGTATTCCTATCGGATTATTATTACTCGTATATGGCAATGTATCCCTTGTAAAAATTATTTTGGGCATACTGATTATTTTATTTGCAAGCTATTCGCTGTTTTCAAAAAAACCGTTAACAGTAAAATTTGATGCTAAAATATGGCTTTTTATTTGTGGATTTGCATCGTGAATTTTAGGAGATACCTATGGTTTAAATGGCCCGCCACTTGTCATCTATGGAAATATACGTAAGTGGTCAGTCCAGCATTTTAGAGCTACTCTACAAGCATATTTCCTACCCATCAGTACAATTGGAATGTTTGGTTATTGGTATCAAGGATTATGGAATACAACGATTACTTATTATTTCCTCATTTCACTTCCTGTTATCATTCCTGCTATTATTATGGGTAGGTATTTCAACCATCAATTAAAAGGTGATATGTTTTTAAGGTATATCTATATCGGACTCATTTGTATTGGGACAGTTTTAATAGGCCAATTTTGTTATTTTCAAATACTTATTCTTCAGCAACAATAAATAGTTTCAGCACTTCATTCCAATAAAAAAGTGCTTCCCCTTTTTCGACGAACTTTAATTTTTTGTTCAGAAAATTATATTCCGGATGCGTAACTAGATATTCTGTAGTAGGGATGTTTTCGTTGAACTTACTAAATGTACCTTTGTAATCCCTCAAAATTACTACAGCAATATATGCAGCTCTTGCACTAGCCACTAGAGCCTTCTCAATTTTAAAATTCCCATCAAAAACAAAACTGCCAAACTGATTCAACCCTTTTATTAATTCATCATATTTAGCTTGGTCACCAACTAATTGCTTTTCTCTTCTCGCAAGTAGTATTCCAGTTTCAATCGTATCTATTAAGATTTGTTCCGTGTTTAGTTGTTTTTAGCCCTATACTTAATTTCTTCAACAGCTGTTAATCCGAATGATTGTTTTACCAACTCTATATCATCTATTAATTCAAACAAGGTTGAAATATCAAATAGCTGTTTAATAATTTCTTTTTCTTTTCCTACCTGGTAAGGCACACCAACTGTATTCGGTGCGTATGCAGTAAGCTTATCACCTGTTATAGAATTCACACAAGGCATCTTCACCAGCAAGGTCTCACCATCAATCTTAATCCATTCCGTAACAATTGGTTTGTCTATAACTACAGGATACGGATTTTCTGCAAACAATACATCCAACAATATTTCTCTTTCTGGATTCTCAATTACTTCGTTTTTATTCTTAGTTGGTGCGTTTGATTTATATATAAACTTATAGTGTGCTTTAGGTACACCTATTTTGTAGCTTCTCCTTTCGTCAAGTTCCATTCTTATAAAGGAACTTCCTTCAGCAATTTTTATTAAATAGCTTTCGAGTTTTTCTTTATCTATTGTTGGAGATACAATAATATCTATATCAACTGAAAAGCGTGCAGGTTTTTCTAACAGTAATAATAGACTGGTACCTCCTTTAAAAATAAAATCAAGTTCTGTTTGTTTTAACTGCTCCAACAGATACAAGGCATAAATCATACTTTCTATGATACTGGGATCCTTCGCATATTTAATACGCTTTGCCTCCAGCCACTGCTCCGATAAAGATACTTTATCAATCATTTATACCTTTGTTCGTATGTCCGTTTCATTTGTTAGGTATTCTTTTAGTGCATCTGCCCTACCTCTTCTTTTTGCATACGCATAAAGCTTTGATAAGTCAAGTGTATATTTATTATAAGCGTTATTAATAATGTGCGCTAATTCACTACCTTGATACGCTGAAAATATTTTTTCATCTGAATAAATATCTACAACCAATTTTTCTAACGTTGTAGTAGGCACACCATCAAGTATCTGCACGGGTGCTTTAGAAATTAATGATCTTAAAACAACAGCCTCTTCTCTTTCTTTCACATATCGCTCTAATTCTATTTCCGATGGTTGTAAAAATACGTCTGTCATTCTTATGTCCTGCAAATAATGAAACACTGGTTCTATAGCATCTTTTTCAACTTCTAACAGCGTAATGTATTTGATAGGAATATGCAACATAAACTCATTTAATAGTTTAGTGTTCCAAATACAAAGTTTAAGCCCAGGAAATTGTTGCAATAAAATTTTGTGTAGATTTTTAGTACTATCACTTACTTCCGGATAAAAATTAGGGATGTAATCCAATGTATATAATCCAGCTGCCAACGATCTAATTATGTGCTTTGCTTTGAGGTCATAAATCCGCCATCTAAAAGTAGCTTCTTTTAACTCCGGCTCATACGCACAATAAAGCGCATACAATTCCTTCCGGGTAAATGATTCCCGATTTTTAAATCGCTCTTGTAACTGTTTTATGATAAAGTCGGTCGACAATGGATTACGTTTTGGTTTATACAAATATACAATCTATTTCAAACAATGGACAGTAAAATATATTTATTGTCCATTGTTTGAATTCAAATAATAGACAATATATATAAAATTTGTCCATTGTTTGAAATAGATCCAGTATCAAATTGACCCATATCGATAAAATCATTTTTTCTAAAAAAAACATACCCACATTCTCGATTCGCGAATCACAAATTAATGTACTATATTTGTATCATGAAGAAACACAATGGAATGCGTCCTCATGATATACTTGTGCTACTTAAGATTATATCTCTAGGTGAATACTCCTATTTAAAGGATCTTAGTAACCAACTAGGCATAAGCCCCTCTGAAATTACAGAATCGGTAAATCGATCTGTATTAGCGGGATTAATTGCTCAAGATAAAAAAACAGTTATGCGCAATACCTTGTATGAATTTCTTATACATGGACTACCTTATGTCTTCCCACAAAAACCCGGAGCAATTGTACCAGGAATACCAACGGCTCACTCGGCACCACCATTAAACAAAGAATTCAAAAGTTCTGAAATGTATGTATGGCCTGACCCTAAAGGAGAAGTAAAGGGACAAGAAATTATACCTTTCCATCAAGGCCAACTTAATGCAGCAAAGGACGATTTAAAACTCTATGAATTGCTCGCATTAACAGATGCCTTGAGAGTTGGTAAAGCACGAGAAAAGCAACTAGCTGCAGAAGAATTAAGAAAAAGAATACTATGAGTTATCATGAAAATATAGTCAGACTAAAGTCTGTTGCAAATGCATTAGGAACACTAAAAGACAACGTAGTATTTGTGGGTGGCGCAACGGTATCTCAAACGACCTTAAAAAGTTAAAGAACATAGTAGAGTATGTTTGAAAATACGTTTACTGACCATCAAAAAAATACATAAAAGTATCACTAATTTCTATTACCTAAATACACAAGATAAATATCACTTTCGCTTCAGCATGCAGAACAAGCATTCTTTTAAAAAATTATGTTAAAACATATTATTATACTCATGTTGATTGGAGGCTTTTGGTGTTGCAAAGATGCAGTAACTAAGGAGGAAATCAGAATCGTTACACAACGAACTTTGAGTTATTCGGATTCAATGCAAATTAGAATTGACAGTTTATTAAAAAAGTCTTATCCCATTATGGGATATAGATTTATTATTACAGGCGATTTCAACGGTGACCATAAACAGGACACGCTGATTGAGCATTATACAGATTCTTTAAAAATAAAAGAAGTAGCAAAGTATGATTCTACCTTTGATTATTTCGATTCATGGTTTGTGGCTGAAAGATTAAATAAGAAATCATTTTTATCGAATAAAAATAATTCCGTCACAGAAATAACAGGTGGGATATTAGGATTCTCTTATATTGAAAATTGTGGAGATATTACTGGCGATGGATTTGATGATCTATTTGTTGTTCCTCATCGTGGTGGAGCTTCCAATTGTGTCGATGGAAATTTTTATACTTTTAAAAACAATGCATGGAAACAGTTATGGAATATCCCTGTTTGGCAATGGCAATTCCCGCCTACACCAAATGCTTCAATGCAACCTGGATTATTTGGAAGTTTCGATGTTGGTATGGTAGATAGTGATTCTATAAATCATTTATTAGAAAATCAACTCAAAACATTTCATTTCATAAAACACCATCCAGACAAGTCTTTTGAATACGAATGTCGCAACCCCTTAGATTTTGAATACCCAGATGATTCAACAGAGGAAGAAGAACAGAAATACATATTAAAAAGATTCAGTCCAGTAACTATCGATAAAAAACTCTATCTACAAGACTTACAGAATAAAAACACCTATTATGGTAATGTAACACACATGAAATCCGACAATCAATGGATGTACGTTTTCCCCTATTATGATTATGCAGAAATCTTTCTTGTACGAAAGTATTATAACTAAAAAGGAGTTAACAAATTATCCTTACAGTTAACAATAAAAAATCCCCTGATGCACTAAGCTTTCAGGGGATTTCGTAGAGAGGAAGAGATTCGAACTCTCGGTACGGTTACCCGTACACACGCTTTCCAGGCGTGCTCCTTAAACCACTCGGACACCTCTCTATGTGGTAAATTCAAAAGTCCAAAAACAAATTCCAAACACGTGGTTGGTCGAAAAGACACAACCATGGCTAAACAAGTTTTCTTCCTTTTTGAATCGGGATACAAATTAACGCTTTTATTCTAGTAAATCCTAGTGAGCGAAAATGATTTTATCCTTTAGAACTGCCCTTAATAACAAGTATATCCATTTAATTATCAAATGTTTAATTACTTGCAAGCAATACGTTGTACTGAATACTCCGTACTTATTTACTTTCTTTAAACATGCGCCTAAAAAAACAATCTATTTCCCGCCGTTTGGATTTTGTTGTTTGTTGTTTGGAATTTAACCAGCTACTATCTTCTAAATAAGGTTCTACTATTGGTCGTTGTTTGCTCTATTACAGCCTCTTTGGACATCTCCAATATATCTCCAATTTTTTGTGCCACCTCGTTGATGTAGATGGGCTCATTGCGCTTGCCTCGATGAGGGACAGGTGACAAATATGGACCATCGGTTTCTAGCACAACCTGACTGATACCAATCTCTTCTATGAGCGCATCCAAACCGGCTTTCTTGTAGGTTACGACTCCACCTATACCAATCATCCAACCATAGGATTTCAATACCGTTACCTCTCCGATTGAACCCGAAAAACAATGGAACACACCTTTCAATCCTCTTTGCATAAAAGGCATTAATACCTCCAAGGATTCTGCGTTCGCTTCCCTACTATGAATTACAATGGGCACGTTGTAGGTTAAGGCCCATTCTGCTTGCATTGCAAGAGCTTCTTGTTGTTGTTTCAAAAAACTTTTATCCCAATGCAAATCAATACCTACTTCACCAATGGCAATGAACCGTCTTCGTTTCAATTCTTGTTCAATAACAGCGAGTTGTTCTTTATAATCTTCTTTCACATAACAGGGATGCAAACCCATCATAGCAAAACAATAATCTGGAAAATCCTTTTCAACTGCATACATAGACTCAATCGAATGCACATCTAGATTGGGCATATAAAATGCTTCTACCCCACTATCAATTGCTTGTTGGATGAGTGTATTTCGGTCGGCTTTATACTCGTCTGAATATAAATGTATGTGCGTTTCTATAATTCCCATGTTGATAATTATGAGTTATAAATTATGAATTATTATAAAATTAACTATTAACGCTTCCCTTCTTTTAATATAATAATGAAAGCGTAAACATTTTTTATTAGAAATTATTAAGCCAAATACCTCTGTTACTAATGAAAAATAAATGACACCTAATACAGCATTCATAATTCATAACAAATAATTATTTAGGTTGTATCTCTTTTCCCTTATACGTTCTACCCTTCCATTGCACACCTATCGGCAATAGAGTATAAACGAATAACAGGATTGGAAATACATATCGATTCAATTCAAAAAGCAGAATGTATTTTTTAATATCTTGCTTGTTTATTTTTCTAGAAACAATACCAATAAAAGACACGTGCAAACTAAAAATGGTCAACCCAAAAGGCAGTATCCAACATGCAGGTACATATAAGAAAGCAAGTAATAATACAGGAAAATATATTGCTTGGATAATTAAAAACAGCAACAACAACTTAGGCACACGCAATGCACCACTTAACCAACGTTTGCGCTGCTGCAAGACTTCGTGTAAAGAATGCAATGGGGTAGATTGTGCTGTTGAATCTGCATTCAATAGGTTTCTAAATTTCCAGCCTCTTTTAATTGTTGCTAAAAATAATTCTAAATCTTCTGTTACAGAAAACGCAAGATTTTCATAACCGCCTATTTCGTCATAACAACTTTTACGAATGGCCATATTATTACCAACTGCCGTAACCGGAATATTCATTTCAGACACAACATGAATCATACCACTGGCATACGCCCAATCGATGCGTTGTATCTTTGCAAGTAAGCTAGATCCCTCTACTATTGTTGAACCGGAGACAATCCCTACTGAATCTTTAAATGCAAACAAGAGTGATTCAATCCATCTAGTAGGTACCTGTATATCTGCATCTGTTATAAATAAAAATTCGCCTGTTACCAATTTTGCTAATTGCGCAAGAACATTTGCTTTGCCTTTTACATGTGTAGTAGAAGGGCGTATCGATATTAAATGAAAATTCGGTTTATCTTGGATGAAGCGTGCAACAATTTCATTTGTTGCATCCGTAGATTGGTCGTCGCCAATCCAAACGTCTATTTTATCTATGGGATACTGCAACTGTTCAATTGCTGTCAAACACGATAAAATACATCCCTCTTCATTTCTGGCAGCAATCAGTATGGAGACTTTGGGGTATTCAGAAAAAGGAAATCTTATTTTAAATTTCTCATTTAAAATAATTCGAACCAATAATACAAGTTGGTAACTGATATAGAGTAGTGCATATCCTAAAAAAAAATAGGGTACGAAATTCATAATGTTTTAAATTGATAGCCTTTTTTTAAGCATTTTTCTAAGTACAAAGGCAGTGCATATTTGATATTTTCAAGTGCTTTTATACTGTCGTGAAAAATAACAATAGATCCGTCGCGTGTAGCCTTAGTAGCAGTCTGAAAACATTTTTCGGCGCCTCTTTTTTTATCAAAATCTCCTGTGATTACATCCCACATAATAACGCGATAAATGGTTTTCAAATATTCGCATTGTGCACTTTTAATCTTACCATACGGAGGTCGAATCAATCGTTCGCTACGCCAAAGATCTGGCATTTCAATATCTTCTTCCATTTTTTCCATGATCGCTTCGCAGGCCATGATATTTGCAAAATAATAATCATCTGCATGCGTCCATCCATTTAAATGATTGTAGGTATGATTTGCCGTACGATGTCCTTCTCTGATAATACGCTTATATAATTCGGGATTTTTTTGAATATTTGCTCCAACACAAAAAAAGGTCGCTTTTATATCAAACTCTTTTAAAACGTCCAATACATAGGTTGTTGCCTCCGGAACGGGACCATCATCAAATGTAAGATAGATTGTCTTTGATTCACCTTTGCCTTTATGTCGCCACTCTGCCCCCGAGAAAAAGTTTGAAAATAACCAACCAGAATGATTAAAATACAGATCCATCTGTTACTATTTGTTATCAATTTGTATATGAGTAGAATTGTAAATATAAGCAACAATGCGATTACATACCTACTTTTTTTATATGAAGTGGGTATAATTCATATATAAAAATAGAAATAATCCTACATAACATACACTTCGAAAAAATATGAGCGTATGAAATCACAAAACTATGTGATTTATTTAGGCATAGCAACTGCGGTGCATAGACATTAGACCATACACTAGAACAAGTAACTTAGAGTTTATAAACAGACTTATGTAGTTTGAAAAATAAAGAAAAAATCAATATTACAATACCCGATAAAATAATTGCTAACCACCACTCTATTTTATTCGATTTACAGATATAAAAACAAACAACACCTATAAGTGAAATAACTACTAATTTAAAACTTACCATAAAATCTAAAGCTACTTGCTTTTGATAAACGATATAAATTAAATAACTCATTGAAATAAATAAGGTACTCACAACCGTGGCAATAGCAGCTCCTGTGATTCCAACGGTAGGCAATAAAAATGCATTTAAACCTATATTAATGATAATGCTTGCGATTAGCATCCGATTAATAAAAAACTCTCCGCCTGTAGCAGAAAGCAATGTGCCCAAACATGCTAAATTTGCATGAACAAATACCGCAATAAAAAGTATTTTTAAACATTTCGTCATTTCTGCTACTTCTGCAGCAGTACTATTTCCGAGCAAGAAGAATAAGTGCTCTCCATAAAACCAAACAAAACAACTTACAAATATCATAGGCACACCACTAATAATTTGCGCCATTGTTAAAACTTTTGTCAAGTCTTGCTGGGTGTTTTTATAGTAAGCAAAACGTGCAAAAAACATAGGTAGCACTATCCATAAAAACATCATAAATGCATCTAACCAGCGGTATGCTCCAGCATATAAGCCTGAAGCACTCTCGCCCAAAAGCCTTTCAATCATTACTTGGTCAATTTTATCATGGACCGAAAATAATACTGTTATAAATGCAAAGGGATACGTCTGTTTGACAATTGATTTCCATGCTGCATAATCCCATTTAAATTTGAATGCACGTGGCGAATACAACTTAATAGCAGGAATTGCGACTATGATTAAACCTACTACAGATGCAAATAATCGGGCTTCAATAAAGTTTTGTAGCGTAATGCCCACAAACAACAATGTAATAGTAGAAAAAATCAACACCGTTTTATCCGATATGGAAGCAAGGGAGTCAATTGTAAAGTATTGAGATGCTTGAAATTTAGCTCTCAAATACATAATTAATTGCAATGCACAATAACTTAAGCTAATAATAAAAAGTATTGTCAATTCTTGATAATCATACCCCAACAAATACCCAATCATCATCATGAAAAATGGGAAAAATCCAATTAATATGAACTTAAATGAAAAATAGGTTGAATAATGGTGTGATTCGATTTTTGATTCAGAAGCAAATTTTTTGGTAACAAATTGATTAATCCCTAAATCTACAAGTACGATAAATAAAAAAGCCAAGGCATTTAAGGCTGCAAACAAGCCATATTGCGCATGACCTATCCTGTCCTGAACGAGATTCTCCAATAATAAATTAATTGGCTTAATCGTTAGGTTTAAAAGTATAGCTAAAGCAATATTTTTATATAATTTTCCTATCTTTCGTAAATTTGAGTTGCAATAATACGCAAAATAACAATAGACACATACAACTTTGAATCTTAAAAAATATATTGGTACAGATAAACGATTTTCAATCAAAGAATATGTACTTGTTTTACTTTTAAGTGCTTTTATCGTTTTAGGAATCGCTTTCAACATGCTTAGTTTGGCTCTAATACCAACAGGCGTACTGATTGCCGTTATCTTATTCTTAGATATAAAACTAGGTTATTATTTGGTTGCGTTGACGTTACCTTTTTCCATTAACTTACCCATCTCTTTTTTACATATAACGTTAAATGTGCCTTTAGAGCCGCTCCTTCTATTCTTATCAATTACCACTATTTATCAAATTGCGTTAAAAGGCATGGCAATAGCATACATAAAGCAACCGCTTTCTATCTTATTTATATGTTTTACAACGCTTCTATTATTGAGTAGTCTTTTCTCCACGCAAATACTCGTTTCTTTAAGAATGTGTATTCAAACATTGGCATATATTATTCCTGCTTATTGGGGAATATTATTTTTAAGTAGAAATGACACTACATTTATCCGAAATATTTTATTAATTCCTTTAATATCATTTTCTATCATTTGTTTTATCAATTTTATACGGCACAGTACACATTATTTTGATCGTTCCTATGCAGTATCCATGGCACAACCTTTTTACTCAGACCACACCATATATGCTACCATGGCTGCGTTGATGATACCTATAGCGTTTACATTTATGTTGTGGTATTTTGGAAAGAGTTTTATAAAGGTATTGCTTTTCGGCACTCTTTTTATATTATCTAGCTCTGGATTAATTTTATCATACAGTCGCGCCGCAATTCTTAGTATATTGATTGCATTTGGTTTATATCTATTTATACGATTAAAATTAAGTTGGTGGATCTTTGTCATTTTTTTAGGTATTGCATTGCTATATACGGTATCACATCAAGACAGCTTAATGATGTCTTTGAAACGAAATCAAACCGAATCGAAAACACGCAAAACAAATTTAAGCAACCAAGTTAAATCCATTACAAACGTTAATAACGATGTATCTAATTTAGAACGAATCAATCGATGGAAATCCGCAATAAGGATGATTGAGGAGAAACCCTATTTAGGATTTGGTTATGGGATGTATCAATATGAATATTTTCCTTACCAAAAAGAAAGTGAAACAACTGAAATAAGCATTCGAAATCCACAAGCAAAATATATGTCAGGCACAGGAGGTACTGCACATTCTGAATATTTATTACTAACTTCAGAAAATGGTTTGTTCTGTGGTATAACGTATATTGCATTACTAATTACTTCCATTGTACTGTCGGTAAAAAACATACGGAGTATTCCGACGAACAATGTATACTACTATGTATCTATTGGAATAGTAATGAGCATTACCACCTATATTGTACATGGCTGTTTCAACAATTTCTTAGATACCGCTAAAATTAACGTTATCTTCTTTGCGTTATTAGCATCCATATCATCCATATCCGTTCAACTTACCGATTCAAAAAACAGTATTTCTATATAATTTATCATGAAGAAAGAATTTACATTTATTGATTTAATACAATTAATCTTAAAGAAAAAGTTGCTATTTATATATATAGGAAGTTCCGTATTTATAATAAGTCTCATCATTTCACTTTTATTACCTGTCTATTATAAATCAACCTGTATTTTATACCCATTTAATCCAGAGGCATACGATCCAAGGAATGTTGACAAGGCTGCTACTCCATATGGTACAGCATTTGATGGAGATCGTATTATGGCACTTGCAGAATCACGAGAGATTCAAAAATACATCATTGATAAATATCATTTGACCAAACGGTACAATATTGATACAACTGATGTTATGGCAGATATAAAAGTGCGAGAAAAATTACTTAGCAATCTTACTATTTCTGAAAATCAATTTAGTGCAATTGAAATAAGTTTACTAGACACGAGTCCAGATACGGCAGCATTTATTGTAAATGATATGGTTGCCAAAATTGATGATTTGAATAAGAAACCTTTGGTTGAATTGAGTAGAAAAATATTTGAATCGTACGAAAAAGTAGTTTTAGAAAAATATAACGGAATTGATTCGATTCAAAAATTAATGCGCGCATTGAATGTAAATTCAAAAGAGTCTCGTTCTGATTTTTTCACATTAGAAACAATCAAAACAATTACGGATTTAAATACTGCACGTAAAAGTTTAGAACTTATTAAAAATGATTTTAGTACGTTAAATATTATACAACCTGCAGAACCTATAGCAAAGAAAGCTTATCCCAAAAGATTGTATATTGTTTTAGTAAGTACTATAGGTGCTTTGTTTTTAACGTTTTTATTTGTGTTGATGATTGAGCTATATAAACGAGCAACACAATTGGATTAGGTAAATGTACAACGAAAAAAAATACACGTTGACAGAAGACTTTTGGGTATTCTGTCAACGTATCTACTATATTAATAGTAGCATTCGTTTTTTTTCGCTTACGCAACAAATGGTTTACATCTCGGTAATGTGTAAAAAAAGGTAATGTGTAAAAAAACCATTTAAAATATCAAAACTGAATCAAACAACTCAATAAGGTTATATCATCGTTATAGCTTCGTTCACCTTTAAAAGCAACCGTTTCGGCAATAATATGATCAATCAGTACTTGCTGATCGAGTGTTTTATCTAAAGCAACCAATGGCAAGATACGCTCCAATTCAAACTCTTCATCTTGCTCATTCATACATTCAGAAAGTCCGTCTGTATATAAAAATAAATGATTCTTTTCAAGTAGTGTAACGGCAGTTACTTCAATAAAATGTAATGTATCAAACATGCCTAAAATTGTGCAGCCTTTATTTAATAATTGTGTTGTATTTTTTTGAATGAGAGGAATTGTATTATGTCCTGCATTAATATACGTTAACTCTTTTTGCGAAAAATCAATAATACCAATAAACATTGTAACAAAACGATTTCCTTTAGTATGTTTTAAAATAAGGTCATTCAACTGAAAAACAATATTGCTCAAATCTGTTGTATAACGAACCATTGTACGTAATGCTGCTTGTACATTCGACATTAAAATGGCTGCTGGCACTCCCTTCCCACTCACATCTGCAATGCAAACCAAAGAACGATTTTCGTCTATTTCTATATAATCGTAATAATCACCACCAATGGTTTGGTGTGGTAAATAGAACGCTTTCATCGAAATTTGTTGTGTGCTTGGTAAATCTTTCGGGAATAAATGCGATTGTACTTCGCGCGCAATTTGCATTTCTTTTTTCAATGCTTCTTGCAATAATTCTCTACGAGCAAACTTCTTATTCTCTATTGCTACCAAAATAATATTGGTAAACGTTTGAATAAAGGATTGATCAACGATTCCTTTAGCAGTATTCTTTTCAATGAACACGTAAGCCAACACATCATTTTTATGAATAATGGGTATCACTAAATCAAACTCAGAAAAAGCGGTTCCCGATGCAAAGGAAATTGGTGTAATTGCTTTTATACTCAATAAATCGTCTGTCAACAACTTCGTTGAATAATCGATTTGTGTACCCATTTGAGCTTTACAAATCCACGTATCGTCCTTCACGTAAAGCACCAACTTACCTACACTTAAATTGGCAAGTAAAGTAAACTGAAAAATTTTATATAACGACGGCTCGGGTAAATTGGCATTAATGGCTTGTGTAATCTCTAACAAAGAACTTAATTTCAAGTCTTTTACCAGTAATTCGTGTGCAGGATTGGATTGCATATGCTCTACCATTTTATTGCGGTCTGAGGATCATAGGCATCTCTCAAACCATTTCCCAATAAGTTAAATGCCAATACCAAACAACTGATACACATACTTGGTAAAAAAACTAAATACCAACCACCATCACTCCAATTTGACTGATAGCCTTCACTTACCATCATCCCCCAAGAAGGCATTGGTGGTTGTACACCTAATCCTAGAAAACTTAATCCGGATTCGATCAAAATAGCGGATGCAAAATTTGATGTGGCGATTACAATCATCGGACCTACAATATTGGGTAAAATATGGTGAAAGATAATTCTCCAACTACCGATACCCAATGCATTAGCTGCTTCAACAAATTGCTTTTCTTTAATCGATAATATTTGCCCTCGTACAACTCGCGCTACTTCTACCCACATAGTTAACCCTACTGCTACAAATGCTACCCAGATTCCTCTGCTTTGAAGAGCCAAGCTGATTGCAATTACCAACATAATACCTGGAATAGACCACGTAACTGTCAAAAACCACATGAGCGTACGATCCACTAAGCCACCAAAGAAACCACCAATAGCTCCTAAAGAAATCCCAACAAATAACGATATGATTACAGAAATAAAACCAATTGATAAAGAGATACGCGTACCGAATAACAATCGACTTAGCATGTCTCTGCCACGTTTATCGGTTCCAAGTAGATATTCTCTATGTTCGACATTATGTTTTAGAAAATAGGTATTTAAATCTGCCTTAGAAAATGCAACACGTGCTTCTGCTGCGTTTATATAAATTGTGGAATCTTTAGTTAGTAAATAATTTGCGGATGAATCTGGAAATAATTTATAAGATGTACCAGCATAAAAATTATCTACATAACTTATCGTTAATGCACTTTCCCAAATACGTTCGCCGTATGGTTTATAAAAAACAGAATCTCCTTTGAAATAAAATGTATCTACAGGTTCAATCGTATATGGACTTTCTCTACCCTCAAACATCATAGTAAAGAAACCTGTTTCTTCAACCACTCTATTTTTATGTCTTTTTATAATGGTTGCTGAAAAGCCAGGAACTTGTTTCTTAATTAAATTTGCACCATCATCTGCATTGGGGGTATTGTCTGGCATAATAGAATAGCCCAACACTGCAATAATGTGCGCTAACACAATTAATGACAAGCCAAAAATGGCTGGCTTATTCTTCATTAAACGCTTCTTAATATAATAAGAAGGCGATTGAACTTCTTTGTTTTCCACGATCTACTACAAATTTTATTTTGTATTATGAGCAAACAATCCTTTTTTAGTAGCCAAGTAAAAATAATTAGAATAGTTTTTTGTCCAAACGTCTGCGTCTAAAATTTCTTCATCCGTTTGCATATCCATCACTTTTACCCAACCTTTTTGAAAAAGATCCAATAATGTTTTTTGCATTATCTTTTCATCTATTCCAACTTCTTTGATTAACGCTTCAAAACGTTGCACAAAATATAAATTATCAATTATTTCAAATTCTAGATCACTCATGAGGAGTTTCAATTCGTTCTTTCCAAGTATATGTTCCAAAACGACCCGCTAATCCAAATCCAACAACATAAAACGGATATATCAAAACAGATAGAATAAAGGTACTCTTTTTAAAACCTATAGACAAAAATCTAGCTACAGACTTTAAGTAGAAATAATCAAATATGCCTTTAATTCCCCACAAAAAAACTGCGCCTTGCCAAGTAAAAGACGGAATAAAGGCCAAAACAGTTGATATGAGTATTATTAGATGAAAAATAAAGATAAAAATAGCAATCCACTGTACGTGTGCTAAGGAATAATTTTCCCATTTGCTTGCCCATCGTTTTCGCTGATTATAAAACTCTGACCAGCTTGATGCAGGCTGGGTTTGAATGATTGCAGCTTTATTGTTACAAAAGCCAATACCTTTACTCCCATACATGGAAAATATTTTATGCATCAAAAACTCATCGTCACCGCTTGATATAGTTGCATTACCACTAAATCCGCCAACTTTTTTGTAGGCTGAACGCGCATAGCCAATATTTGCACCATTACACATCAATGGCTTTTCTAAACCTATAGCACTCGCACCTGAGCCAATCAAACTTAAAAATTCAATCTTTTGAAAATCACGCATAAAACCCCTATTGCCGGTCATAGCAACGGGACCAGATATAAATTGTTTATGATTCAATTCATATGATTGTACCATTGCGCTGACCCATGTCACTGGTATAGAACAATCGGCATCCGTTGTTAGAATAAACTCACCTTGAATTACATCAATAGCCGAAGCAATCCATTTTTTCTTGCCTTTCCAATCTTGGTAGGTTGAATTTAATTCAACCTTAAAAAAAAGGCTTGGATACGTTTCAATATACTTCAGGAAAAGATCATTTGTAGAATCTGTAGATGCATCATCGGCCAAATAAATCTGTAACAGTTCTTGTGGATAGTTTTGATGTAGCAACTGCTCTAAAATAGTTAGCAAGTATTTTTCTTCATTTCTAGCAGTAAGAATAATTGCAACGGTTGTACTTGGTTTATGAGTACAATCAATTGTTTCATCAGGTAGTTTCCTCCATCCTATTTGTAAAAAGATACTAAATACGATGTAAAAAAAACCCACAAAAAATATTCCGATTAGCATTTATTTTTATTTATATATTCAATCTGAAACATCATGATCAAACCAATGCATGATGGAATAATAATATTTATAATCCACAAACTTAAACTAGCTGCCAATACATTTTGTTCTTGCACATGATACGTTGCAAAAAAGAATACAGCTGCTAATTCACGAACACCCAAATCAAGAAATGTTGGGATGATGGACTTTACAAAAAAAATAAAAATAGCGCCAATAATCAAAATATGTAAAGGTACTTCCACATCAAAAAAGATTAATAATATAACAAATTGAGATAAGAATATACCATAGCGTAGACCTGATAAGAACAGTGTTTTCATGAAAAGTTGATTGGAATAACTACGAATGTATTCGAACCAATTTTCTATATTTTTAATAAGTGGCACTTTTTTCATGCCATCTAATAGCAGGGTCCTTTTAAACCAAACTATACTTACAAGCAATAAAAATGTAAGGGCAAGTATCATGGATAGTGCAATCCATTTATTAAATTCAAAATATAATCCGATATACATCAACGCAGCAATACCTGTAATACAGGTAATACATAACTGAGCAATGCGACTAAAAAGAACAGAGCTGATATTTTCTACTCTTTTTTCAGGATTTAGAAATAAAATTCGACCTACATAATCACCTACACCATGAGGAGTAATCAATCCTGCAGCAGTACCACTAAAAACAGCTTTAAGCGATTGAAAAAATGTGATATCCGTATTTTCTTTTACTAATAAAAACCATTTTAATGCTTCCACAGATATATTTAATACCATTAAAAAAAGTAGGAAACCCAATACACAATACGTGTCTATTGAGTTAAAATAGGGCTCAATAAAAAGCATCCATTCTTTTTTATCCCAAAGAATATAAAATATAACCGCTATTGAAAGAATGAAAATACCTACTTTCAACAGGATAGAAAAGAATTTTGGAGTACTTACTTTTTTCACAAAAGGTTCGTTAACTTGCACACCTCGTTTATGGTTAACAAAAATACTCCACCTATTGTAGATCGAATAATTCTTGGCATTGACCCAGGCACCAATATTATGGGCTATGGTTTAATAGCTATTAAAGGTACTAAAATAACATTGATTCAGTTCGGCGTTGTGCATTTAAGCAAATATCCAGATCATGCACTAAAGTTAAGTAAAATCTTTGAGAGGATTACCCAAATTATTGAAGAGTATAAGCCAGACGAGATGGCCATTGAAGCACCTTTTTTTGGTGCAAATGTACAATCTATGCTGAAGTTAGGAAGAGCGCAAGGTGTTGCCATTGCAGCTGCCATATCCAAACAAGTACCAATATTTGAATATGCCCCTAAAAAAATAAAGCAATCTGTCACAGGCAATGGGAATGCATCCAAAGAGCAAGTAGCTTCGATGTTATCAAAAATTTTGCAATTTCAGGAAATCCCCAAATTATTAGATGCCACAGATGCACTAGGTGTTGCGCTCTGTCACTATTTCCAAAAGGGCGTAACAACTAAAAGTAAAGGCGGCTGGAATGCATTCTTAAAAGAAAATCCAGACAAAATAAAAACGCCTACTAAACCTAAAAAAGGGACGGAACAGTAAATCTATTTACACGTGTATCGTACGAGGCTTTCACTTTCTTTTCCTTCAATTTTTAATAACTCGATTAACGCCTTGTTAGTAAAAAAATCAATTTAATTCTACTCGTTTTTTAGACTTTTTTTAAAAATATACGTATTACATCTTTGTGTTCAATTGTTTTTTTTAAAACAAATACTAATTTATCACTCTTACAGATAAACATGTACAATCTAATTAACCATTAAACTTTTCTCATGTCAACACAAATCCCTATTCAAAAATCATTAAAAACGATTGCGAGCTTAGTGCTTTTTATTTGGTTTCAAACTACACTTTATGCTCAGACGAAACCATATTACTTTAATGATTTTAACGATCCCAAAGCAGCTTGGTTTAGTGCAGAAACAGATGAGTATGCATTCCTAATTCTAAATGGCTCTTACACATGTTCAAATAAATCCACCATAGGAGATGCATGGAAAGCAGGTAGTTCAACATTTATAAATGCAGAAAAAAATTACAAATACGAATTTTTATTAAAGGAGACGGCTAGTTACGGTGACAATGTAGGTGGTATCTATTTGGATGCAGCCAATAGTAAACGCTTTGAGTTTACACTTAATCCAGAGCGTTCAGAATATAAAATTTGCAGTTATCAAAATAGTACCTATACTTATCTATACGAATATTTTGGAACGAACACAGCAAAGCGCTCAACGGCAATGAAACCAAGAGGTACAACGAACAAAATTGAAATCGAACACAAAGGAGATTCTGTTTATTTTAGATTAAATGACACTGAATTATTAAGAATCGTCTTTAAAGATTCAGGTTTTGATGATCTTACGGGTGGAGTTGGTATAATTATGAAAACAAATATGACGCTTGAACTTGAAACAATCTCCTTGTTTCAAGATGTTCAAATTAAAAATATACCAAACTTACCTACTGGGATTAAACGAGAAAATTTAGGACCAAATATTAACACCATTTATTCAGACAAGCTACCCTACATTACTCCTGATGGTAAAACACTATACTACTCTATAGATAGCAGTCCATTAAATACAGGTGGTATAAAAGATGGGGATGAAATTTATTATTCAACCCTTAACCCAGATAATACCTGGATAAAATCTATTAACATAGGCCCGCCTTTAAATAACATACAACCCAATGCCGTTATTTCTGTAACTCCCGACAACAATACAATGCTTGTGATGCACCAATACAATGCAGATGGAACGTTTAAAGCATCTGGCGTATCTTTAACAAACAGAACAGAAACAGGTTGGTCGGTACCTACAGATATAACCATTAAAAATCATTATAATAAAGCAAACACCAACGAATTCTCTTTATCTGCAGATCGCAAAGTTCTGTTCATGTGTATTCAACGAGATGATTCAAAAGGAGAAAAAGATGTTTATGTGAGCTTTATACAAGCCGATGGAAGTTTTAGCGAACCACTAAATGTGGGCAATCAAATTAACACGAAAAAAGACGAGCTCACTCCGTTTATAGCTGCAGATGGTGTAACACTTTATTTTGCAAGCTACGGGCATCCTACATACGGAAGTGCAGACATCTTTATGACTCGAAGACTGGATTCAACTTATACAAATTGGTCTGAACCATTAAACCTTGGACCTGAAATTAATTCTACAAATTGGGATGCGTATTATTCAGCTTCTGCTTCTGGAGATTTTGCGTATCTAGTAACGGGAGAAAACAGTATCGGTAAAATTGATATTATTAGAGTAGCATTACCTAAATCAGCAAAACCAAATCCTGTGGTTTTAATCTATGGAAAAGTGATGCATTCAGTAACTAAAGATCCACTTAAAGCCGACATTCAATATGTAGATTTGAAGACGGGAAAAGAAATGGGAACTGCAACAAGCGATCCTAAAACGGGTTCCTATAAAATTGTTTTACCCGCTGGCACCTATTATGGCTTCTTAGCTCAAAAAGATAAATTCTTTTCCGTTTCTGATAACATCGATTTAAATGCATTGAATGAATACAAAGAAATAGAACGAAATTTGTACCTAGCACCTTTAGTAACCGGACAAACAATACGTTTAAATAACTTATTTTTCGACTTTTCTAAAAGTGATTTACGAAAAGAATCGTTTTCAGAATTAAACAGAACGGTAGAATTAATGAACACCTACCCGACTATGATTATTGAAATTTCTGGACATACAGACAATATTGGTACGGAAGCAGACAATTTAATTTTATCTCAAAACAGAGCGAAAGCAGTCGTAAATTACTTGGTTTCAAAAGGAATAGATATCAGCCGAATTCAATCCAAAGGCTTTGGAAAATCCAAACCCGTTTCTACTAACGAAACAGAAGAAGGTAGACAATTAAACAGACGTGTTGATTTTACCATCATCAAAATGTAATGTGCTTGACTCCTTATATTTTAAAAGCTCTGATTTAATCAGAGCTTTTTTATGAAATACACACGTACATATTTAACTATTTAAATCACCCAGTTAAACATGCATCCATTTAAAGATGTTAAAATATATAATATGGGAGATATTCATGGAAATTGTTGTAATCGAACACGCACATTAAATCAAAATTTCAACTCTAATTGATATAGTTTTTGTGAAATTATTTTAGCAGACTCACTAATTGGAAAACTACCTTCCAATTTTATACACTACAACTGAACCAACAATAAAATATTTCGCCTATAATT